>DYNZ01000002.1 GCA_020720805.1 Leptospira biflexa | reverse complement strand
CTCAGGCTCAATTGGATGTTTTTAAGTCGGCTATGGGATAAATTCGCGCTTACGATCTCTTCCATAGACAAAGTTGAAAATTCCACCTCTATACAGCACAATAAGATTAGTTCTGCTCATGAGATGATGAAAAAAATTGATGAATCCTCTTTAATGATCTCCTCCAGAGTAGAGGAACTATCAAGTACCTCAGAAGAAATTGCCAGTAATGCAGAAAACTTAAAAGAGTTGATAGATGAATTTAAAATCTGATTGCATTTTCAGTAATCATATATTCTGATCCTCCAACAAATTTGCAACTGTAGCATTCCTTCAATTACCAATCGAAAATCTGTTCTGAATGAAAATCTTTTTCCTGTAATGTTTTTATTCTTTTTCTTCATCCTTTTTTTTTATTTGGGAACTTTCACCCAATAGGATCGGTCTAACTTTTACAAAACGGCTAAGGATGACCACAATGAGACAAAAATTTATATTTCTTTCAGCAGCTTTAGGTATAGCACTGATATTTGGCAGTTTGGCCTGGTCGCAAGGATACAATCGAGGTATGAACGGGGATCGCAACCGACAAGGCGTTTGCCGTGCCGACATTGAAAAATATTGTGCCCAATCCCGTGGTGACCGCGATGCTATGCGCAAATGTATCAAGCAAAATATGAACCAGTTCTCAGAGCAGTGCAAAGCCATGATCCAGGATAGAGTCAACAGAGCACAATAAAATCAATAATTTTTCTTCCTTTTTTTCATGATACTCTCCTTTTGCTCCCAGTGCCGGAAACGGCACTGGGGTACTCTTTTTCTTATCTTGGATTTAGAGCACCAGTTTCAATTTCGTAAAACCGAACAACCCCATTGCCATCGGCAATCGCCGCTTGGGTGACAGCATGGTTTATGGCAAAAGCCGTAATCTGCTCGGCCTGACCTCCTATGCGAACCATTTTTTTCCCTGTACGCCAATCAAAAAGATAAACAGAATAGCCCTCCGCCTTGTTTGCAATATCCGGGAAAGCGGCAGCAGCCAGATATTTACCATTTTCCGTAAACTGGATGATTCGTGCTGCGCGGGGAAAGCTGATTCTTTGAATAATTTTTTGTGTTTCCAGATTTAGCACAAGAATATCGCTTATCATGATAATGGCTGATACGTTATCCGCCGGATGAAGCGTAACCGTCTGGATGTAACCTCCTACATCCCGATTTGTTGGCTCATATTTTATAACTCGTTCTCTGCGATCCCATACAATAAACTGGCTTTCTCCGCCAATAGGGTGCAAAACTGCATAACGTCCATCTCGAGTAAAATGACCAGAATAAAGAAACCGATTTTCCGTGGTAAAAATATCCTCAACGCTTTGACGGGAATAGCTATAGGAGAATGCCCCCTCCTTCTGCGTGATCAAAACCCACATAGAGGCATTCGCATCCTCCCCTATGCGGCGAATCAGTCCGCTTCCAAACGCTTTGATTGTGGGATAGAAATCTATCTCTGAACGATATTTTCTCCTTTTTATATCCAGAATGCGGACTTTATAACCGCTCTCAAGTGTAAATACGCGATTGCCATCGGAAGCAACAAAAATATTTTGACATGATTGAATATATTTCTTTTTTTTTGAACTTAAAATACGCCGTTTTGTGACCACATCCCAAACATAAAAACCGCTTCCTTCCGCTGAAAAAAGGGCACGATCGTCCAGCGAATAGTGAAGCTGGTTGATATTTCTATGGTATTTATTACTCAATGAGGATGGGTCAAATTCTGAAGCATCTGCTAACGCCTCAGAAACAGTAGCCATTGATGTCTTGACCACTGGATTAGAAAATTTTTCAATATAGTTAAGCTTTACTTCCTCCTTTTTTTTATCTGAAATAGCCTTGCTGGACAAGCCTCTTACATCACCCTGCTGCTGGCCTGACTGGCGCGACTTGGAATATTCATCCTGAACGTGCGCAGGTTGTTCCCGGGAGCATCCAGCGAAGGCCGCCCATAAAACAAAAAGAGAGGTTACGATCATAGACCTTGGGTTCATCCTAACTTCCTTTGATCATGGCGGCTCTTTGCATCAGGCATCTCTGTTTGATTTTGACCGCTAAGTATACTCTCCCTAAATCTCGATTTTTCAGCAACAACCATTTTTGTTTTTTTTGAATTTGAGATCAATTCGAAGTTTTTTTCGATTCATAATACGACATAACAAATATCTTCGATGGATAGTGATAATTTTCCTCACAAAAAAACATTGACACAGATCCGTTAATTTTATTTTTGCTTAGCGAGATTTTATTTAGAGTTTTTCGAAAAAGAATTAGCCCGGTTTATATACTCGAAACACTTTGGTTCTCGGGTTTTATACCAATAAGCATCGAATTTGACCGGTTGGGCAATGCCATAACCGCGTCCTTATCGACCTTGGCATTAACGGTTGCAGGACAAAGTCCATTGCAAACAGTAAATACTGGCTAAAGGGCGCGTCGACATCGCTGGCATTGCCATGCGATATCCGAAAACCCAAATGCCTTTAGTATAGCAAATAACCATACAAAATAGCTGTCGGATTGAACTGCCATTTTGTATGGTACGAAAACGTTTTTCATCTCTGATGCATAGTTCCAGAAAGAAGCTGAGAACGCTATAACATCGCCCACACAGGAGACATTGTTTTATGGAAAAGAAGATCAGTAAAATTCTGATTGCCAACCGAGGTGTGCCTGCGGTTCGCATCATGAACACCTGCCGCGATCGCCAGATTCCCACCGTAGCTGTTTACAGTACGCCAGATCGGCTTGCGCATCACGTTCTGGTAGCCGACGAGGCGGTGCACATCGGCGAAGCTCCGCCGCTAGAGTCCTACTTGAATATGGATCGATTGATCAACGCGGCCAAGGAAACCGGCGCGAACGCCATTCACCCTGGCTGGGGTTTCCTGGCAGAGAATGCCGAATTTGCGCGCAGGGTCAATGATGCCGGCCTTATCTGGATCGGCCCATCACCCGAAGTCATTGAAGCTATGGGCGATAAAATGGAGGCCAAAAAACTTGCAGCCAAGGCTAATGTTCCGACAGTTCCGGGCATTAACAATGTCAAAGCGGCAAAGGAGATCCGTGATTGGATGAAAGAGGATAACGTCTCCTTTCCTATTTTAATTAAAGCGGCGCAGGGAGGTGGCGGCAAGGGAATGGTCAAAGTCAATTCTGACAAGGAATTGGAAAATGCCATTGACAAAGCACGCTCCGAAGCAAAAAAATCTTTCGGAGACGACAAGCTCCTTGTTGAAAAATTTATTGACCACGGACGTCATATTGAGGTACAGATTGTCGCTGATAGTTTCAATAACGTTATGCACCTGTATGAACGGGAATGCACTCTACAACGACGTAATCAAAAAATTATCGAAGAAGCTCCATCGCCGTCAATCAACAATGACCTGCGTACAGAAATATGCTTTACGGCGGTGCGTCTAATGCGGGAAATCGGCTATACCTCGGCTGGCACCGTGGAGTTTTTATTTGACTCGACCACCAATAAATTTTACTTTCTGGAAGTCAACACCCGTCTCCAAGTGGAGCATGGTATCACTGAATTGATAACAGGTCTCGATATTGTCAGCATCATGCTGGATATCGCTGAAGGAAAACGGATCGGCTTTTCTCAGGCTGACATCCACCCCAACCGCTGGGCATTGGAGGTACGGATCAACGCCGAAGATCCAAAAAATTTCAGTCCTTCATTCGGAAAAATCAGCCGCCTGCAGGTTCACCATGGACCAGCTCTGCGCGTGGCTCAGGGGGCATACGAAGGGTCAGATATTCCGCCCTATTATGATTCTCTCTTTATGCTGGTTATGACCGCTGGACCAAACCGGGATTTTGCTATAAGAGCGATGGATCGAACCCTCAGTAAGAGTATTCGTATCGAAGGAGTGAAAACTCTTGTCCCTCTGCTTTTGAGTATTATACGGCATGAGAGTTTCCAAAAGGGAGAATTTTCTACCCATTTCATTGAAGAGCACATGGCTGAACTGGTTTCCAAATTTCAGGATATCGACAGTGAGGATGAGATCATCAAAATTGCCAAGTTTGTCGCCAGGGTTTCTGCTCTGGGACCGCAGGAGTGGATGTAATGAACCAGAAATTAAAAAAAAACAGTATCACACCGGGGATGTCCCCCAGGGAAATTATTTATAAACTAAGAAGCCAGCAAGGTGTCATGTTGACCTCGACAGGCATGCGCGATGCCGGTCAGTCAGACTATAAAAACAGATTGCGCATCAGTGACCTTTCCTCGCTCGCGCCTCATTATGAAAAAATGAACCTATTCAGCGCAGAGTGCCATGGCGGCGCCCGCTGGCATGTCGGCATTATGAACCGCCGTGAAGATCCCTTTGAGGAAATCCAGTTGCTGCGCCAGGAGATGCCGAGCGTTCTGTTGCAGACTTTGATTCGTGAAACGAATCTCTGGGGATACCGTCCTTATCCGCGCAATGTCATCGAATATGTAGTAGCTAACGTAGATATAGATGTCTGGCGGTGCTTCTCTTTCCTGAACGATATCCGCAATATGCGCGCAGTAGCAGAAACAGTCATGAACCGGGGGAGACTGTTTGAACCGGCGATTTCGTTCACCCAGGCAGATTGGACTACCAATGACTATTATCTTGGCTTGGTGAGGGAAATCGTAGCATTAAGCTCCGGTACAGATGAAATTGTTTTATGCATCAAGGATATGGCCGGTGTTGGTAGTCCGAAACGCATTCACAACCTGGTGGACGCCATCAAGCAGGCCTATCCAGATCTAATAGTACAATACCATCGCCACGCAACAGACGGTCTAGCGCTACCTGCCTTGCTAGCGGCAGCGCAGGCCGGAGCTTCAATCCTGGATGTTCAAGAGGACTCCTTAACCAGATTCTACGGCCAGCCCCCCATTCTCGGCACGCAGGCCTATCTCGTTGAATCCGGCATCTCTGTGATTCTGGAAAGAGATCAGGCTGAACTTGCAAGCCAGAAGGTTCGCGATTGGATCGGTCACTATGAGTGGGCAGAATCCCCTTTCAAAGGATTTGACCACACGGTCACTCAGCATAAAATGCCCGGTGGCGCTTTTCCAAGCTCTTTTGAGCAGGCTCAAAAAAATGGGTTTATTGACCTGATGCCTGAAATCCTAAAAGTGATGTCCCTTTACAATAGAATCATTAAATATTTTGACGTAACTCCAGGCTCACAAATAACATGGGTTACCTGTAGCGGTATAGTCAACAAGTACAGTAAAGAGCAGGGACGCCGGGGTGTGCAAAATATTATTAACCTTCTTTCCAGATTTGTTGACGAATTAAACCAGGATTTCAAAAAGCTGAAAAAAGAGGAGCAGGATGAGATGCTGGAACTGTTCCGTAATGCTCCTGGAGATTTTAAGAACCTGATCACAGGACGTTATGGCAAGCTGCCTATGGGATGGCCGGCTGACTGGGTGTATCGTAGCGCATTTGGCGACCAGTGGCAAGAAAGGAAAAAAAATCGTAGCGAGGACTCTCCATTAGAATCTATCCCTGATGATGACCTGAAAAAATTGCGGATGACTCTCGAAGAACATCTGGGACGACCCGCCAGTGATGAGGAGTTTATCCTCTATCTGATGCACCCCAAAGACGCCCTGATTTTTTTCACATTCCGGGAAGAGTATGGTCAGGCGCCCCTGGTTCTGCCAACGGGAGTTTGGCGCGAAGGATTAAAAAATCCAGGTGACCAGGTGATGTTCGATTTCAATGGCAAGCCCTACTGCATAGAAATTGTCTCTATAGGCAGCGAGCACGAAGGTTTTATTCATGTGGTTATGCGGGTGAATAATAAAACAAGCGTGTACGCAGTAGCAACGCCCCGGGCAAAAAAGGGCGAAATCCGCATTGCCAAAGGGCCTGCGCAGATTGGAGCGCCAATCAATGGCAACGTGTGGCGCATCGGAAACCCCCAGCGCGGCGCGCTAAAGGTAGGAGACATTGTGCATGAAGGCGAAGAGATTATCAACCTGGAGGCGATGAAAATGGAAAACGCTGTAATGGCGCCGTATAACGCCCAGATTGTCCACATTGGAGTCAATCTCAACGAATCCGTGGTCGAGGGTCAACTTCTGTTTGAACTAGAGAAAAAGAGCCTCTAACGGATTAATTATGGATGAGATTCTGCTTGCCTTTCTTCGGCGAAGCTTGCCGGGTCAAGGGGTTACCTCCATCATACCCCTTGCCGGTGACGCCTCCACCCGCCAATATTTTCGCATCGCAAGCGATAGCCATAGCTACATCCTGTGTCACGATCCTTTATTGCCATTAGCAGAGAAAAACGGATACCGTTTCGCTCTGGTTCAATCCCTGTTCCGTAGCCAGGGTATCTCAGTTCCCGATATTCACACCATCGATTCTGCCAGCGGTTACCTGCTAGTATCGGATTGTGGCGACCTGGCTTTAGAGCAGGCGGCCTCACAAGGCGGGAGTGAACTAAAAGATCTCTATCAATTGGCGTTAACCGCCATGATATCAATTCAAAAAATTTCTATCAATACAAACATGGTGCCCTTTGACCTGGCCTTTGGACGTGAAAAACTTTCCGAGGAACTTTTTTTCTTTTTAAAGTATGGAAGAGATGGCGGCTTTCTCCAGGAGCTACAGCCAAACCATATCCGGATCCTTGAGAAGGAATTTTTATACTTAGCTGAATTTCTCGACATCCCAAAAAAATTTGTCCTCAACCACCGCGATTTTCATTGTCGCAACATCCATATTCAACAAAGCCAGATTTGCCTGATCGACTTTCAGGATGCAAGGCTTGGTCTGCCCCACTACGATCTTGTATCGCTGCTTCGCGACTCTTACAGGGAGATCAAATTTGATTTGCAACAATATTTAATTCATCGCCATTATGATTCCTGCGGCGAACTGTTTGGCTGGGATTTTCAGGAGTACACAACATACTATATGATCATGGCCCTGCAACGAAACCTGAAAGCGATGGGAACTTTTTTTTATCAAATTTCCAAAAACCGAAATTACCGTTATCAGGATGCTCTCATACGAACGTTATCTTACCTGCACACTGATAAGGAGAATGAAATAACTGCAAAAATCCTGCGTATCATTCGCATTCTACGCAAAGAAAGCCTGCACGGGTCAGGCGCGACATGAAAGGGTTTATCCTTGCCGCTGGTTTTGGAGAAAGGCTCCGCCCTTTAACGGAAATATATCCCAAACCGCTTCTTCCTGTTTGGAATATTCCCTCTTTACTATTTCCTCTTCTGCAGATGCGTACGGCAGGTATTCGCCAGGTCTGCATCAATACCCATTACAAGTCCGAAGCCATCATTGCATTTATTCGATCCCTCCAGATGGATATGGAGATCGTTATCTCCGTGGAAGAGACGATCTTGGGAACTGGAGGTGGCCTAAAAAAATGCGCTGATTTTTTTGGGAATGATGACATACTGCTGATGAATGCCGATATTATTGCGGATGTGAATCTATTTGAACTTATAAATATTTTTTCCAAGCGGCGTCAGGGAGGAACATTATTGCTATACCAAACTCCCGATGCCAACTCTATTGGCTGGGTTGGCGTGCAGGGAGATCAGGTCGTCGATTTTCGCAACCTGCGCGGCACGGAAATTAAAACCGATTTTATCTATACTGGTATAGGAATTTTCTCTTCATCAATTCTACAACACCTCTGCGCTGGATTCTCCTCCATTGTAACAACAGGTTTTACCGGCCTTATCGAGACCACTGGACTTAATTGGCATCTGCATCAAAGGCATTGGCAGGATATCGGAACATGGGAAGCGTACACTAGCTTGAATCTCCATGGGTATCGGCCATTCGCAGAATTTGTCAAAAAAATTCGATGGCAATGGGGCAATGGCTCCCGAAGCGGACTGCCCTGGCCTTCTCCCTATATCGAGTTTTATGAAGACAAAAAAAAAGATCTTCACATACAAAATTGCATCATCGATGATATCCATGCTCTACCCGACCATTGCCTGGTTGAAAACAGTCTCATCTGGCAACAAAAACAGGTTGAAATTCCTCCGATACTGAGGAATGCTGTTCTGATGCAATCATCGCTCTTTAGCCTACAAGGCAATTCGTATCGGGAGAATCGCAATGAAGACAATTAGCGGACTGGATCGATTCATAATGCAATGCGACCGGTATCAAAAGCGAAATATTGGTCTTATCGTCAACCAGACATCCGTCAGCTCTGACCTAAAATACAGCTGGCAAATTCTCGCAAAGAAAGGATTGCGCATCCATAAAATTTTTAGTCCCGAACACGGTCTCTATGCCACAGAGCAGGATCAGGTCGCAGTAACCAGTCAACAGCCAGGCGCTATTCCCGTTGTCAGTCTTTATGGAAGCGACTACCAGTCACTATTCCCCAACGAAAGCGATTTGCAAAACATTGATCTCCTCATTTTCGATATACAGGATATCGGCACCAGATACTATACCTTCGTAATCACCTTAGCCTATATTTTGCGCCGGCTTCACCAAAAAGGTTTGGAGATACTGGTACTGGATCGCCCCAACCCCATCAATGGACAGGATATCGATGGGACTCCCCTTGAGGCAGATTATCACTCCTTTGTGGGGGAAATCTCAGTTCCAGTCCGTCATGGATTAACAGCGGCAGAACTGGCTCGGTATTATGTTTTTCAGGAGAAGCTGGATCTGCCACTTGATACTTTCCCTATGGAAAACTGGCGGCGCGGAGACGATTTCGACCATACAGAACTACCCTGGGTCATGCCTTCACCCAATATGCCGGACATTGACACTGCATACATCTACCCGGGAATGTGCCTCCTGGAGGCCACAAATATTTCAGAAGGGAGAGGAACAACCAGACCTTTTCTCCATTGCGGCGCCCCATTTATCGATCCAGATATTTTTTGCGCTGCCTTGCAAAGATACGCTCTACCTGGAATCGTTTTTCGACCCACATATTTTAAACCAACATTTCACAAGTATAAGGAGATGGTGGTCGGCGGCGCATTTTTACATATTACAGATCGACGGGTTGTACCGGCCTTTCTTGTTGGTATTGCGATTACAAAGATTGTGCACGATCTATACCCGCAACATTTTTCATTTTTGCGCGATGGCTATGAATTTAATACCAGCCACCCTGCATTTGATATTCTTAGCGGCAGCTCTTCCATGCGAACTATGATAGAACAAGGAGCATCTCTGGAGGAGATTGCTGCAAGCTACCAGACATACCTCCACAATTTTTCCAGGAACAAGCAGCAATGGCATATATATCACTCCTGAATCAACGTTATGCGTTAAAAAATTTTAAGCCAGGAAAAATTAGATTATTTTCTTATCTCCACACTATTCAGGATCTACCATTGATGCTGAATCGTATTTAAAGGCAAAAGTTTTATGGCTACCATAGATTTCCTGATTCTGATTCTCTATACAGCTCTTATTTTCGGGGTAGGATTGTACGGGAAAAAAATCTCCAATCTGTCAACTTATTTGACGTTGGACGGCAAAATGCACTGGATGTGGATTACCCTCTCCATCGTTGCAACCGAGACAAGTTCTTTGACATTTATTTCCATTCCAGGGCTAGCCTTAATCAGCGGGTTTTCATTTCTCCATGTAGGTCTTGGCTATATGGCGGGACGTCTGGCCATCGCCCTATTTATATTGCCTGGATACTTTCGGGGTAAATGGATCTCCATCTACCAGGTCTTACAGGAGAAACACTCACGTCCGGTGCAGGTTTTCGCATCCTTACTGTTCCATGTCACAAGAATCCTGGCGGATAGCGTACGTTTGTATGCCACAGCATTACCTCTACATTTTATTTTTGGATGGAATATCTGGATAAGCCTCCTCCTCATTGCAGGGCTGACCATAATCTATACAGTGCAAGGCGGTCTTCGCACCGTGATTCGAACGGATTCTCTCCAGTTCTTGGTCTATATTCTCGCTGGCATGGCTTTACTAATATATGCATATTCTATTATCATCGATCAAAATCATCTTAGTACAGCTCTTCAACTTCAGAAGCAAAAATTTCTTGAGTTACTACTATTCCCCCAAGAGAAACTATTTCAAAATTATAATCTTCTAAGCGGTCTCTTGGGTGGGGCCTTGCTTTCGATTGCATCTCACGGTACGGATCATATCTTTGTGCAGCGCCTGCTTGCCGCAGGAACGCTCCAAAATGCACGACGCGCTCTCGTCACAAGTGGCATCCTTGTATTATTTCAATTTGCATTTTTTCTATCTCTTGGACTTTGGCTGCAAAGCGCCTTTCCTGAAATCCGATTTGATAGACCAGATGATTTTCTTCCCAAGGTAGTAGCAGATCATACCCCATGGTATATCCGCGATTTTGTTCTCATTGGAATTCTTTCCGCAGCGATGTCATCCTTGAGTTCAAGCGTGAATGCATTAGCAGCTTCAAGCGCAGTGGATCTGTTGCGCATCCACGAGAAAAACCTTTCGGATACCAACCAACTCATGACGATTAAAAGGATCTCCCTTTTCTGGAGTTTTCTTCTAGTGATATCTGCCATCCTGCTTGGCTCGGTTGGCGGTATTCTGGTGGAGATTGGGCTATCGGTAGCCTCGATAACCTATGCGCCGATACTTGGCATTTTCTTAATCAGCAACAGGCAATTATCAATAAATTTTTACACATACCCTATCCTTTGGGCATCGGCTTTGTCTCTCCTGGCCAATATTTATCTTGTATTTTTTTCAAATATATTTTGGCTCTGGTATCTGCCTGCAGGATTAACTGTTTTCCTTTTCGGATTGCTCCTGTTTCTAAGCGGGCAAAAATTCACAATTTTTCTCAAACGAATCAGTTAAAGCAGCCAAAAATTGCTTCACGGCATCCACCAAAGGATGCCATTGACAAATAGTTCCCCGCGCTAATTATCGTAGCATAACGAAAAAAAATTCCTACCACCCTTTTCTCTATTTTTGACCTGAAAAATTCATCATATGTACCGCTTGTTCTTGAAATTTTGCAACTTCAAGTGGTATTTGCAAATATCTACCCTGCCGCCACAAATCAATTTGATCTAAATAATTTTCCGAACGTAGCCAGCCATCCTGACCGCCAAAAAGGATAAAATAATTTGCATTGATATCATGCATCAGACTGATATGACGGGCATTAGCGCCATAACTGGAGTTATGTCTCTGGTTTGTTAATGCATGAGATGATTTCATCAGGGTTGTCTTCGACCCGCTTAGGGGGTATTCCAGCATTCGATAACGACTTCCTATGATGGGAATCATGGCCAGAGGGTGAGCTGCGCTCATTCGGTGTAGTGCACCCCAGCTCTTGAATTTTTGATGATCCGCGATTGCTTTTTCCAGCGCATCAAAAAATGAACTTCTGACTCTATTTTTATCAGAAGTAGATGCGATATCCTTTACAATAAAGGAAAAAGCATGTTCCGAATTGAGAAGATATTTTTGAATTCCAGGCGACCGCTGTTCGTCGTATTGTTGGTTAATAAAATGAAATAGTAGCAATTCAAATGCCAGAGCGCCTGTCGATTCCGCACGGTAATGACCATCCCAACTCTCTAATTGCGTTATAAAATCTGAATGCTTAGCAGGAAGCGAAATGGAGGTACCTGGAATTGAAAGAAGCGCATCCCTAGCTAACAGGGAGTCCTGTGAGTAAACATCAAGCTGCAAGGCCATAACATCTTGAATCGTCAATTTTCTCTTTGCCGAAAGTAATCCCTTCAATCGACTAATTCTGTCGTTCGACGAAAAGAAAAAGCCAATGGCTGGCTTCATATTCACGGGGACATTATTGGCCGACGCCAGGAATCCCGATTTTGGATTTTCCTGAAAAGGAAGTTCACTCGAATCTACAATTCGCTTCCAGGAATTTTTTTTATCACAGGCATCCAGCACTAGTGTCTGAGGTGAGCTATACCCTCTTTCCGGTAAACGCACAGCAAGAAAATGTCCAATATTTCCAGCGTTATCCGCATAGAGTATATTTTGACCAGAAACCGCATAATTACGCATAGCCTCCCGCAATTCACGGCTATTGCGCGCCTGATTCATCCGGATAAACGAAGTCAGCTCATCTGAAAAATAGTGACCTACCCATTGCAAAGCAACACGGCTCTTTTCCGGTGCAGAAATCAACTCAACATCGGATATGATGGGGCCAAACGGGGTCTCCTCCAAAGTAAAATTCTTGTCAAACCACCAGCGCACGCGAACCTTCTCCTTTCGCCGAACGATTTTTTCAGGCGGCAGGCATGAAACATCAAAAAAATCTGATGACAAAGCCCTCATATTTGTCCCCCCCCAGGCCAGATGCGGATTTCGCCCCAATCCAGTAAAGGGAAGTCCTGGAATCATATAACCAACAGTGTGCATGGATTTACTTTTTATTCCTACAAGTAGCCATAACCCGGGAACAGTTAATCCGACATGGGGATCATTCGCGATGATTGCTGACGGTGAGGCGCTTTTTCGGGGAGAGATCACGAAGGAGTTGCTGCCGCTGCGGTTAAAGGCGAACAAAATACCTATCAGAGATCGCCGGAGCGCAGTTTCTATGCTTGCATCAGAACCACCTTCATTTGCAACAACTTTTTTCCAAAAATTGGCAAACCACGGCTTATCCAAATTTTTAATATTTGATAAATGCAAAAACCAGTTTACGTCAACTCCAGCCAATCTACCCATAGCCAGTATATCCCGCTCCTGCCAGATCTCTTTTTTCATTTGCAATAACGAAAACTCATGAGGCAGGCTGCGAAGCTGCGATATATAAAAATTGATTCCGCGAACATAGCTCTTTAACCATACACGAATATCCGGGCTCATGCGACGAAGCTGCTCTTCTGCGTGTCGGTCAAAGCGCATAGAGCGTAAAAAACGATCCAGATCTGGAGCGAAAAAGGGTCCTGCCATTTCTGCCAGTCTGCCCGCAGCCACTCTTCGAAAAATCTCCATCTGTCCAAGCCGCAGATGAGCATGTACCATGCCTAAAAGCAAAGCCGCGTCACTATCATGGGATGCTTCAATAAAGGGAACCTGATAACGGTTCCAATAGATATGAGCCGGCTCCAGAATAGGGACATTTTTCTGGGGGAAAGAAAGGAGACGCTGGGCTGTGGTACTTTTTTCGGGAAGTGGAGTGAAAAGCATGGAACAGGACGATACCAAAGCGGCGCTTACCACTAGCAATAACATGACAAAAAAGCGTTTTGACCTGAATGCCTTTTTTTCAAAAAGGCTCTCAATCTCCCTGCGATACAAAAAAACTCGAACCATATAAAACACCATCTCTCCCTCGATTGCCGTTCTCTTTCTTGGCTATTCACCTTGTGATCTGTCACAATATCGTCAAGACCATTTCGCTTCGGAGGGCAAATTATATACTCGAAACACTTTGATTCTCGGGTTTTATACCGGCTAAAGGGTGCGTCGACATCGCTGGCATTGCCTTGCTATATCCGAAAGCCAAAATGCCTTTAGTATAAAATTCATAACAAAGTCGATATTAGGATCTAACAAAAAGGAAACTTTAATTGCCATTCTGAAAAGATCCTGTAACATAGTCCCAAGATCGAGCGAAGGAAAGGATTTCATGCTGTCACATCTCAACAAAAACTCAACTCCCACCCTGCCCCCCTGCAATGATCCCATCACTCATCTTCTCTTTGGCAGCGGACGATTTATGCGCGGATTTATTGTCGCTATGCTTCAGGAGTTAAAAGAAAAAAATTTACATCATGGCCGAGCCTTCATGCTGACAGCCACTCCCCATGGCCAAACGGAAAATTACACAAGGCAGGATAACCTCTTTTCTATCTGGAACTATCATGAAGCTGAAAATACCTGGAACTATACAATATCCAATAGAATTGCCGGTATAGCGAACCCCTATACGGAATGGTCCGAAGTTACCTCCATCGCGCAACTGCCTTCTCTTTCTGTTATCGTGTCGAATACAACAGAAAATGGGCTCAAGTTTACCCCGGTAACCTGGCCATGGATCAAGCCACCTTTTTCGTTTCCGGCACAGTTAACGGCGCTGCTGTTCCATCGTTACCTTGCGTCAAAGCTGGATCCAACTCTCCAGGGCTTTCATATCTTACCGTGCGAGCTATTAAACGGAAACGGCGATCTACTGCAGAGCCTTGTGATACGTTATGCGCTAGAATGGCAATTGGATAGCGGATTTATCGGTTGGCTGGAGGAAAAAAATCAATTTTTGAATAACATTGTCGATCGTATCGTGCCGTCATTATCAACACGCCGCACCCATCAGTTGGAAAAAATACTGGGATGGAAAGATGCACTTCTAACATACACGGAAAAGTACAGCAGCCTAATCATCGACGAGCCTAAAAAAGAGCTGCCGCCACCTCCATTTCTACTGCTTCAGGATTGTGTGGCCACTGCAGCAAACCTGGAAGCCTACGCATCAAGAAAGATATTTATCTTAAACGCCTTGCACACCAATATGGCGCAATTCGGTCTTTTCCTGGGCAAAGAGTTTGTACACGATTGCATGCAAGATCCATTTTTGCAAAGTCATATTCTCGATCTTGGCTGGAAACATATCCTGCCCTGCCTTGCGCCTGACATACCTGACGCGCCTGCGTTTCTGACCGCAACATTCGATCGTTTTTCTGATGGTAGATTGGAGCATCGCTTAGAGCTGATCCTGATGTACCATAGCGAAAAGGTGCTTCGACGTATTATTCCCACATTACAACGGTGCAGCGGGGAAAACAAGGGACTCCTCTTTAGTTTAGTCTTTTTTATTTTTTTTTATCGGTTGCAAAAATCGGGCCAAAACTCCTTCGCTATCCTCATGGCAAACCGACAAATTGATATTCAGGATGATCCCCAGAGGATGCATGCCCTGTGGCTCTGGCGCAGCGCGAATCACTCAAGCTGCTCGCTGCAAAGTGCAACCGAACTGTTGGCGGATCCGCTTCTTTGGGAGGAGCACAGCCGTTGGCTCCCGGCTCATGCCTCTTTTTTTACTAAAATTTTCAACATACTCGCAGCTTCGGAGAGCGAATCGACAGACCATTACGAACTCTTCGCGTACGCTCTGCAGGCACTCCAGAGGGAAGTGTAGGTAACCTATGCCCCTTTGTGTTCAATTGCATCCGCATGATAATACGGCAGTCGCCATGCAGGATATTGCCGTCGGAACAATGGTGCACTGCCCGGATCACGGTACAGTTGCTATTCGCGAAGCTATTCCCTTAGGTCATAAAATTTCCTTACAAGATATTGAGACCGGCCAAAGCGTGCGCAAGTATGGCCAGCCCATCGGCATCGCGCGCATGGCGATAGCTGTCGGGTCGCATATCCATACCCATAATCTCGCTTCGGAATTGACGGCAGATTTTACCAAACTTGTTTGGCACCCAGATCGCGATTTGCAGCTATCTTCCCGCAGCAAAATGGAATCTTTACAAAATCCTTATTTCTATGGTTACCTCCGCCGTGACAAGCGATCCGGGATTCGCAATGAGATCTGGATCCTTCCTACCGTTGGCTGCATCAATGCAGTTGTCACGCGCCTGCAAAGCCAGGGATCCAAACTGATCGATCCCCAGATTAAAATCCAGACACTCAACCACCCTTATGGCTGCTCCCAGCTTGGCGATGATCTCCACTCTACCCGCGCGCTCCTGGCCGCACTTGCCACTCATCCGAACGCAGGGGCGGTTTTCGTAGTTGGACTTGGGTGCGAAACAAATGATCTGACAGAGCTGCTCAAAAAAATCGGCCCGCGTGAGCACCTCTACTCCTATGCTCTCCAGGATAACGGGGACAACCTCAATCCTATTCTCGCGCGAATCCGGGAGGTCGGCCACCAGCTAAAGCAGGAGCAAAGGCAGCGATTGCCCCTGAGCACGCTGCGTATTGGTGTGAAATGCGGCGGCTCTGACCCTTTTTCCGGAATCAGCGCCAATCCGCTGGTTGGCCATATCTCAGATACATTGATCGATCAGGGCTGCAGCATACTTATGAGTGAAATTCCAGAGATGTTCGGCGCGGAACATCTCCTGCTGCAGCGATGCGCCAACGAAACCCTCTTCGTCAAGCTGAAGCAACTCTTCCTGGAACATCGCGATGACTATCGTAGAAACCAATTCCCCATTGACGCCAACCCGTCGCCCGGAAATATTCGCAGCGGCATCACAACCCTGGCGGAGAAATCCCTGGCAGCCATTGAAAAAGGTGGTGCGCGTCCTATCCAAGATGTCCTGGATTACGGCGAGATCGCCCTATCGGGCGGCTTGACCATTGTGTCTGCGCCAGGCAACGATTTAGTATCGGTAACAGCGTTAGCTGCTGCTGGCGCGAATCTGATACTCTTTACGACCGGTTTAGGTACGCCGGCCGGTGGCATCGTCCCAGTCCTTAAAATAGCAAGTAATAAAAAAATTATTTCTAAAATGCCATCCTGGTTTGATTTTGACAGCTCTCCGTTATTGGAAAATCCCGAACAGGAACCGCGGCTCCGGCGCGCCCTGCTGCATCAAATTCAGGCAATTGCCTCAGGCGAGCAATCCACACAAAGCGAAATCCTGGGCGATACCCAGATCGCAATCTGGAAAAAAGGTGTAACCCTATGACCATGAACCGATATTTCCCCGAAAAAGAGGCCGCATTCTGGTGCGATCCTGTCTTTATCTCCCTGGGCGAGGCCATGCTTCGTTTTACCCCGCTTTATGGACGCCTGCACAGCAGCGAACTCTTTCATGCGGCGGCTGCAGGTTCTGAGCTGAATGTGACCAAAGCCATGACCTCAACCTTTGGAAGGAAATCATTCCTTATTACATCTATCACGGATAACGTCATTGGCCGGCTCCTACTCGCCAAAATCCGCTCCAGCGGTATTCTGACAGATTTTGTAACGATGACACCTGGACGCATTCCGCTCTATTTTGCAGAAGAGCAGCTGCAGCACCAACAAGTCGCTCTCCATTTCGATAGAGAGGGCTCTGCCTGTTCTCTGCTGCGCAAGGAGGCATGGGACTGGAAAGAAATTTTTACAAAATCGGATTGCCGCATTTTTCACACAAGCGCAATCTTTTGCGGACTGGGAAAAAAGACATTGGCAATTCAGCTTAATGCTCTGGAGGCGGCGAAAAAAAAGGGATGCCTGACAAGCTTTGATCTCAACTACCGTCACCATATCTGGCAGGAGAAAGAATCCAATGCCTTTGCCGCCGCCATAAAACAACTACTACCACTGACGGATATCCTTTTTGCCAGCGCCAGCACCCTTGGACTGCTTCTCGGGAAGATCCGCACGAATCCGGACAATATTGAGAATACCATCAAAGAGACAAAAAATATCTTTCCAGACTTAAAACTCATTATGGCCACAGATCGAAAAATTCATCCAGACAACCGCCAGTCGCTGGAACCATTCGTCATGGTTGAAAATACCATTCACAGTATATCTGAACCAGGCCCTATCGTGCAGGTACGGGACAGGATCGGCAGCGGCGACGCCCTCGCTGCGGCGACACTGGCAGGCTTGCTTGACAATGTCTCGCCCCAGGATCTCTTGCGCCAGGCTCAGGCTGCTGCCCTGTTGGCGATGACCAGTAGCGGTGATTCGCTGGAGAGCAGCAAGGAGGAAATTATAGCTTTTGCTCGCGGAAATTACAGAGATCTGCAAAGATAAGGCAACATTTAAAAATTAGCATAAGAAAAACCGCAGCTATTCTTACACAATTTGCTTCGCATTTTCATAAGAAATTTCTGTAATCAGTTTCCCCAGAAAATTCTCATCAGCCGGCAGCAGCCCTTGTTTTACTTCGTCTGCCAAAAAATTGCAGAGAACCCTGCGAAAATAGTCGTGACGAACAAAAGAGAGAAAACTTCTCGAATCTGTAACCATCCCCACAAAAACACGCAGCATACCCATCCTGGCGCTGGTACGAAGCTGCTGAAGAATGCCCTCCGGGTAGTCCTGAAACCACCAGGCAGCTCCTAACTGGATTTTTCCAGGTTCATTTGCTTCACCAAAACTTCCCGCAAGAGTCACAAACGCCTCATATTCGGCAACGGACATGGGATACAGAATCAATCGGGGTAGCTGGTTCTCCTGATTCAGAGAATCAATAAATTGAATCATCGAGTCGATTGCGCCGCTTGCACCTATGGAATCATAACCGCTATCAGCTCCCAGCCTGGCAAACATCCGTTGATTGGTATTGCGACGCGCGCCAAGATGAAGCTGCATCGTCCAACCTTGACGGCGGTACAATCCGGCCAGATCCTTCAGCAAACGCCATTGCATGGCTGAGTACTCCGCAGTTGAGATCGTTCCATTCTGCAAAAGACGGTGAAATATCGCGTCTGTTCCGGCATCGCGACCTCTCGTGGGCATCTCCGCAAAGGCATGATCAGCAATGCGGCACCCGTTCTCATGGAATACCTTGATGCGCTCCTCAAGGGCTACGACAAGGCGATCATAGCCGTCAATCCTGCCTCTGGTGATCGCACCGAGCTCTTCAACCAGCGAAAGCCATGCTACAGAATCAAATCGAAAAAATCGGTCAGGACGGAACGTCGGCCTGACAGCAACCGGGAAAGATTCATCGCGCAGCGCTCTATGCTCCGTCAACCCGTCCAGGGGATCGTCCGTGGTGTACAATACCTCCACCTTATTTTGCAACAACAAGCCACGCGCGCTGAGTCCTAGTTCAGTTCGCAGCAGCGCGTTGCAATGTTCATAAATTTCCCTGGCGTTTTCTGGTTGCAGGATTCTATCAGGCAGATGAAAAAATTTTTTTAGTTCTAAATGGCTCCAGTGAAAAACAGGATGCCCCACTGCATAGGGTACCGTTTGCGCCCAGGCTAAAAATTTATCATAATCGTCCGCGCTGCCGGTTATCCTCTCCTCACCAATGCCGCGCAAACGCATGAGACGCCATTTGTAGTGATCGCCTCCCAACCACAATTTCGTGATGCCGTCAAAACGGATATCACCGGCAATTTGACCAGGCGGCAAATGGGAGTGAAAATCGATGATAGGCAGATCGCGGGCAAAACGGAAATAGAGTGATTGCGCCATCTCGCTCTCGAGAAGATATCTATCATGCAGAAATCCTGAGCTTTGGATCATGGCAGTGCAACCACTCCCTCAGGATTGGCAACAAAAGTTGTTGATTTTCTGGATGAGATCCGCTGTCCGGATAGGTTTTGGCAGGTAATCGTCCACGCCCGCTTCAAAAAACTTTTTTTTATCAGAATCCATCGCGTATGCAGTGACAGCGATAATCGGAATCCTATGACCCTTTTCTTCGGAACGGATCATCTTGGTTGCCTCATATCCATCCATCTCCGGCATCTGGATATCCATCAACACGAGATCATACTTTTGACTGCGTACAGCCTGCAGCGCTTCCAATCCGTTCACTGCAAAGAAAAGCTCGTGCGGCTGATCGCGAAGCATCAGTTTGATCACCTCTCTATTGATCTCATCATCCTCTGCTATGAGTATCTTCATCAAGCGTGTCCAATAGAAGAAGTTTCCGCAATCTGAAAAGGAAGAAGCACAATAAAATTGCTTCCCTGGCCTGGTGTGCTTTCCAGGCGAATTTCTCCGCCCATATACTGAACCAGGCGCTGGCATATTGTCAACCCTAACCCAGCTCCTTTATAACGCCGGCGATAAGAATTTTCCGCCTGCGCGAATAGCGAAAAAATCTCTTTCTGCAACTGTGGCTCTACCCCAATACCTGTATCTCTGACCTGAAACTCAACCCTTTTTTGCCCTGCCTCTCCAGGTAGCTCGCGCACAATCAAAGAGATCGTTCCCTCTTCTGTAAATTTGATCGCATTCTCCAATAGATTCTGGAGGAGCTGCTCCACCTTAGTAGAATCGCCGATGAGCTGCATCTGGGAGGTGAACTGGATATCGCGATAGAGAGACAGTTTCCTCTCCTGGATATCCGCAGCAACCCTATCAAGCAGGGTATCTATGAGATGGCAGAGATTGAATTTGCGGTTTACAAAAAAGATCTCACCCGAATCCAGATTGGAGACATCAAGCATATTGTGAATCAGATGTTCCAATCTTTTAGCGGAACGCTCGATCACCTTGAGGTACGACTCCTGTTTCGCGGAGGCGGACGAGGCCTTTAAAAGCTCAACAATCCCGACAATGCCATTTAAGGGTGTTCGTAACTCATGGCTGACATTGGCCAGAAAAGCCCGCTTGGATTCATTCGCCTGCTCCGCTAACGCACGCGCCTGTTTTACTCTGTAGATATATAACCCTAAAAGCGCCCCCGATGCCAGACCAAACAGGGTGGAAATGATAAACCCCTTTGGACCCAATGGCGCCTGGATGATGATTTTTTGAATCGCTGAGGAAAAAACCAAAAATAGAGCGGAAAGGACCGCTCCGGCCATAACGTAGAGTAGGATACTTCTTTTATGCTTCATACAAATGCCGCTGCCTCTGCTGCGATGTCTTTTATGGAGGAGATAGAAAAATGCAAGCTAAAATTTATTAGTAATTATCCCTTTGGGGGTTCCTGAATCAACCCCCGGTTATGGGGGACGCTGCAGGGGCAGATGGTAAAAGGGCATACCAACCCTGCAGAGCGCAGTGAAAAGGTACCCTTATATATATTGCCTAGGAAAAACTGGTTGAACCTCTTCGCCGTCCGGCAGATCCAGGCGTCCCCCTCCTTTTGCACCACAAAATAGGACAAACCCGCTTCACAGTAGTGACCCTGGTAACTCGGTGCCTTGTTGATCTGATGCGGTGAATTTTCCCAACCCAGAAGCAGACGCAGCGCCAGCCGGTCTTTCCAGGAGTAGTTCCAGACCTTCCCCTTAATCTTATAGTATTGGCCATAGTAGTGCAAACCGGCCCTTGCGATTTTCCGGCGCAGACGAAAATGAGAAAAAATCTTTCCCGGGAGCAGGACCATGTTTACTTTAATCCTACTCTTCTCCGGCACCAGCCCTTTCAAAAAAATGGCTCGATCTAGAAAATCATCGAGGGTCACAAACTCAGGATGAAAACTGACCGACAAAACCCGCAGCCTTCCCTCTGTGATCTCCACAAAACGGGTTAACTCCTCCTCACTCGCGGAGAGATTTGTGAGAATGGAAACTGTATGGCTGGACTCCCGCATCAAGCGCGGCAACACCAGATCCAAAAAATGTTTTGACTGGAAGGGCTCACCGCCGCTGATTTTAATCTCCCAGCTGCCGGGAAGCGCTGTCAAAACGTCCATGGCTGCGTTGAGCTCTACAGCGGTCGGCTGATAGCCATGCTTGGGAGTTGTTCCTTGAATGCAGTACGAGCATCGATAATTGCAGGCTCCTGTGATCTGCCATTCAACAACAGCACTCATCAGAGGCGACGATCTCGCTTGGGAAAGTAGCGTTCCAGCAGCTTTTCAAAGCGCGGATCTTTCCGTATAAACTTCAAGTCAGGATCATGATCGATATAGGTAAGGTTGCGGTAACCAAGCTCAAATAGCCTCTCCAGAGCACGAAAGGCTGCGTCGCTCTGTCCCGCTACAGAGTAGTAGGAGGCTTGATTGTAGGTATCAGTCTGATTGCGCGGGCTAAAAAACCTCTGATACTCATCCAGCAGAGCTACCAATGATTTGCTATCGCGGCGCAACTGGTACATACGTACCAGCAGCTCAAATACATCGGCGTTGGGACTCTCCTTTAAAAGCGCACGCGCTTTTCGATCCAGAGCGCTCCAATCCTGTGCCAAAAAAAATTGATACAGATCCAGCAGCTTTCCTGTCTCTAAAGACATCTTTTTTTTCTGCACCGAAAACAGAAGCTCTTTGGCCTGATCCTGCCACGTTTTCGTCGAAGGTGAAAAGGAGTAAGGCTGACCTGCCAGCCCCTTCATAATCGTACACTGCAGCCCAAAAATATGAAACATCGGTCCGGCTGGCAGCTGCCGCCCCTCGTCTCTTCCGGATGTGACTGCCTTCCGATTTTTTTCATAATGGCTATCCAGCAGAGG
The DNA here is from genome assembly GCA_020720805.1 of Leptospira biflexa. GTDB lineage: Bacteria > Spirochaetota > DYNZ01 > DYNZ01 > DYNZ01 > DYNZ01. Next base: position 108,681 of record DYNZ01000002.1, on the reverse strand, counting down.
ATATAAATCACAATATCCCCGATAGAGCATGATATGGCTGATAGGCTGAAAATAGAAATCAAGAAGTTTTTGATCTTTATGCAGAATCTTTGTCAGATTTCCTTCAAGCTCTTTTCTTTTATTGCCAAGGGTATCCAGGTACATCTGGACAATCAGATGCATTTCCGGCCCGAGATCCACGCCGCTGAAAACCCGTGAGATCATACCGCTCTTATTTTTCTGAAAAATAGAAAAATTTTTCTCCGCTGAGGAGAACTCCCGTAAATTATAATAGCTGAAACCAAGCAGGAGATAAGCAAAACGCTTTATATCCTGGCGAACATAGGGATCCTGCACCAGCGAATGAAAATACGGAAGCGCATTCTCATAATTATTTTCCGCAAACGATTCCAGCCCTTTGGCAAAATATTGCTGCGTCAGGGAAGAATCGTCCTCTGGCATACAGGCGCTGGTCAGGAAACCAAGAGCTGTGAAGATCGCTATTATTACAATAGATCGCAAGAACCCTGTCGCTTTCAATGCTGACCTCCCATTTCTCACTCAAACATTAAACTTAAATTCGATGATGTCGCCATCCTGGACAATATACTCCTTGCCCTCCAGACGCAGTTTGCCCGCCTCTTTGGCTCGATGAAAATCGTTAAACTCCCTGAAATCATCAAAGGCGATAACCTCAGCTTTGATAAATCCTCGTTCAAAGTCGGTATGAATGATCCCGGCGGCCTGGGGCGCCTTAATCCCCTTGCGCATAGTCCAGGCTCTCGCCTCGTTTGGACCGCCCGCAGTTAAAAAGGTCTGCAGATTCAGGAGTTTATATCCGGCGCGAATCACCCGCTCCAGCCCGGATTTTTCCAAACCAAAATCCTGCAAAAACTCCTTACGCTCCGCCTCGTCAAGCTGCAGGATCTCCTCTTCAATCTTGACAGACACTGGAATCATCGCATAATCTCTCTTGCGGCAGTGTTCTGCCAGGGAGAGATAGTGCGGACTTTTGGTGTCCATTGTTTCATCCATATTGGCTATAACCAGGGCCGGTTTTGCTGTCAACAACTGAAACGATTTTGCCAGTTTCAACCTCTCACTATCCATGGTCGTCATAATCTGGCTAAGGATGGCGCCATCCGACAGCTTTTGCAGCAGATCCTCAATCAATTCATGCTCCAGTTTGGCCTCTTTATCAGATCCTGAGCGCGCCTTTTTGGCAACCCTGTCGCGGCGCTTCTCCAGGCTATCCAGATCCCGTAAGGCCAGTTCCGTTTCAATGATTTCGAGATCCCTGACGGGATTGACCTCGCCAATATGGACAATATTAGGATCGGAAAAGAGACGGGAGACATGAGCAATGGCCTCAACCTCGCGGATATGGGCTAAAAACTGGTTACCCAAACCCTCGCCCTTCGATGCGCCTTCCACAAGCCCCGCAATATCGACAAATTTCATAGTGGCCGCTACTTTGCGCGCTGGCTTGAACAGGTCGGCTAAATAGTCTAACCTGTCGTCAGGAACGGAGACCATACCCACATTCGGCTCTATGGTACAGAATGGATAATTACTTGCCTCGGCGCCAGCCTGGGTCAGAATATTAAAAAGTGAAGATTTACCAACATTAGGCAAGCCAACAATTCCGCATGAAAATCCCATAGGGCTCAAACTCCTTTTTTCAATTCGCTTCGGGTGATATAGCTAGGATAAAAATTCCAGATTGTCAATCAAACGCACCGAACCCAAAAACACCGCAACCACGGCAAGAGCCCTGGCAGCCTCGACCCGGCCAGCCAGGGGATAAAGCTCATATTTATCAACAATTTCTGCATAATCCACTCGCGCACTAGGGATTATTTCCAATTTCTTGCGGAGAAAGGCGACCAGCGAGGTTGCGTCGTCATTGCCCAACTGGTAAAACATTTTTGTCTCCAGCAGCGCTTTATAGATACCTGGCGCGGCCTTTCTCGCATCGGGGCTCAGGCGGACGTTACGGGAGCTCATAGCCAGCCCATCCTCCTCCCGGACAATCTCCCCCAACTGAATCTGAACAGGGATAAAAAGCGAGCGCACCATCTCCGCGATAATACGAGCCTGCTGCCAATCTTTTTTCCCAAACCAGGCGAGGTCCGGCGCCAGACCCAGGAAAAGCCTGGCCACCACTGTGAGAACCCCCCGAAAGTGGCCTGGCCTGGTAGCCCCGCACAGGTAGCGATCCAACTCGATGACATCCACCCAGATCCGGTTGCGGTCGCTTCCCTCTGGATAAAGATCCTCGACCTGAGGCAGATAAAGCAGATCCACTCCGGCCTCCTGCAGCAGCCTATGGTCGCGATCCAGATCAACTGGATATTTTTGCAGGTCAGCGGGATCATTGAACTGGGTGGGATTGACAAAGATGGATACCACGGTGAAATCAGCAGTGCGTCGGCACTGCTCTACCAGAGAGAGGTGACCGGAATGCAAGTAGCCCATGGTCGGCACCAGACCCACGCGTTCTCCAGCGCGACGGCGCGATTCAATCTCCTCCCGCGCCTCTCTCAACGTTGTACAAACAATCATAAAACAGCTCTCCTTAATACTGCGCAGAAAATAGTTTTCGCACTTTCTGACGCTTTCTGGTGCCGGGGCAATCTCTTTTTGGATAAAAAAAACCTTGCTGATCCTAAGCTTACAAGGAACCGCTGGTCTCTTTTTTATCTGTTCTGGTTACAATCCGTTGAAAGTTCAGATCCAAACCATACCCGCTCTTCTGAAATATATTTTCAATAACCTTATGAATAACTGTAGCCACGGAGGTTCCGTCAATGCTATGGATCATATTGGGGTCATTGATAATAAAATAAAAACCGGCAATCATCTTTTTCGAATCTTTCCGCTGCAGCAGGGCCTTATCAACAATGATCACCATTTTCTCCAGAAAAATCTTAACTCGAAAAAACATTTTTATATTCAAAAGAACAAATTGTTCCTGATTGCCGATCAAGACACCAAGACCATTCATGCTCAAATCATTGAGAATCGCGCTGAATTTTATTTCGGGCTGATTGACACACTGCAGATTTACCCGAAAGCTTTGGGATGGGTAAAACTGGACACGAAGATAGGAACGCTCTTTTTGCCCATTATTTCTGGTAAAAATCTCATTTATCTTTAATACAATGGGAATGGATACCTTATCATTGGCAAGATTTTTTACGATGAGGTGATAACCGTTATCCCTGAGCAGGTTCGTCAAAATCGTATCCACCATCATGGTATGAAACACGACATTTCGAAGTTTTAACTCCTTAAAACGTCGCAGTATATTGGTTACAGCTTCATAGTTCAATTGAGCGGGGAGGTAATCGTGTACAACGGCATCCAGATTGACCAATATAATAGGCTCTTCAATCTCCTGGGATTGTATACAACTCTCTAAATTCTGTAGATCACAGGGCACAAGAACGATATCACGTTTTAAAAGCTCAATCTGTGCTTTCTTAATATTATTGTCCTCAACGATCCCCATCCAGAAAATTTTCTGAGGAGCGACAAAAACTTCTACTTCATCAAAATTCATGAATCCAGCTTCAGCACTATGCAGTAGGATAAAATGGATCTGCCGGGACAGTGACAAAGCCGACAGTATTGATGTCATTCTAAATCGTTAGACTAACCGGGCAATCCTTTTTCCACTTTCCGAAGAAGCAACTGGAAAACAATCCTGAAAAAAGGCCTCATATTGATCCAGGGTTCGCTCAATCGAATAATCTTCAAAAGCGCTGGTTTTCCCCGATGCAGCTAGAGCCCTGCCCTTTTCAGGATTTTGCAGCAACCCCTTGATCTGTCGGGCCAGCTCTTCGATATCCCCGTCGGCAAACAGCAAACCATTCTCATTATGGCGAATGAGATCAGAATTTCCCGCAGCGTCCGTTGCCACAACAGGAACTCCCATAGCCATAGCCTCCAGTAGCGCCTGGGAGAGACCCTCTGTCACCGAAGGAAGAACGTTCATGGCAAAAAGAGGATAGAAATAGAGAACATCAGCCACCTCAACTGGTCCTGTGAAGATATACCGATGACCATTCCTCTGTCTGCGGATCTGTTCTTCGTATTCCCGGCTACCTGGTATGCCAACAAACATCACCGTGCAGGGGGGGGTATCCACAAACTCCATAGCCGCTATCAGCTGATTCTGCTGCTTTTGGCGAGCCACGCAGCCAATGACAGGTATCCCTTTGGCTAAACCGTAACGTAGCTGGATCGCTGCCGTCTTTTCAGCAAGGTCTGCTAACCGGTATTTCGAAGCAGGGGTGCCATTATTGATCACCTGGATATGATCTGCCCTCATCCCCAGACCTTCCAAAGACTCTTTCACCCCTGGACTGACAGCAATCACCCTGTCCGTAAGCCTGGTTACAAGCCAATTCAGCATGAGAAAACGCGGTTCTGTTGGCGTCTCGCGGCGGGTATGGAACAGCTTCACAGGCAGCCGAAAAAACCATTTGGCCAACATACTGGTAAAGCGGTCATAACAGGATTGCGCGTTGATAATTTCAATTTGATGCTGCTGTACCAGATCGCGAATCTGCCACATTGCACGGATGTCAAAACGTCCGCGTATGGTGATGGGAACCTGACGCGCTGGACTCTTTTCCAACAGGTGCGCCAGCAGAGAATCTGACGGACAACCCACCCAGACCTGGTGCCCTCGTCTGGCCAGACCATCGCTGAGGTAGAAAATCGAATGGGTCGCGCCGGACATCCCGCCCTGATGCGTCAGGAGAAGTATCTTCATGATTGTCCTTCTGGGTTTTGCCAATGAATCTGGCGCAGCAGATTCTCTGACAATATTCTCCCTTTATTGTCGGCAAAAGGTGCCACAGTTTCGATATCTTTCTGTATCTGCGCTTTTAAGGCAGGGGGTCCGGCAAACTTTTTCTCGGAGCGGATAAAATGGCGGAAATAGCACTCCATGATAGTACCATAGATATCATCGGAAAAGTGGAGAATATGCACCTCTACCTGTCGGATTTTCTGCTCTGAAAAGGTTGGATTGAAGCCAATGCTCATGACCCCCATACCCCGCCACTCCCGTTCCGGCAGATAGACCAGAACCTCATAGACCCCATTGGGGGGCAGCAATTTACGCTCTTCATCGAGTTCCAGATTTGCTGTGGGATAACCGAGCTGACGTCCGCGCCCATGTCCATGGATAACAGTTCCACGCACACTAAAGCTTCGCCCCAATAACCTCATGGCGTAAGGTAGATTTCCAGCAGCCAGCGCATAACGAATACGGCTGGAGCTCACAGGCTGGCCAAAGAGGTGGCGCGGCCCGACCCGCTCCAGGCTAAAGGAAAAATCACGCCTGAGGCTATCCACATAATCAAAGTTTCCCTGTCTGTCGCGTCCGAACACGTGATCATATCCCATGAGAAAATGGCGGATATGGATGCGGCGGTAGATATAGTGTTCAAAAAAATCACGAGCGCTTACCTGGGAGAGCTCGTGGGTAAAGCGCAGCAGAATCACATCATCCAGTCCCAGGCGGTGCAGAACCTTCAGCTTTTCATTGAGGGAGGTGATCAACTGCACCTCCCCTTTTTGCAATAATTTGCGAGGGTGCGGCTGAAAGGTGATCAGCACACTCCTGGCCTGCAGCTTTTTTGCAGCCTGTCGCATCCGGTACACAATCTGGCGATGGCCACGATGCACACCGTCAAATGCGCCGATGCTGACTATGCTGGGTTGCTCGATATGGTAATCTGTGTCGGTAATCAAATTCATGCAGGCTCTGAACGAAGAATCACGATCCAGTTTTCTAAAAGATTTTTTTTTGGCGGGAAATTGGCCTTTTTTTCCTTGCTAATCTCTGCAGGATCCCCGAAGCAAGAACCATTTCCCAGGTAGATAGATCCAAAAACCAAATGCTAAACTTGTATCTTGTAATTCAATGAAAAAAGAGATCCGCTCACAGATATGACACACCAGGACACCCAGAATCATCTGGCCGAAATAGAAAAAAATGACCTCGAAGAGGGATCGAGATTGCTGATCAAAGGCAATTTTTCCGCTGCTATGGATCTATACAGCCAGATTCTGGATAAAAATCCCTATAGCTCTGCAGCTGAAGCAGGCTACCGAATCAGCAGATTCTGGATGCACCGCCGCGATATCCTTGAAAAAATTCTCAACCAGAACCGCCAGCTCAAGCAATTTATTGAAACCTGGGAGCATTATGAGCACTTCACGCGTCAGCACCAGATCAGAGAGAGCCAGGCACACTGGTCAACCCTGATCTTTTTGCACAATCAGCTTGCCTACCTTATGCCCCATTTGCAGGAGATCCTATCCGCTCTCGACCACGATTTCAGGCTGATCCTCAAATTTGGAGAGATCTTTATCCATCTTGGTGATTGGCAAAACGCTATCCAGGCGCTGGAGAGCGCGCGCTCCCTGAAAAAAGATGATCCTGTTATCCTCGCCCTGCTCGGTGAGGCTTACTGCCAGGAAAACAATATGTACCGTGGCCTGGCGATGTTCCGGGAGGCTTTTTTCCTGGATACGCAGAAAATCTCTCTGGAGATGATTCAATGCAAAGTCATCCAGGATCTGATTGCGGAGATGCGCCAATCTGGCATCAAAGAGGAGGATATGGCGAGCTGGCTGCCGGTTTTCGCTGCTCTCTATGGCGTCTTTACGGTAAAACGGAGCCTGTCGCAAATGCAACTAGAAGATCTAAACCGGGATACTCTGCACCTGGAAGAGACCTACAGGCTCAACCGCGACCACACCCAGATTTTACCGCGTCTGCTCAACCATTACCTCTGGCTCCTGGATTACTACTATGTACAGGAACAAAATAAAATTTCCGTTGGGGAGATCATCAATCGAATCAAGACACTCGATCCCCAGTTGTACAATCTGCTGGTTGCCACCTACCCCTTGTGACCTTGATCTCCCTGTCCAAAGACCGGACGATCTAACTTTCCCTCACAAAACAGCCTGTTCTCAGGCGCTTCAAGAAATCTGTTCCATTTTTCCTGGTACTCGTCCGCATGGATTAATGCTCGGATAGTCCCTACAATTCCCTTCACGATCAGATCGATCCCTTTTTGGTGGCGAGCCTTGCGATAAAAAGAGAGCGCATTTACAGGCTCCTTGCGGTCGTACAGAAAATGGTCGCCGACCCTGGCCAATCCGTCCCGGTACTGTGACTTGAGGAAGCAGGCAATCGCCTCCTTCATTCGTCCTTGGTTAAACAGCTCATTGCCTTTGCGGATCATCTCTGTACGCTCTTCCGGTTTCATAGTCTGCTCCTTATCCTCACTTCATCATCGGCTCCGGCCAGATCATAGATCTCATTTAAATAAGAGATCGATCTGAAAGAGAAGGCCATCCTCCTGGCTTCGGCCTGTCGCACGAACTTCGCGAATCCATTGCGTAAACGTGCTGAATACCAGCAAATCATTGCTCATTTCCCGTACTCTTCCCAGTTTTTCAGGATAAAGCTGTAGAAAAAAACCTCTCTGCGGTGGATTGCAGACCCTGGAGATCAATCCCTCCAGATCCTTTTGTCGAGTAGCGGCAACCAGCACCTGATCGCCTCGCCCCAGAAAAAAAGCTTTATACCCGCCCGCCAGTTCAATAAACGAGTGAGCGACCCTTGGGGTATAGATTATTCGCTTTAAGGCGATGCCCTCTGTGGAGCCTGTGACACCCGCCAGCTTTTTCAACTGCTCTACTACAGGGATGTCTTTCCATTTTTGACGCCACATATCCTGTAAGCCGCTCATAGCATAACTATGCAAATCGCGGCGCTCATCAAGAAACCATGCGGCAGAGAAAGGGAAATCCACAGCCTCTGCCCCCTTGCCATGGATGAATCCTGGTAAATCCAGGAGTTGAAAGGTTTGACGCCAGAACTGGCGCAGCAATCCTCTCTCGGCTCCTGTCCCTATAGCTCCTCCATGCCAGTGGATCCTGGCCAGCATCTCGACAGGGGGTTGGGGATCTCCAATACAGGCCTCCCTGGGCTGCTCCCCATTGTTGACGGACAGTGACTGAAACAGATTGCGGTAGAGGGCGCTCTCTGACCTGCCCTGATTCAGATGAAAAAAGAGCTCTGTCTCGAGATGCCTGGTGAGGCGCATCTCCACAGTTAGGGCATTGATGAAAGCCGGGGATAGGCCCGATGCGCCATGACGCGCAAATCGCCTGTTGATGAGCTTTAAAGCCTGGGGATGGAGATAGAGCTGCACTCCGGCATGATGTCGCTGCCAACGCTGCCAGGAGAGCAAAAAATGGTTCTCAAGGGGGGGAAGTCCCTGATCAAACCAATTTTGGGAGGATTGGCGACCGATCGCAATCAGCCAATATCCATGAAGCAGCATTGTCTCGCTGCCACTCAAAAAATGGGACGATTTCACACCAAATCTCTGCTTTGGCCCGGATCCACGGAAAAGAGCTGGATGCACCTGACCCAATATTCTGATCAGAACCGGCAGGGTTGGTCCAGAGTTCGCTGCCACCGGTATCATGAGCAGCAACGCTTTGTCCCGCTGCAGAATATACATATCCCCTTCTGCAAGAAATCCCCATTTACGCCAGCTTTCCTGGCTATAAAGATCCAACCCCGCTTTTTGGATCAAGCGCGAGCGCAATGCGGCGATAGGATCCTCATACCCCATCCGCTTCCATTGACTGTGCACTGCCGCCAAAAACTCCGGGGGTTTCCTGATACGAATGACGATGGTGGCGCGGCTGGCCCATCCAGCGATCCTGGTATAGCCAGTGTCTTCCGCAAAGAGAGCCCTTTGGGGGCTCAGAAAACTTACAAGAACAGACAACAGAATCATGCGCAGCGCCATATTATTCATCCATTGATCCTTAGCAATGACTTTGGGATCGCATTAACTTTGCTTAGACCCTCTTTGCCAGCAGAGAGCCATCACCAGCCAAATCAACCGGAAATTATACGAGATCGCAAGAAAAATGGTTTGGCAATGACAGACCCGATTGGCAACCTGTGACTGAAGCATCCGATTACAGCAGGAGCAGATCTTGTATGCAGACAGAAAGACTTTTTCGGAGTGAATACCAAATTCTTGACCGGAATCAATGCATCTCCTATCTTACAGAGCAAAATCTCGAGGCCAGTCGCTTCTATTTTGGCGAAAGTTTGGAATTTGATCAGCTAGCCGTATATCACGATCTGGATGACGCCCCACTCTTCTACTCCATTCCGGAAGCATCCGGCAATCTATTTCAAACCCTATCACCGGATAAAATTCCTGTGCTACATCTATCTCCAATGGCCGACAGCAGGCCGACCGAAGAGTATCACTGGAATCTGTTGCAGTATAAAATGCGGTCGTACGCAAAAAACCGTCTCGACATTATAATGATTAGCGAATTGATTCGCAAATGGCAATCAAGGTTTCCCTCTGATAATCAATTGATCCGCGAACTCTTTCCTCTGTTGCGTCTTTCCCAGAGCGGACCATTGTTGAAAGCTTTGATGCAGTTCAGCCAATTACCGCACCACGAAAAACTTTTTTTTTCCAAACGGGGCTACTCCGTACGCGAAATCGAAGAGCCTCTATCTCTACCGCCTGGGCTTCGCCAGCTTCTTTACTCCTATCTAGAACTCACACAAGCGAGCCATAGCCAGACCCGACACTTTTTTCGTATATGCCGCGACATCCTGGAACGAAAACGCAGCGAGACAGCCGACCTGGAAAGGTATATTCAATCACGAATCGCCCACCAGGAAGCAGCAGGGCAGCCTTCTAAAAAATATCTTGATGAGACAGCCCGTTGTCTAAACACCCTGTGCTATCCTGAGCAGATGAACTTCCTGGATCGCTACCAGACGGCATTAAAAAAAATTTCATTTCCGGATAAAGTAAAATTAGACATTCCCATGTTTTTTGAAGAAGGTTCGATGTCTCTGCAAATTCCCTTTCACGACGCAGCATCCCTGGCTCGCGCCCTGGAACAAACAACAGGGATCTGCCAGAGTCAAGAATTTGCATCCTTTCTTGGCGATTTTACCAGCTCTGGCGACGAGCCTGAAAACCCAAACTCTTAGGCGGGCCGCTATGAGCATTGCTGCAAACAACCAGTTCTGGGTTCCGGAGATTGTTTATATCGAAGATGCGGTTGAAGAATCCTATGTCGCTTCTCAGGTACGCCGTTATGTCCCGCCGCAAAAAATTGAGCGGATCCAATCAGGCCAGATTGAGGAAATTATTCATCAGATCAACGCGTCGCCTGATCCCTATCAGTCTGGCAAAAAAAGGCTTCTTCTAAGGGCAACCAAGGGCGGGTTCTTTAACCAGTGTCCTGGCACCCAAGGGTTATTGTGCTGTAACTATTTTGTGATCAATCCGATCCTTGGCTGCAACTATGATTGCGAATACTGTTTCCTGCAGGGATATCTGGACTCACCGCTGATCCAGATAGTAGGCAATCTGGAGTACCATCTGTCCGAGCTGCAGCAGTGGATCCAACAACGGCCTAACAGTTTTTTCCGAATCGGCACTGGAGAGCTAGGCGACTCGCTCTCCCTGGATCATATTCTTGAACTGGCTCCCTATCTGATCTCTTTTTTCAACCAATTCCCGAACACGCAACTCGAGCTAAAAACAAAATCAGAAAACGTTTACCATCTCTTGCACCATGACCCTGGCGAGCATACCATCATTTCCTTTTCCCTGAACCCTCAAAAAATTATTGATGCACATGAGCATGGCTCTGCAAGCCTGGAAAGCAGGTTAACGGCTGCCAAATCAGCCGATGAGGCCGGCTACAAACTGGCATTTCATTTTGATCCGGTTGTGTTATATCCTGGATGGGAGGAGGATTATCAAAATATTATCCGCCAGCTTTTTGACACTGTCAGGCACGACCGCATTCAATATATTTCAATTGGTGCTTTGCGTTACTTTCAGGAATTAAAGGTCGTGATGTATCGACGCTTTCCAAACAGCGGCCTGCTGCAGGGACCTTTTGCGCCGGCCAAGGACGGCAAGTGGAGGTATTTCAGACCCGTTCGGGAAACCATTTTTTCAACCTTGCAGGTTATGATCCTAAAAAAAGATCCGAAACAGTGGATCTATTTCTGCATGGAAGGGAGAGGGATGTGGAAAAAAATTTTTAATATCGACATCCAGAACCAGCGCAACCTCGATTCTTTTTTTAAGGCGCGCCGAACCGGTAACAGCGAACCGCTGCTGCCCTTGCCGTAAAAAAAATGGTGTCACACCCCTAACAAAAATGAAACAAAAGTAAGAGCTATTCCGCCGGTTCGGAAAACAATTCTGCTTCTTACAAATCAGTTGACTTTTTTATACAATACTGACAAAATAGAAGGAAGGTCAGCCAAAAACGCCGCTTCCCAGAATACGACACCCAGATGATCGTAGTATATTTCCGGAGGAGAGTCATGCATTCGACTAATAAATATTTTTTCATTCTTATTTTGCTTCTTGCTGCGGTATTTGCAACAAACTGTTCACGCAGTACCAGACCTGACAGCGACTCCGGTTCCTTGCTGAGTACCAGTAGGGCTATCCGACAGCTTAGCACGAAAATCATTGCGCTGAGCAAGCAAAGAAACCGTTTGCGCATCGCCATCATCCCGCCGGTATTGGCTGGAGATAGCCGAGGCGATCGCGGCTTTGGTCTTTATCTGGCAGATCGCTTAACCAGCCAGATCAAACAGGAGGAGCCACAGATTCGACTTTTTGAACGGCAGCGCCTTCAGCTTATCTTAAAAGAGCATGCTTTGGGACAAAGTGGTATTCTCAATGAAAAAGAGGCAAAACGCCTTGGCGAATTGGTTCCCATCGACGCATTGCTAACCGGATCCTACACTCCTCTGGACAATAGGGTAGAAATTCATTTTCGTTTGATCGATGTTGTGACAGGTGAGATCCTTCTAGCCGCTGGCGAAAGCCTGGAGATCTCCGGTCCGGTCAAAGATTATTTCTTCTACACAAAAACAGGCACTACTTCGCAGACCTCAACTTCGGTGAATATCCAATTTCAAGACAAAGATCCAAAACTTGGAAAAAATGAGTGCGCCTGGAAAAATGAGATTAACAGCTACCTCGGCGATCTGACTGACAGCCAGCGTCAGTACCGATTATATAGATACGCACGACAGATTCCCCTTTTTTCCCGCTGTGGCACCATCCACTCCTACATCGCCAATACCTATAGTACTTACAAAATTTACCACCGTGATTATCACCATTTTCTGCTGCAGGAAATCCAGGGTATCCAGGACACCCTGGATTACGGTATGGTTTACAGGCTGCTCGATGTTTTCGGCTATTTTCAAATGGATCAAAAAATCGACCATAGCGAATGGCAGGCAGGACTTAACGCTCTGCGCTTTTTACGGACAGGTTATTATCACGGCGCTCTGATGGGAAAAATGTTGAATGTCCGATTCGCAGAATCGCAAGGTTACGACTGGATCGAACGGCATATCCAGGAGCTGTCGGAAGCGGCTCGCTCGTGCCGCTTTGGCAAACCGATACCTTATAATTATGAACGGGGACTGGAGTTCATTTATGGCGGTATCTACAGAGATAAAAAATTGCTGCAATCTTTTATAGAAAAGTACCGGGATGACTTTAACGCGAAACTGATCAAGCGCATTGGAGAACGGATCCAAACCACCTACCGGGATAAAAAGCTCACCGATAGCGACAGGGAACGCCACGAAGTTATTGATACCCTGTGTACCCTGTACAACATTGCCAAACCGGAAGCATGGCTGGCTAAGGAGCTGATTCAGGTTACCTATATCTTGCGCAATGAGTTTGAATACAAACGCAGCGACGATTTCCGACCTTATTTTATCAAGCAGTGCCGCAAACCCTTTGAGGAGAGCATGCACATCATCCCGCATCGCAATGAAAACGCGGTAAGCGAAAGAGTTCAGATCTGCATCGCGTACAATCTCAACTGCAAACTGCAGACCCCCAATATCGAGAATCTGGCCAAGGAGGTGCTCTTTGGAGCCACCGTTTCAGACAGAAGGAAGGCGGCCGAAATGCTGGAAAAATTTGGACCTGGCGCCAAGCCCAGCGAGGCTACGATTATAAAAACCCTCCATTATATCAACCAAAAACAGCTTACCGGAGTTGGCGTTCCCAACCTAGCGCACTCCTGTGTTACCATCTTGGCGAATATCAAAACCAAAAATGCAAATGGACTTCGATTGATCGCCAGCCAAATAACCACCGGATATGGAACTAAGGTCGATGAAACGATCGTCAAAGCATTTCGATCACTGGGCGCAGATCTTCTCCCTTACCTTTACCCATACCTGAAAAATTCATCAAAAAATATAAGGTATAGAACTTTACGCGCTCTGGCGGATATGGGGACAGGAGCACAGAAAGCGCTCCCCTATCTGCGCACGCATAAAAATTCGCTTTCCAATGAATACGAACGAGATCTGGTAGAGCAAACCATTTATCAAATAGAAAAAACCCGGACATCGGGTCTTTGATATTAAAAATCATGATGCAGGAGAGACCATGAAAAAAGCCGTTCTTATTTTATGCACAGGAAACAGCTGCCGCTCGATCATCGCTGAGGCTTTGATCAATGCCAGACTCGGTGATTGCGTCCAGGCCTTCAGCTCAGGCGTTGCAGCCAGCGGCAGGGTAAACCCACTGACAAAAAAGGTGCTGCAGGATCATGATATCTGGCAGGATCAATATCATTCCAAAAATCTGGATGAGGTGATGCACTTTGAATATCAATTGGTAGTTACCGTTTGCGATCACGCCAGGGAGGTTTGTCCCGTTTTTCCGAAACCAGTTGAAAAAATCCATATCGGTTTCGAAGACCCTGACGGAAAACCTTATGAAGCCTTTGTCGAAACTTACCACCAAATTGAAAAAAAGTTAATTCCTGAGATTCGTAGAATTTTATGCTAAGACAGGCTCTTTTCGCGGAATTTATCGGTACATTCATTCTGGTTTTTGCGGGAACAGGCGCCATTGTCGTAGATAGCCTCACGGGCAGCGTTGGCCATATAGGGATTGGCATGACCTTCGGAGCCGTGGTCGCCGCTCTCATCTACACACTGGGCCATACCAGCGGCGCTCATTTCAATCCCATTGTAACCTTTGGCTTCTGGCTTATCGGCGAGTTTCCTTCAAAAAAGGTAGTTCTCTATATCATAGCGCAGAGCATCGGAGCAATTCTGGCCAGCTCTATGCTTCTGGTTCTTTTTTATGATGCGGCAGCCAACACTGCTATGCTCAAAAACCTCGGAGCTACTCTACCGCGTTACTCCTGGTGGAACGCCTGGATTATGGAGGCGATTCTGAGCTTCATACTGATGCTGGTGATATGCGGCAGCGCGATTCATGGCAAGGCTGTAAAAAATTTTGCGGGGCTGGCGATCGGACTAACCGTCGGACTCGAAGCCCTCTTTGCCGGCCCTATTACAGGTGCTTCGATGAACCCTGCTCGCTCGCTGGCTCCGGCGCTGCTCTCTATGCAATTTGATTATCTATGGATCTATCTAAGCGCTCCCTTTGCCGGATCCCTGGCAGCTTCCCTATCGTATCAATTTTTTATCTCCACAAAGGAGAAATAAGCTGTAAAAAACTTTATCCCAACTTTTTTCCCAAAAGTCGTCTAACCACATCGGATCATGCAATGCTGCGCAAAAAAATGACCGGTCTTTGCTTACTTCATCTGGCGCATGCCTAACTCGTCGGCCGCAAATTTGACCAGCTCCGGATGCACAGGAAGATCCTTGATCATGTGACGCAGATTCTCCTGATCGGCACCCGTACCAAATCGAAAAACCCGTCGTGTTTCAGGAAAGAAACCCACCTGTGTCAGGAATGCGCGTAACGCATCGTGATTAGCATCGCTGCGCGCCAGAAGATAAGTTTTAGTGTAGAATGTTTGTATCTTGCTTTTTGCTAACCCTAGCCAGGGATAGCCAGGTAAAACATCCAGATGATAAAAAGAGGAGAGCTCCTGAAGCAGTGCCGTGTCGCCGCGAAAATCAATGATTCCTATGCCCTCCATCTTTTTAGCAGGGATCGAGTGTAAAAAATTCTTTTGCTGGCTATCCCACCCCAGGGTAACTACAACCAGGTCAAGGACGCCGGATCGCAGTAGATCCATCTGCTCGGCAAAGGAGATCTTACCATGGCTGTGCTTTTCAGGAAGATCCTTATTCAAAAATTTTTTCAAAATAATGGCGGCGCTAACCCACGAACCGCTTCGAAAATCCCCCGCGAAAACCTTACTGACATCAAGCGAAGTCAGGATCTGCTTCATAGCTGGAGCGTTTGGATTTCCAGATCGAGCCCGCACAAAAAAATGAACCGCCTCCTCGCCAAAGGGTAGAAGAATCTGGCAACGATCCGCATAATCTGCCATTTTCTTATCGTGATGAGCGGCATATAAAATTACATCAAACTGCGAAAAAGCGAGGTCAGCCTGCTGCCTTCCCAACTTTATCATATTCGCAAAAGCTCCCGGGCTGGATTCGAGGTGCAGTGCATATCCCTGCTTTGCCAGAGGTTCCCGAATCAATTCCGCCGTAAATTGTGCGGATTGAAAATAGTTACCACCATCAGGCCCTGTACTCCAGCGTATCTCCTGGTTACGGGAGCACCCGACAAAGGAGAAAATAAGAATAGCGAAACCGAAAAAAAGAGAGTTGAGGAAATATTGTCTTGCAACCATACGCCGCCCTTACATACCCGAAAATCCACCATCCATAATCGTTTTTCCTCAAAAAATAACAAGATAAAAAAAGTGCTTTTAATCCTGGTTTCAATCCTGATGCTGGCAATTTGTAGATACAAATAAAGTATTATCCAATCTTTGCATTCATCGATCCAAAGAGGACAACCCCTGATGAGAAAAAGTCAAAATGTTCTTATACTTAAAAGAAATTGTGCCAGCTTATGAGAGCCAACAGGAAAAATCTATTTTTTGCTAGGTCAAGGGAGATCAGTTTTATCCTGTTCTGCGCTGCGCTGCTCTTTCAGGCTGGAAGCAACTCCTCCAACGCCCTGCCGGTCATCATCCAGGACAGCCGAATTGTCAACAATCTTGGAATAACGCCCGTTTTAGGACGGGGATACTCCTTATCCACTAACACATTCCAATCCATCTGCCTAAAAGATTTTAAGCTAACAGAGCCCTCCTACGATATGATCTATACCTTCAAGGAGATTAAAACCACACACGAACTGACAAACCAAACTGATGTCGACGGCTCTTTTTACCCAGACGAATTTCATCAATATGTCAGCACCCAGGCTGCCAATGATATCAAATTTGAAGCTAAGCCGAAAACGAACACCACAATTGCAGGCAATCGAACCACGACCACAACAAAAACCGCACGACTGAAAATCGAAGATCTGCACAAGGACACCACCCACACCGTTCGCAAGCATCGGGTCATGGTCATGATCGACCTGCACTCCTACTATGCCTCTGTGGATGAATCAGGGGCAACCCTCTCTGATGCCACCAGAAGGCTTCTTGAAACGCGGGACTATCCAGGTTTTTTTCATAGCTGCGGAACCTACTATATCCGCTCGATCGGCAGGAAAGCTAAATTTGTATCCATTTTCTCGCGAGATTGGACTACCAGCGAAGAAAACTCCGAGTTTACCTTTCTGCTGGAAAACCAGATCAAGAAATTTGTTACGACAACGGTACGGAAGGTTGACCCAAAAACAGGCCAGGAATCCACTCGCATTGCCCGCCAATCCGAAACAAGCGAAACCAACACCATCCTATCTGGAGAGGCAAAATTTCAGGAAATTTCATCCCGCGATAACCTGACAATCACAACCTACGCATTTGGTCTGGGGAAAAACAGTTCAGCAACACTGATAAGTTATGATTTTGATACTTTTAAAAAAGCCATTGCCGATGCTTTTATCTCAATGCAGAATCCGCAGACAGGAAAAGTAATTTCGATGGAGGTAGTGCCCTGGGTAGAGAACAGTGATTTTCAAGTGATGCTGCAACTTGATCAATTTCGCGAAGAGGCCGGAAAGGGAGATACAAAGCAAATCTCAAAACAGGAACCTGTCCCCCTATACATGAAAAAACATTTTGTCAACGAGAATGGCGAATTTCTGGCGGAGATAGCAAAAGCGGATCGCAATAAAATGAATATCTATTTTAAATCCAAACTATGCCGCCAGCAGATCGATACCAACTATAAAAGCAGCGGCCAATTCCGACAATATCCCTGCGGAGCAGATGGCCAGAAATTAAGTTATGCTTCATTTTATGTCCGGAACAATAAAAATCCAGGAGATTCTAATAAAGTAACCCTTGGTGAATTGGATCAGATCATCTCACCTGCCCAGATTGATAGCCTTTATCAATCCTGGAACATTTTTACGGGGGAAGCGCGTACCTGTATGGCGACACTTGTCAAAAATCTGGTGAACCAATCTTATCGAACCATGCCAGCTTGTATGCAATTGGTTCCTAAATTAGCCCAGATTGAAGATGATATCATCGCCAATCACTGCCTTCCCTCGCCCATACTATGTGTTACCAAAACCGGGAAAACGAATAATCCTTAATCCTAATCTCTGGTTTCGGATTGCAGATTGCGGTAAGCTTCATCAATAAAAGTCTTGGCCGCAGCGCCGTTTTTATCCATTAGTTCATTAAAGAAATCAAATTGGCGAGACTCGTCTGCCTCGATAATTTTTCTGGAAAGAGTGACGAGCTTTTGGAAATCGGCACTCTCATTAATCATGACCCGCCGTCCGCCATACTCTGCTGGGGCTCCGGCAGTCAGATCGGTCATTTGGCTCCACTTCTTCCCGCCTGAAACCGAAGGATTTGCGGCCTGGCTGACCATTCCAGACTTCGCTGTGTGCGCGACGCCAAACATACTTTTATTACCGGGTTCACTGTTCTCTATACCAATCAAGAGCCCGCTTCTCGATATCTTTGAGGTAAACCCTTTCTTGATTGTTGCGGTATAAACATAGACATGACCATGCTGGCGTCCTCCGATAAAATCTTTTGATTTTACCGTCTGAATTACGGCAGGCATACCCTCCTGCATGACAAAATTCGCCTTATCATAGGTTTTGCCGCCAGGGGCGATGACATCCCCATTCGCGTCCAGGTGCCCCACTCCACCTATCGCAATATTAATACCATGGTGGCCTGAAAGGCTAATACTCTTCTTCTCTTCAAGCCAGTTATCGATTAACTTCAATCCATGAGACGCCGCTGCCCGCCGGTGCCCGATCATCGTACTTCCCTTTGGATCGCCGGAGAGTAAAAAAGCATAGAATTGATCTGCGCTGACATTGGCCTCTGTCTTGATATCAAAAATAATTCTACCACCATGCCCAAATATAGAGGACATCGGGTAAGGCCAGTTGACCAAATCCCGTCCATTTTCAACTGTTGTAAATTTAAGACCAGAATATGCCAATACGATAAAAAGACGCCGAATAAATTTCTGTTTTAATTCTGTATATTGCACCTCTGACTGAGCAAGATTCAGTTTGCTGATATTCGCTGAAGCAGGAGACATGGTGAACATGGTTCGCATAAATATCTTTTTATCATTGACAAACTGCTCCTGGCTGCTTTTCGCAAATCCATCCCACGAAGCCAGGCGTATCGTATCGTCCGCGCGCAGCATAAAAACATTGAGAATCAAAAGAAATGGAAAGAAATAGGCAAAAAAATTATTTTTTTTCATAAAAGCTCTAAAAATCCCTTCAAAAAATCCTTGTTATGCATAAACAATTTTCATTGCCCGATTTATTCAACCTTTTTTTATTCCAAAAGGGAGCAGAATACGGTTATTGAGACACCGCGAACGACTTTTCCAGAATAGACCAAATGGCATCACCCTCTACATTCTCCAGCACTTTCCACGCCATTAACCTCTGCGAAAACCAGTGCCGCTTTTCTAATCTCAGCGTCCTGGTATGGGCATCCCAGGAAAAGCTGTACCGGTAAAGGACATTTCCGGTTTTTCGCCAGGCTTGCAATGTTTTCTGCTTTGCCTGAGAATCTCCTGGAAAAATTATCGATCCAAACCGAAAATCGGCCTGCCAATGCACGAATATATTTTTATAAATGGCGCTGCGCCGGAGCGGTTGCAATACCCGGAAAAACTCATTTTCAGAGCGTACCCTTCCTAAAAAATGAGACTCTACCTGATCTTTATGGAGTTCTGTTGATCCGTGATCGTGATCCAAAACAGCTCGATTCGCTAGGGTTTGGTCATTTCCGCCCCGCCAATAGGTTGTATTTGACACCCGCTTACCAGGCATCAGAATTTGACTACCAGCAAGGGATATGATTTGCAAATAATCAGGCGGATCCGGTAATACAGAAAGTTGAGCCAGATGCTCCCCAGCCAATCCATTCAGTCGAATTTGAAATACACCCTCTTCAGAAGCTATCAATGAAAAACGATTGTTAGCCTTGCCAACCTCGATCTGTTGATTTCCTTCGGCATCTGCAAGTTGCGGCGGTAGTTCGAGAAACACCGGATGTAGAGGCCTGGCTGCATTGCCATATTGATCGCGTAAAGTAACCTCTATCGTAAAAAATTTTTCTGTAAACACTGTTTCAGGCGTCTCAAAATAGGCAGTCTGCGCAGCGTTTGGGTACACTCTAACGGAAAAATCCAAACCATCACCGCTGAATTGCAATGATCCAGCGTGAAGCGAACGGAAGGAGTTACTTGAACGCAAAAGAGTTACCTGCGAATCTGTTAGCAGTTTGCCGTTGAGAAAGAGTTTACCGGGAATAAAGGGAGTTATCGAAAGCTGATAACCCGGCTTAAAAAATCTGTTGTGAAAACGGTCTTCAAAACCGAGAGAAAAAGAGTACTCTTTAGCCACATCAAGGTTTGCGGGGATATCGATACTAGCCCGGGCAATATCACCCTCCACCACCCGAAACTGCAGACGATTCCAACCAAAGGTAGCTACCTGTACAGGCGCCTCGGGGAGTTGTACACCGTTTATGTTGACCGGAGGATCTCTGTTCCAGCTATCCTTTGGAAATAGCCGTTCCCGAAACCACTCAAAATGATACAAACCAACTCGCAGAGGGCGTCCTTTAAAAACAGCAACCCCGAACTTATCATAAGCAAAAAAATCATCCGGTGTTATCTGCAGCCTGTTGTTAATTTTTCGCTGGTTTACATAAAAATTGCCAGGGTGTCGTATATACATATCTAGCATCTGTTCTGCTCCAAACGCAGGCCTGCCATCGCCATTGAATACCTGAGCTTGAAAAAAGATAAACTCACCTGTGTTATAGGTATCTTTTTCTGTATAGATCAGCAACCCGTTGCTGGAGGAGTAGCGATAAAACAGAGGGACGGAGGCCAACAGGTCCTTATCCTTAAAAATTTGCAGATGAGAGGCCCTGGTAGGAACTGGAATTTGGAGCTGTCCTATCAGGTTATAAAAACCCTTTCCCCTTCCTGGATCAGGAACGACACGAGGCTCCGTTACGGGGAGAACAGCGCCGGAGTCCCAGCGAAAAATCAGATTCTTTATATCGGGACGGGAGGCCAGCACAGCGCCATCCTGATCCAGTAAGCGAATTTGAAAAAGGAAAGAGCCCTTTGGATCCACCGGCATATCGATGCGTACAACAGCTCTTGTAGCTTGTTTATCCAGCTGTTGGCTCTTCGCGGAAAGTAGATTATCTTTATCAGGGTAATAATGAGATAATTGTAGGTTGAATTGTGGCGGAGCGCTGCGCAATTGATGAACATAGGAACGAGAGAGCAGAGCGCCACTGTAATCGAGGAATCGCATACGCCTGTTATTTGAAAATCGTTCTAATGAAACTGCGGACACCAGATTATACGCAAGGTTTAAAGAAATGATTGCCGTTTTTTTTTCGAGAAAGAGGGCTCCAGTGTCCGTAACCCCATTCTCAAACAAATCAAGAAACTGCAATTCTTTCAAATCGCCGGTGCGATAGACAAATTCATCAGTCACACCGGCACCACGTACAATCAATGTTTGCAGCAGGGGCAAACGGCTGCCAAAATGAACCTGGCTAATATCCAGACCTGAAATATCAAGAAAACGCAAACCTTCAGGAAAAGGTAATTTGTCTGGTCGTCGAATCGCAGAATAACCAATATCCAGAGCCAAAAGCTGCGACATCGCTTTTTGCTGCAGCATTTCTGTTAAAGCCTGATCACCGATTTTTGTATGAGCCAGAGCCAATCGACGCAGACGTGTTAGTTTCACTAACGGAGGTAAAAAGGTATCGGTTATTGTTGTACCGGATAGATCGAGACTACGCAGCGGCAACCGTGTCAGCCACGGCATATTTTGCCGCCGCGGCGATGTAAATCGCAACTCCAGGTGAGTCAGCTTTTCTAGATTGGACAGGTAGCGCAATCCTGATAAATTGATTTGAGTTCGATTTAATTTCAGTATCTCAAGGTTTACAAGATTTTTTATATAAACCAAATCTTCATCACGGATGTTCGCATAAGAAAGATCTAACTCGCGCAAATGGTAAAGCTCAATGATCGAATAAAAGCGGGAGTGCTTTGCCAGCCATTGCTGGGTCAACGACATTCCACTCCGTTCAGGAGTGCTCTGACAGGTTTGCGAAAAAAGGATAATCAGGGTCAGAGTAGCTAGAATCTTCATCTTTTTTATCAGGAATAGTACTTTTTCTGCTTTACCGCTCATTTCGACCTTGAAAAAATGCGTTACCATCACCAAAATAATTTCCGTCAAGAATGCCTGTTCATGAAAGCTGTCAACGAAACAAAGATTTTTTTGCCCCAGGATTCTACTCCCGGTAAACAAAAAAAAAATTTTTCCTCTGATTTTCTTGCGGCTACTATCTCCGCACTGGTCGGTATTCCCGAAAGCGTTGCTTTTGGCACTCTGGCTCTTGCCCCTCTGGGTGCGGCCTTTCTTCCTCTAGGTGTCCTTGCTGGATTGATAACCCAGATCGCGCTTACCGTGCCAGCAATTTTTATACGGGGTAACCGCTTGATGCAGGTAGGCCCCTACTCCCTGGCTGCCCTCCTATTGGCAAATTCCATTGATAGCCTCCATCATAGCTTTGGCGTAAACGGAGTCAATCTAACCTATGCCATCATCCTGATGGTTGCCCTGGCAGGTCTGGTCCAAATTGCCTTTGCCTTATTGCGAATTGGCCAGAGCGCAAAATATATTCCATACCCTATCATTAGCGGCCTTCTTAACGGTACTGCCCTTTTGATTATTCTAACACAATTACAAAAAATTTGCAACCTTCCAAACATGCACTGGCAGGCCATTATCTCAAAAATAAATTATTTTGCGGCCGATTCGATTCCATTTCCCAAAATAGGCCTGGTAATCTTTACGCTTATTATCTTAATTCTATCTGAACGATTTATAAAAAAAATGCCGGCAGCTTTGCTCGGAATTCTTCTTGGTTCGCTCTTTTACGCGGCGTTACATCATCTTTTGCCCCAGGCCGATCTTGGAAAAACGATTGGCTCCATAGATTTTAATACTTTTAATTTCGCCCCTTTAACGAACAACAACTTGCTTCTCTCATTCTGGAACTCACTTGATCTACAAATTTTTCCGTTTCTTTTGGTAACCGCAATCTCTCTGGCGATTCTGACATCCCTACAGACCCTGCTGGCGCAGGTAAACACCGATAACCTCACCCAGGAACGCTCTTCTGCCAACCGAGAGCTTTTTTCAATCGGTTTAGGAAATATCTTTACAGGTATTCTCGGTGGCATTCCCGGAGCCGGCCATATTGGCCGCAGCGTCATCGTTCATCACAATGGCGGTTTTTCAAAATGGAACCGTCCTTTGACGGGAATGGTTACGCTATTCATTCTAGTAACTACAGGCTTCCTGTTTCCCTATATTTCTGATATAGTTCTCTCTGCTCTTTTATTAAAAATTGCCTTTCATATATTTGATAGCTGGATCTTCAAAAAAATCCGTTCTTTGGCTTCCGGCCACAAAGAGGACAGAATTCATTTTCTTTTAATCGATATTGCGGTAAGTTTATTAGTTACTTTTATGATGGTGGCAGCCGATGTCATCAGCGCATTGGTAGCAGGATTGCTAGCGGCGGTAGCTCTCTTTATTCTGCAAATGAGAAAAAAAATTATCCGGAGGCAATTCAATGGGAATAAATTGCGCTCTAATGTAGAAAGACCAGAAGAAGAGCTATATCTCCTTCGCCGCCATGGCCATCTCATAAAAATACTACATCTGGAAGGTTCGCTCTTTTTTGGCACCGCAGATACACTTTTCCAGAGTATCGCATCAATGGATTTTGATAAAACCAATTTTATCATTCTCGATTTTCGAAATATTCATCAAATAGACAGCACAGGAATTCATATCGTTTCTCAAATAAATTCTTTTACTAAGGCCAGAAATTGCCAATTAATTTTTTGTGAATTTGAGCGTCTGCACTGGGATATCAGCACCAATTCAAACTTTCAATATTGGCCACACCTGTCGGATGCGCTGGCCTGGTGCGAGGACAGAATACTGGATCAACACTTACACAGTAATGCCAACATAGAAATCCCATTTGATGCCCTCGAGCTGTTTCGCGACTTAAAAACCGACGAAAAACAAAAGCTGCAAACCTTTGTCAGTAGAAAAATTTTTAAGGCGGGTAGCACAATATTCAGAAAGGGTCAAAGTGATGAAACCCTTTATATTATCGCTAAAGGGAAAGCCAGGGTTTACATTGGCAGGAAGGAAACATCAAGTATGAACACCATTAGCGTAATCTATCCTGGTACAATTTTTGGCGAGATGGCTCTTATCGACGCCAAGCCACGTTCAGCCAGCGTCATGTGCAAAACAGATCTGGTCTGCTATGCGCTTAGCCGCAAAAATCTGGAAAAAATCCAACAAAACAGTCCTGAAATCGCCTTCAAAATCTATGCTGTCATCGCCAGAGAATTATCGAAACGCCAAAGAACCCTGTTATCATCTATGAACCATTGGCAAAAGTAAGGAGAATACCATGCTGCCATTAACCTCGCAAGGCAATAAAATAATTTTTTTTCAAATAGCGACCTGGTTTGCTGTAACACTCTTTTCATCCGGGTCATTGTGGGCACAGCAGCAAAGCGATGTTATCCAGAAAAGAATCCGGATACTCACTGCCTCAGAACAGGGAGAATACTATAAATCTGGGGTTGCCCTGAAATCACTTCTAACGGATGAATACTCCGTATTTGTCACCACGACATCTGGATCCTATGCCAATATCGAGAGGCTTGGAAGTGGTCGAGCCGAATTGGCCTTTGTTCAGGCCGACGCCCTCTATTTATATATCATGGCTGGCAACTGGATCGCTAACCAATGTCTGGCAATCGCTCCCCTCTCGCCTGAGTATATTCATATCATTGTCCGGCGGGATTCCACAGTTAAAAAATTAACTGATTTACAGAAGGCAAAAATCTCCACCGGAACCAAATACTCTGGAAGCTGGGTCAGCGCCAGCTTAATCCTGCTTTCAGAACTCAAAATAAAAACTACAGATAATCCAAATATCGTTCATCTACCAACCCCTGCTTCAGTTGATAAATTGTTAAAAAAGGAAATTGATGCCATCTTTATAACTACTGCTAAGGGTGCTCCGCTCATCAAAGATCTACTATTCAAAAATGAATCTTTGACGATTTTATCCTTTCCCGGAGATTTTTCCTTTCATGATCGAATCATAGATAGATACTACTCAATCGAGCCGCTCCATACAGGAACATATCCTAATCTTGAAAAGTTAATCTATATTCCTGCAGTTCAATCCTACCTGCTCGCTTACAAAAACCTTGACAAGAAAGTTGTAAAACAGATCACGAGCCGTATTTATTCCAGTAAAAAAGAGTTAGCAAATGAAAGCCCTTTATGGGAAGCTATGTCCATATTTCATGCAAAGCAGAAAATGAAACAGCATATCCCATTTCATGAAGGCGCCAAAGGCTACATCCTCTACCATTAATTTTTTTTAAACCTGCTCTAAAATATCGACAAAAAGCTTGACCCTAAGCCATTCTTTCACTTTCTGGTCATTATTTATACTACGAAGAGAGCTCCCCTGGCACTTGCAGGCTTGACAATTCTAATTGTCGAATTTGCCGCTCCCACGAAATTTGACATACCTCGCTAAGTGTATGCCAGCGAGCTAACCATTTTCTTTAACGAATAATAATCTTCAGCAAGGAAGTAACTTTATGCATGCAACAGCAATCACTCCGACACTCTATTATATCGGCGCATTTGACCCGGAATTACGGACATTTGACATCATCATGAAAACTGCCAATGGAACATCCTATAACTCATATCTCATCAAAGGAAGCGACGGTATTGCAATTGTCGATACGGTCAAAGAAAAATTTGCCCCTGAGTTTTTAGCCAAAATTGAATCCGTTGCCTCATTTCATGACATCCGTTATATAATTTTGAATCATCTTGAACCGGATCACTCTGGCGCGCTTCCCGCTTTACTGGAGAAGGCACCGCAGGCAAAGGTCATAGTTTCCGTGAAGGCAAAGCCCATGTTCAAAGCAATGATCGAATCCAATATCGAATTCGATACCGTCAAAACGGGAAACTCCATCAGCCTGGGGGATCGTACCCTGGAATTTATCAGCACCCCGTTTCTACACTGGCCAGAAACAATGATGACCTATTTACCAGAAGAGAGGGTTCTGTTTAGCTGCGATGCTTTTGGCGCGCACTATTATGACACACGAATTTTTAATGACCAGGTTGGAGATTTTGATTACGCATTCAGTTATTATTACAATCATATTATGAAGCCATACAAATCTTATGTGAATTCTGCACTGGATGCGATATCCAAACTGCCGCTGCAGATCATCGCTCCATCACATGGGCCTGTATTGCGCCACAACATCTCCTCCTATTTGGATCGATACAAAGAGTGGAGCCGACCCAAAGTATCCCTTTCCGGCAAGAAGCAGCTCTATATTTTCTACGCCTCAAGCTACGGGAATACCCGCCGTATGGCAGAAGCGATTCTCGCCGGGTTAAACACATTCCGTGATTTGCACACAACCATGTTCGATCTGGAAGCCCTGGAGTTTGAAAATGGCCTCCATCTGCTTGATGAAGCAGATGCCTTTCTCGTAGGCTCCCCGACTATCAATGGTGATGCAGTTAAACCTGTCTGGGATCTGCTTTCCGGTTTGGCCTTCGTGGAGACTAGAGGCAAAATGGCGGCAAGTTTCGGATCCTTTGGTTGGGGCGGTGAAGCCACGGCCATGATCAGCGACCGCTTGCGCAGTCTGCGCATTCAAGTCCCCATGGAACCCCTGCGTGTAAAATTGATTCCGCATCAAACGGATCTGGCAGCCTGCCGTGATTTTGGAATTGCATTTGCTGAGCATTTCCTCAATCAACAAAGAGACAAAAGCGAACAAGAAAAGGTAACAAACGTTAGCTAATGTATAGCAGTAGTATAGCGTTTTTTTTCAAAACGCTATACTGCCTTTAACGAAAAAAAAGATCCATTGCCATACAACCCACTCCAAAAACGGTAGGTTGCCCAACCTTGCTATATACTCAAGCCAATTTACACCAAAAGAAAATTGTTTTATTGACCCACACGAAGCGAGGAGTGTAAAAATTCCTTTCTTCGCAGCATAAATTTCAATTGTCCTTTCCCTAAAAGGGAAAAATCGGAACACACAATTCGGCGACTATAAACCAAAAATCTAAATGTCCTAGGTATTTATTGTCATACGCATGCGAGCAATCCTATATCATTGGCTTTTTTTTACCACCATACAATTATATTACCGTGATATATCCTAACATTGCAGCTCCAAATCGCCTCGTACCTCAATTTTTTTTACTTATCATATTTTTTGATAGCTCTTTCCAGGGGACTTTATTAATCGTACCCAAATTTGTCATCTTTCGAGTTACGGCTGCGGTTTAACGGGAGGGCATCATGTCCGAAAAAATCGTTCTTTTAGATAAAGCAACAATCGATTACGGCGATATTGATTTTAGTAAAATTACCGGCCTGGGAGAGTTTACAAGCTTTGATATCACATTACCCGAGGAGACTGAACAGCGTATATCAGGGGCAACGATTGTTATTACGAATAAAGTGGTACTTGATGCTGAGATACTCAGCAAGGCCACCTCGCTCAAACTGATTGTGGTTGCCGCAACCGGTTATAATAATATTGATACCCAGGCAGCTGCAAAACTTAATATTAGAGTAACTAACGTCTCCGGATACTCCACATATTCAACTGCCCAACTTACCATGACCTTTATCCTGGCATTGACCACGCAACTAGCCAAATACAATGAAGCGGCTCATAACGGAACCTGGAGCCGTTCACCTGTGTTTACTCTGGGAAGCTGGCCTATTGCCGAACTTCAAGGCAAAACGATCGGAATCCTTGGATTTGGAGCCATCGGCTCCCAGGTGGCTAAATTCTGCGATTGTTTCGGAATGAACGTGATCGCACTGCAAAGGGATGATGTTCCCTATGTGGATTCTATCCCCCGCTTCAAACTTCTGGAAATTGCCCACAGAGCGGATTTTATCAGCATTCACATGCCGTTAACCAGCTTCTCCAGAAATATCATCAGCCAGGAGGTGCTTGGCCAGATGAAATCTTCGGCTTTTGTTATCAATATGGCCAGGGGCGGGATTGTGGATGTGAGCGCATTGATCTGGGCATTAGAAAAAGGCGTCATCGCCGGAGCTGCCCTCGATGTTACCGACAAAGAGCCGATCAGCGCAGACGATCCCTTACTCAAAGCCCCAAACCTTCTCTTAACTCCTCACATTGCCTGGGCCAGCAAGGAATCAAGAGTAAAGTTGGTATCGGAGATCTTTAAAAATATTGAAGCATTCCTAAAAGGTGAAAAACGCAATGTGATCGAAAGCCAGATCCATTACGTTTGATATACACGCAACACTTTGGTTATCGGTGTTAATGCCAATAAGCATCGATGCTTCGATATACTCGAAACACTTTAGTTCTCGGGTTTTATACTGGCTAAAGGGTGCGTCGACATCGCTGGCATTGCCTTGCGATATCCGAAAACCAAAATGCCTTTAGGATCTCTAACTCTATTTCCGCCGACTCTGAATTTTTCCTTTAATGCCATTGGAAATATGTGATCGTCTGTTATAAATAAAAAAGAGCAGAAACCCGGCAACAATCACAGCAACAGAGATCAGCCCTTTTTGCATACTGCGTTCATCAGCTAATATCATCAGAAGTACCACAGCAAATGTGGAGACGATATAAACGATCGGCACAAAAGGATAGCCAAATGTCTTGTAACCGCGGTTTTTATTCGTTGGATGAAAATGGGGATGATCTTTCAATTTACGCCGTAGTATAAAAATTGAGCCAACCACCATAATGGACATAATCAGCATCATGATGGTGGTCAATTCCAATATCGATTCAAAATCTCCCAATATTAGAATCAGCATCGACGCCCATACCGCCTGGCTCCAGAGGCTCCAGTGCGGAGTTCCATGTTTCTCATGAATAAAACTAGCTTTTTTCAGAAAAATTTTATCTCGGCTCATTGCCAGATAAACCCGGCTGCCCGCAATAATGGCAGAATTCAGACTACCTAAAATAATAAAGGCAATAATGATCGCAGTGTACAGCTTTGCGTTCTCCCCAAGCAAAATGGCTCCAACCGCCGACGCCACATCAATATTTTTGTCAGTGCTGAGCTGCTCATAAGGGATGGTAATCAAAAAGGTAAAGCAGATCAAAAGATAGATGCTGGTTACAATGACAACTCCAAATATCATCGACTTGGGGATAATACGTTCAGGGGTTTTGATATCTTCGCTTAAATACAGGGAAGCATTCCATCCGGCATAGGAAAAATAGATGGGAATCAAGGCCACAGCAATCGCAGTGAATCCAGGAAACTGCGTTACGCTGCGTTCTGAAAAATTATTTGTCAAAATCTCCTTAAAATCAGCGTGACCCGTGAGCACATTATATATAATGACCAATCCGGCAAGAAGCAGTATCATGATCGGACCAGAGGTAATGATTTTTTGGATAATGATGCTATTGCGTAGTCCGTAATGGTTTAAGGCGGTAAAAAGAAAAATGATAAGAATAGGCAGAATCTGAAGATAGGTAATATTAACACCCAAAACAGGTATAGCAAGCAACGAACTATCCAGCAGGTTACCAAAAATTGTCCGCCCTTGGTAATGTACGACTCCCATCGCCAGGGTCGCAACAGATCCAGTAAAACTAATCGTAAAACTCAGATAGCCATACATAAAACCGAGCGACTTGCCGTATGTTTCCCTAAGAAACACATAATCGCCTCCAGCCCGAGGCATCAGTACACCAAGCTCTGCCGATGTCATGGCGCCACTGAGGGCTATCATACCTCCAAGCAGCCAAACCAATAAAAACCAGACCGGATTGCTGATCGCGGATGCCACCTGCGGTGGAGTCAAAAAAATGCCAACACCAATCACATTCGCCATGATTAAAAAAATAACATCCGAAGTACTTAATTGCCTTTTTAAAAGCATCGTCTCAGAGCCAGGAGCCTCTGTACTCACATTTGCTATCGTCATAGAAATCCTATTTTTAATGTGTTTCCAAATTTGCATTACAGACCGATCATCTATTCTAAGCCACAACCGAGGTTATTTCTAATCCGCATTTTTACACTGCGAAGAAATTGCTTCTCGCTCTTTCTAAAGTATATATCGGTCTCCCCATATTAGCGGTCTCATATCCATTCCAATTTTTGAAATCAAAAAGGAAGCGATACCAAAGGGGAAACCAATTTCTTTTAGGTTTAGATGAATGAGACAAACAGATGCGCCTGTATCCTTGGTATTCCGGTAAGGAGTCATTTTTCTTAGCGGTAATATGCTCTCTTCGTCCCTAAGTGTACGAGTTTCATATAGATGCCGCTAAAAAATTCGCGTAATGTATACTTTAATAAGGTAAAAAACAGCCCTTTTTCTCGCAACACTATTTTTTTTATGTTTATGTCTATCCCCCTTTTTCCAAGAAAAAAAAGGAGAAAGAGATAGGAAATGAGTTTTCGGTTGACGTCAATGTTCCCTGAATTGGTGTTTCATCCAATACTAAAAGGTGACTCGCCTTAATCTGCGGCTACCTTGCCTTTTTCAGATTTATCTTTCAGACAGGAAACTCAATTCATGAAACTGAAAATTCAACCTCGTTTATTCATCGCCCCGCTGATTATACTGGCTTTATCCTGCACCCCGGTAAAGCAGGGCAAAACCTTGATTCGCGTGGATTCTGATCCTACCACGAATCCTAAGCCAAAGCAAGAAATTTCAGTTCATATCCTTCCCTGCG
Source organism: Leptospira biflexa (assembly GCA_020720805.1). GTDB lineage: Bacteria > Spirochaetota > DYNZ01 > DYNZ01 > DYNZ01 > DYNZ01. The sequence continues at coordinate 78,293 of DYNZ01000002.1, read as the reverse complement.
CCAAAGCGCCTGCAGGAATGGTATGTATTCCTGGTGGAAAGTCCTATGTAGGAGCCCATCCAAAGGATAAAGAGGCCAGGCCCAACGAACAGCCTCAGATCGAACTCTTTGTCCAGACCTTTTATATGGATCAATATGAAGTCACCAACGCGGAGTTTGATGAATGCGTAAAAACCGGTGCCTGCACCAAGTGGTATAATATCAACCACCCCATGTACAAGGATTACCGCAAGCCCAAACAGCCTGCTACTCCCATCACATGGTATCAGGCTCGCGATTTCTGTCGCTGGAAAGGCAAGCGGTTGCCCTCTGAGGCTGAATGGGAAAAGGTGGCTCGCGGTGGTGAAAAAAACACCATCTACCCCTGGGGCGATGAAGCGCCCTCCTGCGACAAAGCCTCCTACGAAGAATGCAATCTCTATGGACTCAAGCGCCGTAGCGAGGATTACAAGGATATCTATCCCACCAAAGAGGTTGGCAGCTACCCACCAGGACATTATGGTGTCTATGATATGGCGGGCAACGGATATGAGTGGGTAAATGATTGGTATACCCCATGCCGTACAGGGTGCGGAGAAAAATCATGCGGCAAAAGCTGTCTGGGAGAGAACCCAAAGGGACCCTGTGATGGACGCTATCCGTGCCCGGGGTTTCAAACAAAAATCCTCAAAGGGGGAAGCTGGTGGTGGACCAAAAGCCAGATGCGTGCCTCTTGGCGCCGCGAAGAGGTCATGCGAACCGGCGGTCACCGCCTCTCTTTTCGATGCGCTGCCGATTCACCCCAATTGACCAATGCACCCGCATGGATGATCGCCAACCCCATACCAGAACCGCCTGCTCCGCAGCCGCCATCCAAAGAGGAGCTCGCCATTTTTGAATCCTTAGAAAATGATACCATGGATAAACCGATCTGCAAGCACAAGTACACTTCGCCAGCTCATTGCAAAGACCCCGTTAGCTATGTACAGAGCAACGAGTACCGTACACCCCTCTTTGCCCCTTATGTCCGCAACCTTGGCGGCGGATATATTGGAATCGCCGCTGATGCCAATTATTCCTTTGTAGCGCTGGCCAAAAGCCGCTGGGTGTGGTTGATGGATTTCGATAAAAATATTGTGAATCTTCATCGCATGATCAAAGCATTCGTACTAACGAGCAAAACACCGCTTGAGTTTGCGGAATATTTCAATCCACGCAACGCCGCAAAAACGTTGGTCTTTATCGATAAAACATTTCCTCACTATGACCAATTAGAGCTAATGAAAACGGTTTACCGCAGATATCACGCCGAACTTTACCCTTACTATCTCTACCAGACCAAAGCCCGTCCTGATATAACAGAGTTCGGTTGGCTGCGGTATCAAAAAAATTATGACTATATCCGTTTGCTGTTCCAACAGGGGCGGATCACCATCCAACCAGGCGATCTGTTAAAAAATAAGACATTGCGCTCCATTGGCAATGCCGCTAAAAAACTTGGTACTGTAATTCGCATCTACTATCCAAGCAATGCCGAGGAGTTTTGGAAATATAATGAAAATTATAAACAGAATATACTCAATCTCCCTTTTGATGATGCCAGCGTTGCCCTGCGCACGGTACACGAATACCCCTGGCATCCAGCCTATCACCGCAAACGCGGTTATGCCGGCTTTTGGCATTACGTTGTACATGGCGCTTTAAACTACCAAAACAGGATGAAACTGGAAGGATATTATCTCATGCACCACTGGCGCCATGAGAGGATATTGCCAACCACAGAGAGGGATTTCAGCACAATTCATCTACCAAATCACTTAAATGAAGGAACTCCTCCAAGTTTTCTGAAATAGAAAAACCATCTAGCGTCCGTAGGGATAGTTCAGAAGCTCCTCAGCCTGGTGCTTTCGTAACCAGGCTTTGATTTGTTGGTCAGAAAATCGCGCTGCAGGCAATTGATCCATGACAGCAAGATCATGTAATAAAATGGCCAATACCTGTGATGAAAGTATCATGTGCTTTTTTTGTACCAGAAAAAACTGGTCCTGGCTTGTATGGTATGCCCGATAAGCCAGCGGCGGTAATTGACCCATTGTCTGCACAACAGGTACGCCTTGCATAAAAAAAGGGATGGTATCCGTCGCTAGTGATATCTTATTCTGCTGCTTGTTTTCAAAATCCAAACCCAGGCTCTGGATTCTTTTGCCTAGCTCAGATAGATACCCAGATAGCTCCTCTCGCCCCTCCATATCAAATCCATTGGTATTGGCAACCATATCCACATTGATATAAAATTTCAGAGAATCCGCCTTCCCCTGGTGAATCATCTGCTTGATAAAATGCGAAGAACCTATCTGACCCTGCTCTTCACCCATCCAAAAAGCAAAAGTAATGTTTCTTGTTTGTAACGGACGCAATTCTGTCCACACACGAATGATATCAAATAAAGCCAACGCTCCAATACCATTGTCGATGGCTCCTGGTGCAAGATCCCATGTGTCAAAATGGGCTCCAATCACAACCGTTTCATTCGATGGCCGTCGCGCCGGAAAATGCACAAGAATATTGCTGGCCTGGCTCTGGCGCATCCTAGCGCTGGCGCGCAGATGCGCTACCACCCTATTGTTGCGAACCAAAGCCCTAAGATTCAAGCCAGCCCCGCGACTAAGGATAAAGGCGGGAATAGCCACAAGGGAGTCAATTCTGCTAACAGTTCCTGTCGGGAGAAGCTCGCCTGGATAACGGTTGACAAAGAGAACTCCGCGCGCCTGCGCATCCTGCGCCCAGCGCAGCTTGTCGCTGCGATGCGGATTCATCACATTCGGCTTGGCAATATCTGGGTAAATATCAACCAGAACAACCTTGTCCTTAAGTGATGCCGCATGCCGAATAAAATCTTCGCGATAACCGGTACCTATATCAAAAACTTCTCCACGGCTTTCCACCTGCAGTGGGGTAAAGGCAAGGGAGCGGGCGGCCAGAGGCACTTTTTTCCCCTGGTAGGAAATCTGCACCAGAGAGTTACCCCTTTCCCAAACCTGAATCGGAAAAGGTTGGCGCTCCACCTTAACGCCCAGAGTGGCGAGATGGCGCACAAGATACTCCTCGGCTGCAGCGCCCTCATCTGAGCCGCTCATGCGGTGGGCAAACATCGTGCAGATCCTGCCAAGAAGCTGATAGCCCTGATAGCCCTCCTGCAGACTGCGCACCATTTTCGTAAGCAGGATGGTCTCTGGATCCAGAGGTTTTTGTGCCTGCCCCGGAGCAGAACCCATCACAATCACAAAAAGGAGAATCAGCGCCCTGAATATCACTTTCCGTCTTTCCGAACTAGATTCATGTTTTGATACAAAAATTCCTCGATCTTTTTAGCAAGGGCATCGAGGTCACCAAACATTCCGGGTCCATTCATCGTGGTAAAGGGATCCATTGTTAAAATCTTATCTTTATCCACAATATAGACTTTCGGGGTGATTACGATCTCCAGCCCGACGCTTTTGTACTCACCAAATACGATGATATCCGCACCAACCCGATTGCCGAATTTGGCATAGCTCTTCTCTTTAAGTTCGTTGACATTATGAACCCATTTTGCTCGATCAATTTTTTTGTACAGAAAACCAAGATCGCGCAACGATGTGTTCACAGAATTGGGGATTGCCTCCTGCAAAAAGGGAACGATAGGTTCCGGATTTGTTTCAAAAAAATCACCAAAGACAATGGTCGGTACAATCTCCTTTTTGGTATCCCACTTCAAATCCACAACTCTGATCTCGGTACGCCTGTTACTACTATCTTCAGGGGCAATCCCTGGAAGCGGCTGGGTTGGACCAAAACCTTTGACCTGCAAACGACGGGGATAGATACCATGCTGAATCAGATAATCACGCACAGCGAGAGCGCGATCCTCGCTCAAGCGCATACTCTCCTGCATGATCGCAGCCTGGTTGGCGCCAGCATGGGATGTATGCCCCTCCAGACTGATACGGATTGTCGGATTATCCTCCAGCAACTCAGCGATCGCCTCGAGCGCCTCTTTGGCCTCCTGTTTCAGAATCGCTGAATTGGAGTTGAACAAAATCCCTTTCGCGTTTAGGGTTCCACCTAGCTTAATTCTTTTCATTGGGATATCAAGGTAACTTCCAACCTGATTCTCATCCAGATAATCAAAATGGTAGAAATAACCCTTCGCTCTGGTTTTGATATAATATTGACCACCATCAGCTAAAGCAAAATACTTCCCTCCGGATGCAAAAGGAATAGTCCGTTTCCCCCAAAGGGAGGCGGAACTGCGGGGTATCAAACTGACTTGAGCCTGAATAGGTTTTCGCGTATCCTGATCGCTGACTGCCAGCATAAAGGCGCGCATTGGCGCATAGTACATGAATCCGGGCAGGAGCGCGCTATAGATACCAAAACCATTTTTATGGGTATAGCGATAAGCGAGCAAAGATTTCCGGTCGTTGCTGAACCCAATATCACCTTTTTCGTCGCGAAAGGTATTGTACTTTGGACCCAGATTTCTTGCTTTTGTGGGCATTTTTTTGTCAAAAAGAGGAATTGCTGAAGAGGACAATTTTGGATCCAGATGAAATTTCAATCTCACAAAAAAGAGATCAAAACCACCATAGCCAGGATGACCATTCGAGGAAAAAAGCAGATAGCGTCCATCAGGCGTAACCACAGGGTTTACGTCATCACCATCACTGGAAAAGGTCATTCTCTCCAATTTTGACCAACTCCCCTTACCCGTTTTATAGGCAAAAAAGATATCATAACTCTTTAAGCCGTTGACCTCTGTCGCTGCGCCGCTACAAGAGGCAAATAGAAAATAATCCTCAGGCGCGATATAATAATCCTTGCAGGAGAGTGAGCCCTGATCCTTGAATAGAGCCGTTTTTTCCCAGGATCGATCTACCGCTTTTTTCTTTTTCTTATTTTTCTCTTTGCTCTGGTTTGCCGCAATCACCTCTTCAAAGGGTAGCTTTTCATGCAGATACAGATTTCCAGATTGCTCGATGAACAGGCGATCCTTACCAAAGCCAAAAGTTGGCTTCTGTAAAACGAATTCGGGCTGTTCACTGCTATTGTACTTCGTGTATTGCACAGGTTTGTTTGATGACCACCATTGGACTGGCAGTTGAGCGAAAAACCAGTCCTTTTTGCGCTTGATCAAAATTTGTCTACCATCCTGATGAAAACGGACGATTTCAAAAAGTGCCGTCAAATTGGCAGTAAATAGTGGCTGAAACAGATAACCGGTATCGCTATCGTCGCTCTTTTTACGCGGCAATTTGCTGCTGAGTCGAGCCCTCTCTCGCATGGATTCAAGAGCATAGGCGTCCTCTTCAAAATTTTTCCCATGGTCAGTCAAAAAGTTATTGATCTCTTGAACAGCAACACCAAACTGATAGCTGTAAAATAGGGTCTTAATAAGATCCTTTTTTAAGCCTACCAGCACCTTCTCTCTCTTTTTTTGCACTTTTGCCAACGATATCGCATGCCGAATAACTGCCTCTGCGCTGGTAAAACGCTCTGCCAGAAAATAGGCTTTGTACATCTGCTCAGCTACCTCAAGGCTCTCTTTTTTTACCTGGTAGCGGTTTTCCAATTCAGTAATATAGCTCTGGATCCTGCTATGATCAAAAAAATGCTGCTTCTCCACATCGATCTGCTCAGTTCGACTGGTGGACACAGTGAAGAGTAATAGCAAGAAAAAAAGGGCAATCATGGAGAATCGCATACTCTGCGTTTGGTAAGCTCTTTGCAACATCAGAAGACTACCTCCACTCCGAGTCCCAGATTCAGAGAGGAATCCGGATAGGATTTACTTGTATTAATCTGTCTGCCATACAGGGCGGTTTCCAGGGCTGAGGTTGAGTTAAACTCGCCACGGGGAGGGAACTGCGGCAAATACATAATATTCTGAAAATAACCCAATTCAAAATAGAGGCGACTTCCCTGCTTGGCGAAATTGAGTTTACGGGTAAAGCGTAAAGAGAGCTGGGTAATAGGATCCAAGGCTAGCCAGTAACGGTCGTCAGCGTTATCGGAACCCCATGAAGCGTTTACACCTGGAAATGTAGACCAGATTCTGAATATAGCAGCTGTTGTCCAATTTTCGCTTTGCTGGTAAATAATGGAGATGGTAAGCATGTGGCTTCGATTCAATTCGTACTCCTGTCCTTCATAATCGCTGTAGATATAGGAGTAGCTGAACCTCGTTAAAATGTCTTTCACCTTATACTCTCCGATAATCTCGCCCCCAAAGGATCGTCCATCACCCCGAGCCTCGAACAAATTTATTGCGTTTGCCAGGGATAGATCCGCCACATCCGTGGATTGAAGTATGGGATAATTTTCCCATAGCTCAGCAAAGAGCAAAAAAGTAAGAGGAAGATTGGGGAAAAGAAATCGCCTGGCGCCGATCTCACTTTTCCATACGATCATTGGCTCCTGTCCGATGTTGTCGTTGGAGAATAATGCCACCTCCCACCGAGGCTGAAGAATCACTTGAGTTGAGCTAAACCCGGCATATACCTTTGTTTTCTCATCTACAAACCAGAATCCCATCAATGAGGGCTCGATGGCCCAACGTTTCAACACAGGGTAATAGGTTCCACGAACTCCCGTATCCCATCCAAATTTTTTGTAAAGGGATAGGTAGCGGAGATAGGCAGAATAGTCCAATCCATCCTCATCGTAAATAAAGGTGGATTGCCTCAAAGGGTCATCATCTGTTGGAAAAGAATAATCCAGAAATTGACTTCCGGCTGAAATTTCAGCGTAGCGACTCTGGTAGCGGACCTCGACCCCGAAATCCACCACTTGCCTGGCTACGGGAGAGAAAATGGTATTGATTTTTACGGAATGGATTTGCTGTTTTTCACCAAAATAGTCTATGTTTCGGTTGTCCCCTTTATCCATATCCGCCAAATTATAAATGGGGTCGAGAATAAAATGAGAGCCGAAAATCTCCAGGTTCGCGTTTTGAAAGGAGTACTTCATCGTGACTTTGGCTTTATTGGTTATATCCATATCGTAACGCAGGGACGCGGTTATATCCGAATTGCGAACCGCAGATCCTTCACTTAGGTCACCATTATTATTCTGCATGCCAAAAACAGCCAACTCCAACCGATGTCCTTTCGCAAGCTCCACCGCTGCAGACCCTTGAAAATCACCGATGGCAAAAACCATAGACTCCTCACCAGGAGGGGTTATCATAAGGTCAACCAGGTCAGCCAGGGTACGACGGCCGCTAAACGAAAGGTGCCCATTGCTGCCAATTAGCCGCTGCACAGAAACACCCGGGTACGCCAACCCATAAAAACGCAAGCCATAGTCGCTCTCGCTGCCCTCCGGGCTTTTCATGGTGTAATCAAAGGTTCCAAACCCGGAGTTGCGATAAGTAACAGGTGCTACGCCGCGGTACGCACGGATCTCCTGCAGGTCATCTTTATTGACAGCGCTGAAGAGCCCCAAACCATGATAAGCATAGGTGATTGGATTGCCGTTAAACAGATAGTTATTTCCTGAAGTCGGTTTGCCGCGGACGATGGGCAATTCAAAATAGCCAGACGGAGAGGAAACCGACGGTAAGGTGCTGAGATAAAAGGTGGATACTCCCAGAAAACCCGGATAATAGGAAGAATTTTTGCCGGTTTCTCTGGTCAGGGACAAAGGATCCAGCGGAAACTCATTGCCGGCAGTCATGGGAACAGACTCCCGGTAAAGCTTAGGTTCCAGATCCAGGTTTAGATGCAGCTCCTCGCGCAGACGAACAGGAACGGTTTTGGCGTTGACGCGCGGATGGTAAAATTTCAAGGTATAGTCTCCCCGCTTCACCGGATAGATGGAAAAAACCCCTTTGTCCGATGTTTTAATGACAATGCGCAGCTCTTCAAGAACTACGATGACATTCGCCAGATCCTTCCCGAATAGCGTGATATGACCGGAAATGGATGTTCCCCGAGCGTCGGTTTTTTTCAGGTTTGCATAGGGATCTGCCGTTCCCGCGGTGTGCGCGAACATGCCAACCAGAAAGACCAATAAGATTTTTCTCAAATTTGACATCATGCTGTTATCTAACCTTGTTAAAAACTATTTGGATCTCAGTTGGAAATTTTGTTCCCCCCAGGTAGGCCGGTTGAAATTTCAGCTTCCTGGCCAGATTAAGACAGTAAGCATTCTGGGCATCTGTTCCATTTTTCAAAACACTCGCCTCAGTCACATCCCCGGAAATATTCACCTTTACCAGTATGATGACCGTATCCTGATACGGAAATGCGATCTGCTCGTACAAATCTTCATAATACCCTACAGACCCGCCCATCTGGGGCGAGATAATCAATTTTGGAGGCATCATATCCTGAAAAAAGAAATAAAAATCCTCGGCAATTTTTGACTTCTCCTGTTGAACAAAGGTGTCAAAACTCAGCACATCCTGCTTTAACAGAGGCTTTTTCGAACCACACGAAGACAAGATTATCGCTATAAGGGCACCTCTAAAAATCACAGAAAAAAAATGGAGAAGACCTTTTCGGTGCCCTTGTGGGCAAGTAAGGATAAAAATCTTCGCTAAGTTTAGATTTTTAGAAGTTCCCATAAGAAAAAAATATACAGGTTTCATTTTCATAATGTTATTTCTTATTGTAATGAACATTGGTATATCTGTAAAAAATGCCAAATTCCATACCCTGAAAATCCATGCTTTCCAGCATCGCAGTCTGGCTGCCGACCCCATAAACCTTTGTTTCAAAGTAGCGCACCCGCACGCGGAAATCCAAACCGAGCCCCCACCTCACAAAAAAGAGATGAACCCCAGCCGAACCGGCACCATAGATTCCCGTTCCTAGACTGTTTTTAAAGATCTCATGCGGTTTATAGCCAAAGAGCTGTAAACCCTGGTTATAAAAGGCTCCGCCTGCGGTTAGCTCAAGATCAATGCCAAAGTCAACGTTACGCCCCATCTGCCAGGAGGGAGAAAAAATCAATGTACCAGTAGCAAAGGTGGTGGATCCATCCAATATACCATGGGGTCCTGAATGATAGAGCTGGTGTAGCCCCCCCAGCAAAGCCAGGTTTGTTCTGCCTCCGCGCTTGAAATTTCGCAAACCCAAGCGCAGACTTGCCTCAGTCATCATCGGACCATCAGCTTTGATGGTTTCATCCGAGGCTGTCATATAGTTATAGGTTTCGTAAGCAGCGGTTCGCGAGAACAGCCGATTGAAGGAGGCAATGGCAAGGTAATGCTCATAAAAAAAGTGCCCTTCCAGAGTGTACGATCCATTGTTTCCAAACTCTTCTATATGGTCATTGATAACGGTTGACTCCAGGCCAAGGTGGGTCTCGCCAAAACCCGGGGATTGGTGGATCTCCATTTTTTTGGACTCCATGTCAATGCGTCGCGGACTGGCTGACAGCCGAACTTGCGCGCCGAACTCATCAACTGCTTCGGCTGGAAACGTGAGCAGAAAAAGAATTCCAGCCAGAGAAAACCTTTTTACCATTTTTTGTATCATAGCGTCTCTTTTCCTCTTCCTTTACCCTACCATTCGGCGCGCAGACTCAGGTTATGAGTGCTTTCCCGTAAATTTCCAGGATAGGGTCCCAGCTCCTGCTGGTAGTAAGCATAATCCAGACGGGCGACAAAGAAATCAAGACCCAACCCCCAGGTGAGATACCCCTGGTTGATTCCACCGCGCAGATAGAGCAGAGACCAGCCATTTTTTTTGCCAAACAGACCCAGCTCTGTTCCCATGTGCCAGCTTTTCCAGAAAGACCAGGTCTGGCCAAAAACCGTTTCGTAGTCGGCGATGAGCTTCACCGAGGTTAAAAAATAGCCCAGAGAGCTCTTCTGCAAATATTGCCGAACAGACTCAGGGTGGTAATAGACCCCAAAGGTCAAAATGGGAGCCATAAACTCAACCTTATCCCCGCCATAACCCTGAATTTTGGAGGGACGCAAGAACGAAACCGCATTGAGCAGAGAGACCCCGAAATCCAGGGATGGATTGAACTTCCAGATAGCTCCCCAATCCAATCCCGGCCCCTGGCCAAGATAGATCAGATCCTTGATGATTGCCTCCTGGTCGCTTCCCTCTGTACTGATCAGATCCGCGCTGATGGCGTTGACACCTGTCCTGTCGATGTAGGCCAGACTCTGGTACTTAAAGGAGACGCCGGCGATCAGGTTCTGGTTCCAGAGCTTGAATGGCAGTGAGTAGCCAAGTTTACCAATCGTAGCCCAGGATAGGTAAAAAGAGGCCATGGGTAAAATTTTCTCGTACACAGAGGCGGACACATCTGCAGAGACCGCATTGAAGGAGAAGCCCCAGCCGTCGCTAATATAGGCCACATTGAAAGGCCCTTGTACTCCAAGACCAATCTGACGGCGGTTGATCTCGTCAAAAAGAGCCATCTGGTTCTCGATGCCGCTGGCAGAATCCAATTTATCTGCAACCTCCTGCAACTCCAGCTTACCAAAGGCGGTAGGATCCCAGATGGCCTGAAACCACCTGCGGTAATTTGTCTCATAAGGAGCCAGCATATCCGCGCGTAAGCGCACACCTACCTCCAGGGCGGTAATGACATCTTTGCCCGGTGCCACGCCGAACTTCTGCTCGCGAGCCAATCCGGCGGGATTGTAGTGCAGGGCATTGGCATCATCGGCCAGGGCGACAAAGCTGCCCCCCATGGCCTGGATACGCGGGGAGAAAGGGCGTATATTGGGAGCCAGTGCTGGCAACTCAAAAGAACAAAGCGAAACAGCGATGACCGCTGCGGCCCAAAGTAGTGGTTTTCTAAGAATATTCTGCATAGCTCTCTTCATTACTGCTGAAATCTTGGATTGGTTCCGGTACAGGGGGCTGCCGGGTCATCAGAGATAATGGGCAACACACCCAACTCAACCCCCGCATCAAGCTGGGACACTCCGATCCCACTGCCCAAAACGGTCGGAGTGCCGCTATTGTCCACCGTGATACCGCCGCACATGGTCAGATCCATGTTCGCTGCATCAAGATCCGTTGGAGTAAAAGATATTGCTGTGATTGTCCCATGCGATGGAAACGATGTATTGATAAAAGTAGTAATCGTTCCTGCAAAAACGGTACTATCAAGTGAACTTTCAAGGTTTTTAATAGTAGCTAATCCTGTGGTAAAGTCTGTGATATATTGGCTGCTCTGGTCAATCTGGGCGGTGATATCTGCCACCTGGGTCTGGATATCGCTGATGGTTGTGTATATATCCGAGATGATGCTGTCATGAATACTCGACGCGGCGGCTGTGTATCGACTGAGGCTGCTGTTGAGCTCGCGCAACTGGGTCTCCACTGTTGTGACCTGATTCTGAAAAAAATAGTACAAATAGTAAATTCGCTGGTAGGCATTGCGCAGCTCAGTGATCTTCGCGTCAAACCTCGATGTTTCCACAGTTACCGTACCAGTTGCGCCAGAATTTACCATCAGATCCACAGGCGTCCAGGATAGATCCAGATAGTCCATAGGGTTAAAGGAGGAAAACTGCCCCAGGGTCGAGGTAAAGGTGGCTCCACCATCTGCCAGTTCAATAGCCAGTGTCTCCATACTCTCAACTGCATCCAGAAGTGGAAAGATACGGTCAATGACATCTATTGCCAGCAGAACCGTCATGTTGATGACAATGCCGGAGCTGGGGTTCTTGATCTGAAAAAGTTTATCCAGGCTGCTGCGAATGACACTCAGCATATTGGTTCTGGATCGAATATCCACCACATTGGGATCGTTCTCGATACTGGCAAAGGAGAGGGCGCCGCCGGAGGAGCTGCTCCCCAGGCTGGTCATCGGCTGGTATAAAAGAGGCAGAACCGCTGCTGTAAAGGTCTCCTTGCCCGGAAATTCTGTGCGCACCATAATCTGCAGATCGATAGCGACCAGCCCTACGATGGCTGGGCCATAGGAGCCATCCTTATCCAGCGCCTTTTCGTAGGAGTTCTTCGCTGCGTCCAGGTCGCCGCTGGCGAAAAAGGCGTCCCCCTCCTCCGTCAGCGATTTAGCGGAGCGCACCAGGGGCAGACCCGCACTATCCGGACTCAATGGATCAAACAGATTGTCGCTGCACGCGGAGATGGAAAAAAGGATAACGCTCAGGAGAAATACCCTGGCGATAAAACGAAATAATATCATACGTTGTTGTCCCATAACAGATACCATACTTTGATAATGATTCCTTAAAATAACCGCAAAATTTTTTTAATAAAAAAAAATTTTCACAATCCTCAATTTTGGGTTTGGGACTGCTTACCTATAGGTTTGTTCTGCTTGCGGTTGCGATATCGGAGGAAAATCCTGTACGCCCAGAGGAGTTATTCTGGTTTGATATATATATTTTATTCCTGATTAATTATATTACGATTTGAATATTAGAATAGTCTCATTTTTCCAGTCAAGAAAATAAAAAAAAACCGAATTATCCTCGCAGTCTCCGCTGCCACCTGTCAAGGAGACGAAGGGCTTCGACAGGGGTCAGGCTGTTCACATCGGTCTGCTCGATCTCTGAAAGAAGATCTTCCTGCTTCAAACGGAGGCTCTCCTGTCTCTCTACTACCGGCTCTGGCATACCAATTCCTGGTATCATTGACTCTCCAGCGCTCTTGAGATTCACAAACAGCTCCCGCTGTTGCGAGGCGACCTGATTCGTCTCCAGATGGTTTAATATAGCAGTAGCACGCCGGATCACTGCTCCGGGCAGACCAGCCAACCTGGCCACCTGTACCCCGTAGGAGCGATCCGCTGCGCCATCGATCACACGGCGCAGAAAACGGAGCCCTTTTTTTGTCTCATCAATGCGCAGGGTGAGGTTAAACACCCCGTACTGGTTAGCTAAAACAGTCAATTCATGAAAATGGGTGGCAAAAAGCAGGCGCGGCTGCCATGTTTCCCTACGCGAGAGATACTCCATAATACTCCAGGCAATTGCCAGACCATCATAGGTGGAGGTTCCCCGTCCAATCTCATCCAGAATCAACAAACTATTCCTCGTAAAATGGTTTAAGATGGCAGCGGTTTCCTGCATTTCAACCAAAAAGGTAGATTGCCCACGAGTCAGGTTATCCCCGGATCCAATTCTGGTAAAAATACGGTCGCATAACCCGATTACCGCCTCCCTGGCAGGTACAAAGGAACCTATATGCGCCATAAGGGTTATTAGGGCATTCTGTCTAATATAAGTGGATTTTCCAGCCATATTTGGCCCGGTGATCAAAGCGAGTTGGCGATCCTGGCCATTGAGAATCAGATCATTGGAGACAAAATCGCCTCGATGCAGAAACTGCTCCACCACGGGATGGCGGCCATCGATGATACGCAAAACAGGCTCGGATACCAGTTTGGGTGCGCAATAGCTGTTTTCCTGGGCGCTTTGGGCAAAAGATAGAATGAGATCACAAAATGCCACCAGACGCGCCAGCTGCTGGATGTGTGCACCGAGTGCAAGTACGCGCTGTACCGCTTCATCGAACAACTCCTTCTCCCGGGATAACAATCGCTGCTCTGCACTGACAACATCCCTTTCATAATCATTGAGCTCAGGGGTGGTGAAACGTTCAGCGTTTACCAAGGTCTGCTTACGCATATAAGATGCAGGTACCTGTTCTGCCTGGGCTCGGGTCATCTCTATAAAAAAGCCAAAAACCCGGTTGTACTTGACCTTGAGAGTGTTGATACCAGTGGCCTGACGCTGCTCCTCTTGGTACCTTTGCAGCCAATCCTGGCTATTTTGGGCTAACTGCCTTAAATAGCGAACCTGTTCACAATATTCCGAACGGATCATCGGCTTTTCAAACTGAAAAGGCATCTCCTCCACAAAGAGCTCCTGCAAATATTGCCCCAGGGAGCGGAGCAACTCAGCATCCTGATCTGACAGCGATATGGCACCCGGCAGTTTTTCGCGCCAATAGGGATCCTGGACCAACAGAGCCGACAGCTTTAGGGATTCAGCCAGAGAGTCCCGCAAAAGCCCCATATCCTTGGGTACCGCCCGTGAGGCGGCAATTTTTCCCAATAATTTTTCCAGATCACGGATGTTCTCTAATTTTTCCTGGATTTGGCGGGCGACATCCTGCCTCTCCAGGAGATAACCGACCAGCGTTTGCCGTTGCAGAATCTCAGGTTCGGAACGAAGGGGATTCAAGATGGACCATTTCAACAATCTACGACCCATTGGTGTACGGGTTCTGTCCATGGCTCCAAACAGAGTTGCCTTTACCCCTCCTTCACTCTGGTTTTCTACCAGATCCAGAGAGCGAATGGCATTCTCATCGAGAAACAGAATCCCCTCGTCTACAAGGTTGCGCGGGATGCGAATGTGCGGCAGTAAAAATTTTTGCGTCTCCCTAAGATAATGCAAAAGAGCTGCGAGGGATCCGGCAGCGCCCCTATGTATATCGCGCCCCTCCGGAAAAACTGCCTGCAGCGAAACCACCCCAAAAAACTCCAGAATGATCCTTTCGATATAATTTTCTTCCAAAATCCAATCGTCAATTTGATTGACGAAAACTTTCATCTCCTGAAAAAATTCAACTCTTTCCGATAACGCCTGCTGCCAAAAGTCCCCCCCAACAAGAACCTCCCGAATTGAGTATTGCATAAAAAGGGTTCGCAAATGGGAAAGATAATCCCTGCCCGCCTCTGTAGAAACAGGCAGACTTTTTCGCAGCAAAACGCCGGTGGAGATATCACACAAAACTACATGAAGGTCATTTTCAAGAAAAAGCAGACTGGCCAGGTAGCTCTCCTGGCTAAGCTCATCCAGGTATGTGCCCGGGGTAACTACCCTAACTACTTCCCGTCGGACGATTTTTTCCCCTTTTAGAGGCTTTGTTTCCAACTGTTCACAAATCGCAATTTTTTTTCCGTGAACGATGAGTTTGCGTATATAAGATTCTGCCGCATGAAAGGGGATGCCGGCCATGGGTACACCCTTTTGTCTCTCGGTCAGAGCGATCTCCATCAAGGGCGCGGCGCACTGGGCGTCTTCAAAAAACATCTCATAAAAATCGCCCATCCGAAAGAACAAAATCGCATCAGGAAACTGTAATTTTATCTCCCGATACTGCGTCATCATAGGCGTATCCAGATTTGGCTGCCCTGTACTCGTTGGATATTGAGCCATTTCCTGGTATCCTTTGCATCCAAAATGGATCAGTCGCTTCTTGTGATAGTGGAGCTTATTTTACGTTTTTATCCGCTTTTTGAACCACAACAGGATGGTTCTGCTCTTTATGGGCTTTTTCCAACTCTTTGAATCGGCGTTTCTTTCCCTGATTGGAACGGACGAAACTTAGATATAAAATTCCAAAAAGTGCGCCAAAACTCATAGAGAAAAGAGTAATCAAAGAAAGAGGCAGTGTACTCGTCTGCCAAAGAATGGTAAAAGAAACGGGATGAGAATTAACGGCAATATGGTAAAAAGCCAGGATTGCCATGAGACTAATAATGAACAGTCTAAAGGTCATATCAAATGATGCCGTATTCCTCTGTGGATAGTGACTCCGTTAGGACACATGAGAAAAAAAGTTAGATCTGCGTTACATAGGTGGAGCCGCACATGGGGCAAACGGTATCCTCAGCGTAATCTTCACCGCTATATTCGCGGTTCTCTTCCATGACATCCCATCTGTAATCGCACTCTTCACATGCGTAACTAGCCATCACCTGACGGCTATTTTCGTCATCTAATTCTTCATCTTCCCACTCTTCGTCTGGATTAGAAAGTATATCATTAAACATCATACTTTCCCTCGCTTCTCTTTTTATACTGCAAAGAAAGTGCTTTTTGCACTTTCTGGCGTAGTTATCCTAGCAGATTTGGTTTCCCAGGGCGATGCCGCCCAACGTGCGTATCGCTTCCGAATAATAAAATACAAAAAGGAAGCGATGCCATGGAGCCAGATTTTTGACATCTGAGTTACAGGATGTAACTCATGCAGCTGTGACAGGAGGTCACATAAAGCTGCCCTGTCAAATCCGGGTCGATTTTTTGCCGTCCTGGCAAAATCGACACTCGAGCAATCCTGCTCTTCGCACTCCTCACTTCGTGTGAGTCGAAAAACCAATTTCTTTTCGGTATAATATGTCTGGTAGGGATAATGACAGGATCGGTCTTTTCCATGTCAAGTGAATTGACAACTTTTTTTCCTCAGTTTTTTTTCAAATTCCCTATTTTAAGTGCTTATTGATAAGCATCAGGGTCTGGCTTGCGCCGATAGATATCGCTTTGAGGTATTCCAACATCTTGCAGATCTTTACTGCGAAAGGAGAAATAGACAACATGTTCATAAAATGAGAGACGATGGTTCAGATTTAGACCAAACGGCTGTAGGTTATGAACCATAGACCAGCCGAAAGTCATTTCCCAGCAGTGTAGATCATGGGATAGCTCTGCATAAATCTTTTGGACACGAAAGAGAGCCTGGCTCCGTTCATCCGCAGAAAAAAGATTCAAAGATTGTATGATATCGGTTGAAGGCGCCACATCTTTGTTTAAGTAGCGGTACACCTGTTCAAGAATGGAGTTTCCGCCAGCCGTCAGCTTCCAATGCTGAAAAAAACGAACCTTTGTCTCCCAGGTAGCAAATATCCGATCTCGAAAACGGTTTTGAAAATCATGATACCAACGCAAACCAAAGGAGAAAAGCTCCCAATGGTCAATCCAGGAACTGTAAAAATTTCCTAATTCATATTTCATGGATAAATCATTGATCCCGTGTTTCTGCGTTTTTAGTATGTAGTTATAATTATTGATAAAATGGATGCGAGAAAAAATTAGCCTGTATTTTTTGTAAAAATCTATCATGACCGGATTATTAAAATTTATAAAATTTAGAATCCAATGCCCCTTAATTACCAAATCCTGCCATTTATCCTCCTCCCTGTAATAACCGTCCCGCAAATCGTAAGCGCCGGAAGCTGTCAGATAAAAATCTTGCAATGGCGCTACCATAAGGGTATAAGATAATTGATGTTTTCGATAACTGTAAAAAGGGGCTTCCACCAATCCCTCTGCAAAGGTTCTCTGAAGCTGGTATTCGATTTGGAAATTGTAATCCGCCGGTCCCCATTTTGCCTGCATACCGACTTCAGCGAAATGGTAACTATTTCGGTTAGCCTCCAGCTTCTGTGATTCTGTAGGATCTATATTTTCCTGCATTTTAAGGCCATAGGACAGTTTCGGATTCAACAACATCAATTGGCGAAAAAATGACATTGGCAGCGATAAATCAGCCTGACCATTTGCCTGCCACATTTCCTGAAATTTATTACCATAAATATCATAATTTTTTTGATGATTCCAGCTCGCGCCAATATTGTAAAGTGCTTTAAAATACCCTCCTTTATCAAAGGCAACCTGGTCATGCCACTGGTACTGTAATGCCGGCACAATTTCATCTTTGGGCAGATAGGATGCATCCTTATCCAGAAACGTTTTACTTTGATCCCATTGCCAGTATCGCTGCAGGTAGACAAGAAAATGGGTATTTACACCTTTGTGCTGGTAACTGCCGTACCATTTCAGGGATTGGATAGGTGTATTCCAAGATTGAGGAACAAATAGCGATTGCAGCATCATAGCCGTGGAGTCCGGCTCAAACCTCTTTTCAAAAAAAGGATACATGTAAGCATGCGAATACCAGGTAACATCATAACTAATGGAATGCGCACCGAGAGGATCAACCATAAAGTTGTAATCCAATTTGGATATCAAGCTAACCCACTGCTGGGAGTCCAGGTTCAAAAGCCTACCACCCTCCTGGTCATGCACGCTCTGCCGGTAGTCTGAGCTTTCAGTAATATTCTTAAATCTCACCAGATTTGCGTCATAATCGACAGGATAATGATTCGCAATACCAATCCTATTGTCAAATTTCAGGATTCCCGATTTTACATTTGTCCAGAGGGCAAAATATTGCCCCATACGCTGATAATAATCAACCATCCACTTACTATGTAGAATTTCCTGTGAATTCCCAGCTTTGGTATCCTTTTCCGTCGCATTCCCAATGGAGAGAGAAGTTATCTTTGGAATTTTAAAAGAAAGATTAACTGTGTTTTGGATATATGCACCGCGTCGATCCGTATAGCCAAACTGCGTTATAATACCGCTACCCTCGCGTGTCTGATATATAAAAGGAAAGTAAAAAATCGGAGAGTTACCAACATACATCCAGATATCGGTCGCAAATATTTTTCGATCCGCATACACCCAAATTTTTTTTACCTGATAATAGTAGTGGGGACAATCCAAGTCACATGTTGTTAGCTTACCTTTCTCTACAATAGTTAGCTCATCATTTACCTTGCGCGCCAGACTCCCATCGAAATAGAATGGCTTAAAGAAAGCCTTGATCTCATAAAAAATTGCCTGATTTTGCTTTCTGCTATAATAAAAATCTTTACCAAAGATAAATGAACTCTTTTCTTCTATTTTCACAAGCCCCGGAGCAAAAATTTCACCGCTATCCATATTAATGGTAATCTGGTCAGCATAGAGGATCCTTTCCCGAATGCGCAGCTTGATGCGACCATACAGTTTTAAAATCCCCTGTTCCTGCATTTTTAATTGGATGTATTTTCCCAGATCCGCTGATTCCAGAACAATATCAGGTATGATTTCCTGCTTGTTCCCTTCGCGTAGGAATTCCGGTAATAGAGCCTTTTGTGCGATTTGTTTGTCGTTGCTTTTTTCAGATTTCGAATCAGAATTACTTGCCATTAGCAGTGCAGAAGTAAAAAAATTGATCCATGCCAATTGCAACAGTATGATCCATCCGATTCTCCATTCTGGTTTCATATTACTTCCAGAAATTATCTCAATATCTTTTTTAAATAATGACCGGTATAGGATCCCTGAAAAGCAGCCACGTCCTCAGGCGTTCCGCAGCAGACGAGAGTTCCGCCCTTTTCGCCGCCCTCAGGACCAAGGTCGATAATCCAATCCGCATTTTTAATCACATCAAGATTATGCTCGATAATGACAACTGTATTACCCTGATCTACCAACCGATTTAAGACTATGAGAAGCTTTCGTATGTCCTCAAAATGCAGTCCTGTGGTTGGCTCGTCAAGAATGTAGAGGGTTTTGCCTGTGCTACGTTTGGCCAACTCCGTGGACAACTTGATGCGCTGTGCCTCGCCGCCTGATAAGGTAGTGGCAGCCTGTCCCAATTTGATGTAATCTAACCCCACCTCAGACAGTAAAAGCAGCTTATTTTTTATTGAAGGTATGGCTTCAAAAAAAGTCAAAGCCTCCTCAACATTCATCTCCAATATATCATAAATAGATTTTCCTTTGTAACGCACTTCCAGCGTTTCTTGATTGTATCGTTTGCCATGACACACCTCGCAGGTTACATAGACATCCGGCAAAAAATGCATCTCAATTCGTTTGATACCATCCCCTTCGCATGTTTCACATCGACCTCCCTTTACGTTAAATGAAAAACGACCCGACTGGTAACCGCGCAGCTTGGATTCAGGCAATCGTGCAAACATATCGCGTATTGGGGTAAATAATCCAGTATAAGTCGCCGGATTGGAACGCGGAGTCCTACCAATCGGACTTTGATCGATATCAATAACTTTGTCAAGATATTCCAATCCTTTGATATCGTTCACTTTTCCTTCTTTTAGAAAAGATCGCATTAAGATTCGACTGCTGCGTTTATATAGAATTTCGTTTATTAAGGTTGATTTTCCTGAACCAGAAACTCCTGTGATACAGACAAATTCTCCCAGAGGAATTTTGACTGAAAGATTCTTTAGGTTATTTTCGCGAGCCCCTATAATTTCAATAAATTTTCCTGTCCCTTTTCTCCGATTTTCAGGCTGACTGATCTTTCTGTCACCTCGCAAATATTGACCAGTCAGAGATTTCTTTTCATTTTTAATATCGTTAGGAGTTCCGAATGCAACCAGAAATCCACCATGAATGCCGGCACCGGGGCCTAAGTCGATAATATAATCAGATTGTTCCATCGTGTCCTGGTCATGCTCGACAACCAAAACGGTATTCCCGAGGTCGCGCAGCCCCTTTAAAGTAGCAAGAAGCTTATCGTTGTCACGTTGATGCAGACCTATGCTTGGCTCGTCCAGGATATAGAGCACTCCCATCAATTGCGAACCTATCTGGGTAGCCAGCCGAATGCGCTGGGCTTCGCCGCCAGAGAGTGTTCCCGCCGCCCGTGACATGGTGAGATAGGATAAGCCTACATTCTCTAAAAAGGATAAACGATTTTTAATCTCTTTAATGATATCTCTGGCAATTTTTGCCTGTACCTCATCCAGCAAGAGATTGTTAAAAAAATAAAGAGCGTCGCTAATACTAAAATCAGAGATCTCCGTAATTGTTTTTTCTGAGATACGCACTGCCGCAGGAAAGGGTTGCAAACGCTCTCCTTTACACGCATGACAGGAACTAGTCGTGATATATTTATCAAATTCTTCACGCATACTTTCAGATTTTGTCTCTTTATAGCGCCGGCGCAAATTTGGTATCACTCCTTCAAACGGCCTCTTCATTTCAAAGGATCGATTATGATCCTCCCATTTATACAGAATTTTCTCGTCGCCATTCCCGAAAAGGACCATCTCCTGATATTTCTTAGGAAGTTTTTTCCATGGTAGATCCGGCTTAAATTGGTAATGCCTTGCTAGAGCACGATAGGAGTTCTGATACCAGGGAGCCAGAGGTGGCGTTCCCCATGGACGCACAGCGCCTTCAAGCACAGAAAGTTCTGAATCAGTAACAATCAACTGGGGATCAAAATCCAACAGAACTCCAAGGCCGTCACACTCCTGACAAGCACCATGAGGGGAGTTAAAAGAAAAGCTACGCGGCTCCAAAACCGGAAAGGAGATTCCGCACTCATGGCATGACATCAACGTAGAAAAAAATTTCTCTTCCCACTCGCCGGCACTGCCTTCTTTCTGCGCTAGCAAGAGCATATTGCCACCGGCTTTATCGAGGGCAATTTCGATTGAATCTGCCAATCGCGCCCGCACCCCCTCTTTGATTATGAGCCTGTCAATGATGATATCAATATTATGCTTTTTGTTTTTTTGTATTTGAAAATCAGAACTTTCCTGCAGATCAAAAATAGCACCATCGATGCGTACACGGACAAATCCTTCTTTGCGGATCTTTTCTAAAATTTCTGTAAACTCTCCCTTGCGACCACGTACTATAGGCGACAGGATCTGCAGCTTGCGTCCTTCCGGAAAAGCCATGCATAAATTAATAATTTGATCCACGCTCTGGGATTGGATAGGTTTTGAGCAGGAAGGACAATAGGCCTTACCTATACGCGCATATAGAAGACGAAGATAATCATAAATTTCCGTAACAGTGCCAACAGTTGAACGTGGATTCCGATGCGAACTTTTTTGTTCTATGGCAATCGCTGGCGATAGGCCATCAATTGAATCCACATCCGGCTTTTCCATTTGTCCAAGAAATTGACGGGCGTAAGCAGAAAGACTTTCCACGTAACGGCGCTGACCTTCCGCATATATCGTGTCAAACGCCAGACTTGATTTGCCCGATCCTGATAGGCCAGTAATCACAACTAACTTTTCCCGAGGAATCTCTAAAGAAATATTTTTAAGGTTATGCTCACGAGCGCCCTGAACAATTATGCGGTCTAATGCCATATTTCACCAAATTCGTCGTAACGCTTCGTGTACGCAGGCGTTTTATCCTTGCGCTAACGTAGCTTTATGATTTAAAAAGTTGATTAAAATCTTTTTGCACTTTTTTATCTTCATTTTTATGACTCTGATTGCCGCTACCAGGTTGGAAAAAATCACAATGGTTAGCCTTCTCTTTATCTGTGACCCTTGGTGCCGATGTTTCACGGCATTCATTGTAAGAAGCTCTATCAAAATGGCGACAATTCAAACACACTTTTACATCGCGGTGACATTTTGGACAACTGGCATAACGGGGAATCGCACCTCGCTCCGGCAAAATCTGACTCAAATCTGTCTGGCAAAAATGACAAATCATCGTAATTTCCTGAAATTTTATTTATCTAAATACAGGAGAGCCACGGCTTCTGCGGCTATTCCCTCTTTACGTCCGATAAATCCCAATTTTTCCGTTGTGGTAGCCTTGATGTTGACATTCTCCTTATGAACTTCCAGAGCCCTGGCAAGATTGTCTTTCATCTGCTCTTTGTAAGGCTTAATTTTTGGCTCTTCGCAAAGAAGAACACAATCTATATTTACTAAAAACCAATGTTCCAAACGAAGGCGGTCATTGACCTTGCGCAGCAACTCAAGGCTGTCTGCTCCTTTGTACTCCATATTCGTGTTCGGAAATAGCTCTCCTATATCTGGCATACCGGCGGCTCCAAGTAAGCTGTCCATCACCGCATGCACCAGCACATCAGCGTCGGAGTGCCCCTCAAGTCCCTTTTCATAGGGTATCTGCACTCCGCCAAGAATTAATTTCCTCTGCGGCGCAAAAGGGTGAACATCCCAACCAATTCCGATTCTATAAGGATGCTTCATGAAAACCTCATTATCTGGATACTTTTATATACTGCGAAGAATAGCTAATTATCCTTTTAACACTGTTATGGCACGATGAAGTCAATGGAAAAAACAATTTCCTTTAGGAATAGTATAGATCAGTAAAAAAACTATTCATGGCTATATCGCAGATACGCCTTCATGAGATCCAGATCTTCGGCAAAGGTAATTTTTGGATTCCAGGAGTCCAGCGCGAAAGGGGTAATCCCCATTCCTGATTCCAAAAACAGTGAGCTTTCATCCGTAAAGTCTAAAGAGGGTCTCTGGATCCTGGCAAGTGCATTTTCATAATCCTGGAGATAAAAACCCTGAGGTGTTTCGGCCTGGAACACCCTTTCGCGGTCAACAACTTCCATCAGCCGCTGCTTCTGGATGTCACTTGTCAATATGGTATCGCGTGCCCACCGTCCGCTTAGCAGCAGATTCTCCCTGGATAGTTGAACTAACCTTGTCATAAATGCCTGGATTTTTTCAGTGGAGAAGAATGGCCTGGCTGCATCGTGAACCAACACAAAGGTTGGCGCTGTAAGCTGTAACATCCCATTCCGGACTGATTCTGCCCGAGTAGCACCTCCGGCCGTCAGGGAAAGCTTTTTTTCTGAAACAGGTTGCGAATACATGGGATAGAGTTGATGAAAAACCAAAATCATATCTGCGGGCAGCACAAGCACAATCTTCGCGCCAGCAAAATCAGGCAGGTTCTTTTGCGCCTGTAAAAAATGATCCAGGCTATAACGAAAAAGTTCTTTGCCGCCAACTTGGAGAAATTGTTTGGGAACATCTCTACCGAGACGCAATCCCTGCCCTCCGGCTACAATAACGACTCCAATATCAGCGGCCTGCATTAGCAAAAAATCAGGAGTGGTGGATTTCTTCTTTTAATTTCGTAAAAATCATGCGTCCTGCGGTCGTCTGCAAAACAGAAGTCACCACAGCCTCAACCTCATCTCCAATTCTATCTTTACCATTTTCGACGACAACCATAGTTCCATCTTCGAGATAGGCAACGCCCTGGTTGGAATCTTTACCCTCTTTAATCAGCATGATTCTCATCTCTTCGCCAGGAAGAACAATTGGTTTTAAGGCATTGGATAGCTCATTGATATTCAGGACTTTCACTCCCTGAAACTGCGCAACCTTATTCAGGTTATAATCGTTGGTGACGACTTTTGCGCCTAGTTCTTTACCAAGTTTTACCAATTTGGAGTCCACTTCCCGAATTTCTGGAAAATCCATATCGCTGATTTTCACTTTGATATTGGGATCTTTCTGCATTTTATTGAGAATATCAAGACCACGACGACCGCGATTGCGCTTGATACTATCTGCGCTGTCTGCGATGAACTGGAGCTCTTTGAGTACAAAGTTGGGTATGACCAATATTCCATCAATAAAATCGGTTTGACAGATATCCAGAATTCGTCCGTCAATGATTACCGATGTATCAAGAATTTTTTGATTGTTTTCATCGATATCAACCTTGGCTCGCGTTGGCGAAACACCACTAAATAGAATATCGCCGATCTCCTCCTGGTGAACCAAAAAGAACATCAGAACTCCAAAACCAAAGACCAAATAGAGCAAATTCAGCATTACCGGGCCAAAAACAGTATCCTTCAGAAAAGGAAGCTTTTCCAGACCAAGGTTAAAAAAATGCGCTAGGAATAGACCTAGACCAAGACCCAACAGAGAGAAAAAAACGCTGCGTACGCGAAAGGTATGGATTAGATATTCAGAGCCTATAATTACCGCCAAAGCAACAATAAAGGAGATGCCAAGAGCAATGAGAATAAAAGTCAATGATTGATGAAAAAAACTCAAGTAGGTGGCTAACAACGAACCAACCAAGAAAACCGATCTAACAAACGTAACCATGATGAACCTCTCTCCTAATAAAATTAGGTTTGGTTCAAGAAAGAACTTCAGAAATTATATTTCCAGCGTCTTCAATATCCAGATTTCGCGCTAAGGCAATCTCATTTGTTATCAACTGGTATGCGTTTTCATAAAGCTTTCTTTCCATAATGGAAAGATCTTTGGCAAGAGACCGCCGGTATAGATTTCGAGCCACCTCAGCAACCTCATAGATGGAACCCGTTTTTACCTTCTCCATATTGATTTGGTAACGGAGTTTCCAATCCTCCTCCATTTCCGTCTCTTCATCCGCCAAAATTTCTAACACTTTATCAACTTCATTAATGGAGATGACAGGGCGCAAACCGATTTTATCCACATTTTCCGTTGGGATCATAACCGTCATGCCGTTGTTCATGATATGAATCACATAAACTTTTTTTTCTACCCCTAAAATCGTAACCGACTTGATATCCTCAATTAGACCAACACCATGCATCGGGTAAACAACTTTGTCCCCTTTCTTGTACTTGGTGATACCCTTCTTGGCTCTTTTTAACGCTGCCTGATCAGCAGCCTCATCGGTCGTTAGATTTTTTTGTTCATCCATTAATTTTTTTTTCTAAACACATCATTGTTTCATCTGCACGACTCGCACAGATCAATACAGCAGAAAATATAAATCCTTATAAACTTGCGAATTTATAAACAATAAATTATAAATTATTTAACTTTCTTGAACCTTCTAACAAAAATAATGATGTGAACTTTACACTAAAAATCCACCTTTGTCAAGCTGAAGTAAGGAAAAAACGTCTCTTATTGACGTAAATTCCTTATTTTCCGGCGAATCTATTCCCAACAGAAATTAGCAATCCCATGGTAAAGCCATGTCAGCCCCTTTCTGCCTGGATAAATTGGCTATTCCCAGCTATTTTTATTTTTTCAGCTTAAATGACGGGATAGCTTCTGCTTCAATGCCTCTTTGGGCAAAGCTCCTACCAAACGCTCCACAACCTCCCCACCCTTAAAAACCATAAGCGTTGGAATGCCGCTTACCTGGTATGTTCCCGCCAACTCTGGATCTTCATCCGTGTTCAGTTTGGCGATAACGATCTTTCCGGAAAGCTCTTTTGCCAATGCATCCAGATGGGGCGCAATCAGGCGACATGGGGCGCACCAGGGTGCCCAAAAATCGACAACTACAGGCAGACTTGACTGCAAAACAACCTGATGAAAACTATGTTTATCTACATGAACTGGGGCATCCATTGCCATAAAAATACCTCTTAACTTGTTTGTTTTTCTTATATATTTTCTTAAAATAAGATCTTTTAAAAAAATCAATCCACGCTATTATAAATGTGGCTGGATGAGGGTGACAATATTTTGAATGTCTTGATTGCGCATGACAAAGCTTGACCGATTACAGATCAGCCTGGCAGTGGATTCAAAAATAGTTTCCAGCTCTTCCAAACCGTTCTCTTTTAATGTTTGACCCGTGGATACAAGGTCAACGATATAATGGGTCAATCCTGTAATGGGACCCAACTCAACCGAGCCATACAGTTTTATAATTTCTGTATCCTGACCTTTTCCTGCGAAGAATGCTTCCGTGATGCGGGTGTATTTTGTGGCGACTCGAACACTACCTTGAATAGCGGGCTTGACATGATTTTGGGGTCCTGCAAGAGAAATGCGGCAATAGCCAAATTTCAGATCCAGCAGTTCATAAACTTTTTTATCCTGCTCTAGTAAAACATCCTTGCCTACAACTCCTAGATCGGCAATACCATGCTCGACGTAGGTCGCCACATCCTGAGACCGGACAAGTAAAACTTTGATGCGATCATCGACATCGGTAAAGGAAAGCTTTCGTCCTTTAATGTCAATCTCTTCCCTGGTAATTCCTGCTCGAGCCATCAGAGAAATGGAATCTTCTGCCATTCTTCCTTTGGGAAGTGCAATGGAAATCACGCGAAGAGTACCCCTTTTCTCAGGATTTACCAATCAGATATAACCTTTTCTGGGCCATTCTGACGAAATAAAACGATTTATTCTGAAATTTTTGAATGAGATCTGTGTAGTGCTTTCTGGCAATATCCAACTGCTGCTGCTTCTCTGCCATTCTACCCATATCAAACAGTGCCTGGGCAGCCATATAGCTGTCACCATTCTTCTTGTATAGCTCAGAATAGGCAGCAAAAGCCTCTTTATATTTTTTTAACATCTCAAGACTATAGCCTTGCTTTTTCTTGGCAGAGATCGCTAAAAAATAATCCGGGTTTTTGTCCGCAAAACGAGCGAATTGGTCCGCAGCCTGAGTATAATCGACTTTATAGAGATGTGCCATGGCTATATAATAGGATGCCAGCGCTTTTGCCCCGGAAAATGAGTACAACAAAGAGCCCTCGATATTACGAAGAGCCTGAATCGATTGATCTACTTTCCCTATTGCCTCTTTTCGGGACTTCTCCTGAAAAGAGCTTCCCTCTTTAGGTTTATCCGAAACTCCACCTAATAGGTCAGCCATATCAAGCTGCTCTTTAGCTTCGGTCAATATTTTCCTCGCCTTATAAAGTTCCTCATACGAGCTTTTTTTGGCGGATCCGAGGACACCATAGAACACTGCACCCGTAATAACGAGTAGTACCAGGATCAACCCTGCACGAAGCACAACCCTGCCATTATTCTGCACATAATGTTTTATATCCAGCAGAGCTGTCTCTATTGCATTTCGCCGGACATGGACATCTTCCCGGGTTGTATCAGGATTTGTCTTGGTACTACCTTTTCGCTTCATCATAATAGTTCGATTTCCCGATTACTCCTGATCCAGTTTAATCATCTCACCCAGCGTCATACGCTGTGACTTTCCCGGCTCATGCATAAATTTTTCGATGGTTTCCCGTTCTCTCTGCTTCTCAAAATCTTTGATCGATAGGGAGATTCTCTTCTTGGCTGCATCAACTCCAAGTACAACAGCATCGACCTCTTCACCTTTTTGGAAGCTCTCCGCTATATTTTCGCTTTTCTTGCCACTGATATGACTGATATGCACAAGACCTTCTACTTTTTCTTCGATTTCGATAAAAACTCCGAAGGGTACAACACCGGTTACCTTTCCCCGGATTCTCGTGCGTGGCGGATATTTTTGTTTTAAAACATCCCATGGACTTGCACTCAAGTGCTTGATTGAACAGGAGATTTTCCGCTCTTCCGGAACCATCTCCATAATCTTAAATTCTACCTCGTCGCCCTCTTTTACCACTTTACGCGGACTGCCCACTTCGTCCCAGCTAAGATCGTTGACATGGATCAAACCTTCCACATCCTTGCTGATTTCCACAAAAGCTCCAAAATTCGTTAATTTTGTCACTTTGCCAGTTAAAATCTGCCCTACCTGATACTGTTGTGCAATTTTTCCCCAGGGATTTTCAACGACATCTTTCAAAGACAAAGAGAGGCGCTTTTCATTTTCATCAATTTTGAGAATACTAACTTCAACTTCATCACCTTTATTCAGCACCTGCTTGGGATGGTTGATACGGCGTGACCAGGATAACTCTGAAAGATGTATCAACCCCTCAACACCCTCTGCGACCTCGACAAAAGCTCCATAGGTCACCAGCTGCGTGACGCGCCCCTTCAATTGATCCCCTTCCTTATGACTCTCCAGAAATGTACTCCAGGGATCTTCACTCAACTGCTTGGTTCCAAAGGCAACCCTTTGGTTTTCAAGGTCAAGGCTCAGAATCTTGACTGTCATATCCTGACCTTTTTTGACGATGTCCTTTGGTCGGGCATTTTTCCGCCACGACATATCGCTGACATGCAAAAGCCCTTTGATGCCCTCGACCTCAACAAAGGCGCCGTATTCGGTAATTCCTTTTATATTTCCTTGCACAACATCGTGCTCTTTGTATTTTTGAATAAATTTTGCCCAATCTTCCTGGCGACGATCATCCAGAAGCTGTTTACGGGACAATACGCCGGAACGACGTCTGTCATCCAATTTTAATATTTTAAAATCATAAACCTTGCCAATGACCTCTGATACATCTTTTATCTTCATCTGGCCAAGCTGGCTACCAGGAAGAAAAAATTGCAGTCCTGAGATGTTGACCAGATAACCGCCATTCACGGCATGAGAAATCTTTCCCTCAAGGATCATGTTGGAAAGATCCTCTTCCATACGCAAACGATCCCAGGCAATTTTTTTGTTTGCCTCGGCAATGGAAAGCACAGAAAGACCATCTGCGCCTTCAGGCCTGATCACGATTGCATTAAACTGGTCATGGATGTTTACTTCACCTTCCACTTCTTCCCGGAGAACTCGACCCTCTGCCTTTTGTCCATAATTTAGATAGATATACTGGTTATCAATCTGAACGACTGTTCCCGTAACTAGTTCACCTTTGCCTATATAATCATTATTGCTGTTTGTCTCCAGATTCAGGAGAGATTCCATGTCCAGAGCATCCAGCTCCGCATCGGACATATTTTCAAGACTTTTTGCATTTGAAGAAGTTGCTTCTGACACCACAATTTTACCTTTGATCTAATGGAATGATGTAATATTTCGGTAGGTTTCTATTAGCCCCATATTTTTTAGCAGGCTGTATCTGTCAACCATTTCATAATTTCAAGAGTCAAGGCACTGTTTTTCAATACGTCTGATTTCCTGGATAAAAAGTTTTACAACCGCCTCGACAGAGAGCTCCCCAGATTCGATAACAATGGCATCCTCCGCTTTTCGAAGTGCGCCTGATGGCCGATTTCGATCCTTACTGTCCCGTTCCGCAACTGTTTTCTCAATTTCCTCTAAAAGGAAATCCTGTTCCGGATTGGCCGCCACTAGCTCAAGATAGCGCCTGCGTGCCCTTACCTGTAGAGAGGCATCCAGATAAAATTTATAAGGCGTCTCAGGA
Source organism: Leptospira biflexa (assembly GCA_020720805.1). Classification (GTDB taxonomy): domain Bacteria; phylum Spirochaetota; class DYNZ01; order DYNZ01; family DYNZ01; genus DYNZ01. The sequence continues at coordinate 48,957 of DYNZ01000002.1, read as the reverse complement.
AAGACCACAGTGCCAATATCCCTGCCGTCGATCACCATATCATAGCGCATACTAAGCCTCCTCATGTAGGAGTTGGCCTGGTTTCGATAGGGTGACTTATCTGCTATTTTGTAAATTTCAGCGCTAACCGACTCCTGACGCAATTTGCTGCTGATCTCCTCTTGACGGAAAAGGATTAATCGATCGCTCCCCTCCCACTGGATATCAAATTGAAAAAGCATCTCAGCAAGAAAAGTTGTATAATCAACCTCTGTGGATATCTCTCGATCTCTATCCAGGATTACCCAGGTAAAAAAACGATAGATCGCACCTGAATCAAAATAAACCATACCCAATTGATTTGCCAGAGTACGGGCTATTGTTGACTTACCTGCTCCAGCTGGTCCATCTATGGCAATGATCCGTTTCATTGAGCCACACTCTCCAATAGTTGATAAAAATTTGGGAAGGAGGTATCTATCCAGCTTATATCATCAATCTCTGTTCCCTCTAATGAGGCAAGTCCAAGCACAGAAAAAGACATGACGATGCGGTGGTCATGCATCGATTGAATTTTTCCCCCACGCACTTTTCCTGGTTTACCGTGAACAACAAATCCATCCGACCACGATTCTACCTCTATTCCACAACTGCGCAAATTGGTCTCCACCGCGGCTATCCTATCGGACTCTTTGACGCGAAGCTCTCCCACCCCTTCAAATCGAGTATCCCCCTCCGAAAAGGCAGCAAGGACGGATAGTATAGGAATCTCATCGATTATATTCGGAATGATCTCCCCGGAAAAAACCGTTCCTCTAGTGGGCCCGCTTTCAATGCGCACTGTACCCATTGGCTCAGGTGAAGATACCTCCATTTCAACAGCAATGTTAGCACCCATGCGCTCTAATGCCTTCAGAATTCCTGTCCTGGATGGATTTAGCCCTACCCGCTTCAGATGCAATATCGAATTCGGAAGAATCGTAGCCAATACCATAAAAAAAGCCGCAGACGAGATATCTCCTGGCACTATGATATCCTTCGATGTAATCGTGTATGGGGGTGACATTTTATAAGAAAAATAAGTTGCGATTCCCTCCCTTTGCCAGGATTCAGGCAAATTTTGCCATCCGGAAACTTGCCTCTCCTCCTGAGATAAATTTACATCTAAAAAATGTAGGAACCGCTCAGTATGATCCCGGCTCAACCATGGTTCAGCAAAAACCAAATCTGCCTGCGACGAAAGCGCTGCCAACATTAACGAAGACTTTATTTGAGCAGATGAGACAGGGGAATTGTATTGAATTGTATTAAGTTTTTTTCCGGAAATCCTTACGGGAGGAGTCCCCTTATCCGAAACAGTTACATCGGCTCCACAAAGATTTAATGGTTCCGCGACCCGCCGCATTGGTCTTTTATTCAAAGAGGCGTCGCCAAAAAATTCTACTCGAACATCAGGCATACCGGCGAATAAACCAGTTAGCAAACGAATGGAGGTTCCACTATTGCCCAAATCAATAGATCCAAGATCAACAGCAAGAGGACGATTCTGAAGAACAGATCCACTTTTGCGGAGATAGCTTTCGCGCTTTTCGAATTTTACTCCCAGCGAGGAACAGGCGCGCATAGTAGAATGAATATCCCCCGAATCTAAGATTCCGCTGATCATCACATCATCCTTCATTAAGGAAGAAAAAATAACAGCCCGATGCGAAATAGATTTATCTCCAGGAAGAATTAAATTTCCTTGTATTTTATCGATGGGATTAATTTTTTTTTTCATGTGGTCCTCCTGTTTTTATGGATTGGTGATCCAATTGCGATTGTGCAGCACTCTCTATAGAATAATGTTTGGTTTGCGGTGGCACCATTCTATTTCGCAACGACGCGCTATTTCTCAATAATTCCTGTACTTCACTACGTTTAAATTGACCCAGGTGATTGCGCCACTGTTGCAGCTCCTCCATGTAACCATCCAATGCCACTTGAAGCTCTTTGATATTTTGTTCAAAGATGTCCACCCACATCAAAGGAGAACTTGCGGCAATTCTTGTAAAATCAACCAGTCCACCACCAAACCATTTTTTTTGCTCCGTAAACAATGACTCTTTTAATAACGGGTGCTTACCAAGATAGGACATTAATGACATGGATAATAGATGGGGTAAATGGCTGGTATGAGCGACAACCACATCATGGCAATCAGGCGATATCTCGGATGGTATCCCCCCCAGCATTTCCCAGAAAGAGGCGACTTTATCTTTGTGTCTGTTACTTTGCTTTGCATCGTTAGCAGGCATCTCTTGACTACATAAAAAAATTGTAGCTTGACGATAGAGATCAGCACTTGCATACTCCAGGCCGCTATTCTCTTTTCCAGCCATGGGGTGCGAGCCAATAAAGCAATCACCACTGTGAAAACTCCAGGCATAACGACAAATGTCAAGTTTCGTCGATCCAACATCTGTGATTGTAAGATTAGGCCTTACCGCCATGCTATCAACAAGAGTTAAAATATTTCTCAACTGATCGATAATTCCATTCACGGGAATAGCAAGAAAAAGCAAATCCAATGCCGCTACGATCTCCTGGCTATATAGCTTCTCGAGAGAAAGAACCTCATGAACGATTCCAGAAGAGAGAGCAAAATCCATCACCTCCTGCGATTGGTCATAGCCGATAATATGAACATCGTTCATTCCAGCCGCCTGTTGAATCGCTAAGGCTATTGACCCGCCTAACAGCCCCAGACCTATAATCGCAATCTGTTTTTTTTGTTGGCTCATGTGGCTTCTTGTTATCGATTAGTAGGTTAAGCCCTTGGGATAGGAACCCAAAAATTTTACATGTAAGGCTTTGGATCGCAACTCTTCCAATAATTGTTGAACTTTTGGTTCTTGATAATGCCCAATAAAATCGATAAAAAAATTATACTCCCAGAGTTGCTTTTTGGTTGGTCTTGATTCTATTTTAGTCATATTGATTTTATGACGATAAAAAGGTTCAATCATCTCAAATAAAGCGCCCGGACGATCTTTTATAGAACATAAAATTGATGTTTTATCATTGTTGGATATCTGGTTTAGATCCTTACCGATTATCAAAAATCGTGTAACATTATTTGAAAAATCCTGAATATCTTTTGCCAAAATTTTTAGTTCATACAATTCAGCGGAAATATCAGAAGCTATAGCAGCGCTAAACATTTCACTTTTTGCCCTGATGGCTGCTTTAGCATTGGAGGACGTCTCTACCAATTCAACATTCGGCATATTCTCCATAAGCCACATTTTGCATTGCCCAAGAGACTGTCTATGTGAATAAACTTTTTTAATTTTAAGAATATTTTCCGCATTGGATAAGAGGCAATGAGATATATTCAGGAAAAGCTCTGAATAAATAAAAAGCTCAGAGTCAATAAATTCATCAAGAGTATGAGTCACCATTCCTTCGTTGGAGTTTTCGATTGGTACGATTCCATAGGTATATTTACCGTTCTCGACTTTTTCGAAAATCTCAGGAATTGAAGATAATGGCTCCAAGGTGACACTACTGCCAAATTTTTTTTTTGCAGCCAGATGGGTAAATGTGGCTTCAGGACCTAAATAAGCAACGGACAACTCACCCTCTAATGACAACGATCCTGACATAATTTCCCGATATACCGATAGAAAGGATTCCGTTTTAAATGGTCCCTTATTAATTTTGGCAATGGTATCATAAATTTTTTGCTCTCGAACAGGCCGATATAGCGGACTCTCTTGCTTTTCCTTAAACTTACCAATTTTAATAACAAATTCTGAACGCTTATTTATCAATTCAATTAATTGCGAATCTAAAAAATCGATCTTGCTCCGCAATTCGTTTAGTATATTCTCTTGATCATTCTCTTTCGTCATCTATTTTATTCCCCCGAAAGTGATTCCAATTGAAATTCTTTTATTTCGTTCAATTTTGGCATATCAGTCAAAGAGTTAAGGTGAAAATATTTTAAAAATTCCTGGGTAGTACCGTAGGCCATTGGTCTTCCAGGTAGCTCTAATCTATGCAATGGCACGATAAATCCACGTTGTAGTAGAATAGCGATATGACCCCTGGAAGATGCGCCGCGAATCTCATCGATAGCGGCTACATGTATAGGCTGCTTATAGGCTATAATAGCCAGAACTTCCATAGCGCTCTTTGTAAGACGCTCCGATTTTTTTTGGTCGAATAATGGGCGGAGAATATCAGCATACTTTCGATTTGTGGCAAATTGATAGCCCCCGGCAATTTCCAATATAACAATACCGCCGTCTCTTTCCAAATAGGTATCAATCATCTGATTTAAGGTAATTTTAATGTCATCAATGCTGGTTCCTGTAATCCTGGCCAGATACGGCATCGGCACTGGTTCACTGCTTAATAGTAATATGGATTCGATTAATCCCTGCAAAGCATGTTCTGAAGCATTCATACTTTTCCCATTTATAAACTAATTTGTCAAATTAAATTGGCTAGATCCAGTTAAGGCTTCGCTAATCTGTCCTTTAAATACTCGGATATCGCCAAACAATGTATGCTGCCTGATAATAATTTCTTTTAGTTTCACCATTTCCAGAATAGCTAAAAAAGTTGCAACAATCTCAATAGGTTCAGTTTTTTCGGCGAATAAATCCAAAAAGATAAAACTTTCGCTAAATATTAATTTATTTCTAATTTTAGCTATACTTTCCGCAACGGTGTATTCCTTAATTACTATCTTCTTGATAGTTTTTTTCTCTAGTTGGTAACCAGCGGCAATTTTAGAAAATGCAGTAAGTAAATCAAGGATACTCACCTCCTTCCAGTTCTGGTCGTCTGGAAATTCTAAAATCATCTGTTCTGTTTTGCGAATATAGATTTCATTCGTCTGCTGCTCCAAACTTTCAAGATTATGAGCGGCTTGCTGAAATTTTTTATATTCCATTAATTGCTGGACAAGTTCAGGCGGTAGAGGTGGCTCAAAATTTTCATCAACATAGCTCTCAATTGGCAGGAGCGCTTTTGATTTGTAATGCAATAAATTACTTGCCATTAATGAGAAATCTGAACTTAACTCAATATCTAATATTTTCATCAATGATAAATAACTTAAAAAATCTTTTGTAATTTTTGATAACGATATCTCAGTTATTTCAAGTTTAGATTTAATAATTAAACTCCACAATAAATCAAGTGGACCCTTAAATTTCCCAGTTTCAACAACAAAGGAATGCGGTTGATCTATATTTTTTTCTACCGCGTAATCAAAGCTCATGAGAAATCCTTATCATAAATGGATTGTTAATAGGATAATAAAAAATCATTAACTATAAAAAAAAAGGGTGTCCGTTGGAACACCCTTTTTACCGTTTATGCCACTAAAAAGCAAACTCATATTTTCAATGAAGAAAAGATGTTCATTTCTTATCTTTTTTGTCTTTTTTATCACCGGTTTTCTTCGCTGCATTCCTTTCAGAACTTTTTGATTTTTTTTCCGGCTCTCTGAATTCTATCAATTCGATCATAGCCATAGGAGCAGCATCACTATTGCGTCTAGGTAGATTTATGATTCTTGTATATCCACCCTGTCTCTCCTGATTTCGTTGCGCAATATCGCCATATAGTTTAACTATAATATCACGGTTTTTAATAAACCGCATAATTTCCCGCTTATGATGAAGAACTTTGCCAGCATCAGTTTCAACATTTAATTTCTTCGCCCGGGAAATAAGTCGTTCTACATACCCTTGCAATACTTTTAATTTAGGACGCGTGCTGACAATTTTTTCATGCATAAAAAAAGATGTCGCCATATTTGCAAACATCGCTTTCCGATGGGAGTGTGTGCGTCCTAATTGTTTTACATTGTTGAGCTTGCGCATAATATTATCCCTTTTTTAATTCCTTATTCTTTCATTCCAAGAGTCAGATTGTATTCCGCAAGCTTTGCTTTGATCTCATCAAGACTTTTTTCAGAATAATGTCTTGCCTTACGGATTTCTTCCTCAGTTTTACGAACTAATTCTTTTAATGAAAAAACTTCCATATTTTTTACACAATGATAAGTGCGTACTGAAAATTCTAACTCTTCAATTGTCTTCGATAACAATGTTTTTAATTTTTCAAGATCTTCATCAATTTCTTCTTGCTCGGTTTCAAAATCCTCTTCAAAATTGATAAAGATCGTCATATGATCTTTCAATATTTTAGCAGCTTGTGCTAATGCATCCTCAGGGGAAATTGTTCCATCGGTCCAAATTTCGAGTACCAGTTTATCAAAATCTGTTCTTTGCCCAACACGGGTATTTTCTACTCGAAAATTAACCCGCTCAACTGGGGAAAAAATTGCATCGATAGGAATAATACCAAGAGTTTCATTATTCATTCTCGAGCTATCACCGAGTAGATATCCTCTTCCTGATTCTACCTGAAAGGAGATATCAATGATACCATCTTCATTGATATTAGCGATGACTAGATCTTTATTTCTTATTTCAACGTCCGGATCATCAACCAAATCTCCAGCCTTTAGTACAGTAGGTCCTTGAAAAACCTTATGAAATGTCCTTGGTTCTTCTTTTCGATATTTAATTTTAACTCGTTTTAAATTTAAAATAATTCTTGTTACATCTTCTTGCACACCAGGAATTACAGAAAATTCATGTTGAATTCCTTCAATCTTAATAGTTGAAATTGCGGCTCCTTCAATACTAGTTAGCAAAGTTCTCCGCAATGCGTTTCCAAGTGTAATGCCATACCCTTTTTCAAAAGGTTCTACTATAAATTTTCCGTAATCTTCGTTGATCTCATCATGATGAAATATTACCCTTTTGGGTCTTTGAAATCCTTTTAGCAGGCTTTTAATTGCCATTCAACCCTCCCGTTGCTTCGCTACAATAATCCGAAAAATGGTTATACTCTTCTGCGCTTCGGTGGTCGACAGCCATTGTGAGGAATCGGTGTTACATCTTTAATATATTTTATTTCTAATCCAGAGGCATAAATGGCTCTAATAGCACTCTCACGCCCAATTCCTGGACCTTTAACGAGAATATCAACCTCTCTCATGCCAGCATCAACAGCCTTCATAGCTGCTTCTTTTGCAGCTGATTGCGCAGCAAAGGGAGTAGATTTTCTAGATCCCTTAAAATTCAATGCTCCTGCAGAGGACCAAGATACAACATTTCCCTGCAAGTCCGAAATTGATATAATAGTATTGTTAAAAGTTGCCTTGATATGCACCACACCTTTGGGTACATTCAGTTTAACTTTCTTTTTTTCTTTACGACTCATGCTATAAATTCCGCCTTTTTTATTTGGTTGTCCTTCGTTACCGGATCGATTTATTTTTTCTTATTCGGCACAGTCTTCTTATGCCCTTTTCTCGTACGCGCATTCGTTTTGGTATTTTGACCACGAACGGGCAATCCTTTGCGATGACGTAAACCACGGTAGCATCCAATATCCATTAACCTTTTGATACTTAAGGTGATTTCAGTTCTCAGGTCACCTTCAACCCTATACTCATTTTCAATGATTTTTCGAATTTCATTGATAGCATTCTCGTCCATGTCCTTAACACGAAGGTTTGAATCTACTTGAGATTGCTTCAAAATTTTTTTTGCAGAGGTCGGCCCAATCCCATAAATATAGGTTAAAGCTACTTCAATACGTTTATTATTCGGTAAATCAACACCCGCTATTCTCGCCATGAAATTATCCTTTTAAGATTCCTCTATATTTAAAAATAACTATTTCTGTCTTTGCTTATGCCTGGGATTTTTGCAGATAATTCTTACTACACCCTTGCGCTTTATGATGCGACAGTCTTTACATATTTTTTTTACAGAAACTCGCACTTTCATTAATCTCTCCTATAGCTAACCTAAATTAAAGAAGTTAGCTCTTTATTTCTACTTTTCACGAAATACAATTCTTCCCCGGGTTAAATCATAAGGGGATAATTCAACCGTTACTTTATCCCCCGGAAGAATTCTAATGTAATGCATTCTCATTTTCCCGGAAATATGAGCTAAAATCTTATGCCCATTTTCCAATTCCACATTAAACATCGCATTCGGCAATGGTTCTTTAACTATTCCCTCTACGCGTATGGCCTCTTCTTTTTCAGCCATCCTTACCTCGAATCTATTAAAAAAAATCTCCTAAAAATAACAACTTATTCCAAAGTTATTAGCCAAAGGAAGGAATCAGAAAAAAAAATTACCTTGTACTGTCAAGCTTAATATTCTAGGCTAATAATTTAATTTCGCCCTCGAATTTTTCCTTTCTTCATAAATCCTTCGTAATGACGCATCATCATCTGGGATTCTATCTGCTTTAGTGTGTCCAGCGCAACTCCAACTATGATAAGTAGGGAGGTTCCGCCAAATAGATAGGCCATACTGGTAGGCACCTCTTCTGGCCAAACACGGATAATAATATCTGGAATAATTGCAATACCAGCAAGAAAGATACCGCCTGATAAAGTAATCCGATTTAAGATCCATTCTAAAAATTCGGCTGTATTTTTTCCAGGTCTAATCCCAGGAACAAAACCACCATTTTTTTTAATAGTATCTGCTAAATCTTTCGGATTAAATTGAATTGCGGTGTAAAAATAGGCAAAAAAGATTACTAAAACTACATAAGTGATAATATAGGGAATTTGTCCCGGTGCTAAATAGTATTGCAGTTTGTCAAAAAATGCATATTCTTTACTGACAACTTGTGCCATCTGTACAGGGAATAAAATTAAAGATGTTGCAAAGATAATTGGCATAACCCCGGTAGCATTTACTCGTAAGGGAATATGCTGACTTCTCATTTGAACCATTCTCCGACCAGAAAGCATTTTTCCATATTGCACGGGAATTTTACGCACACCTAAGGTAAGCAATATAGATAAGGCGATTACGGCAAAAAACAAAAAAACTAAAATCATACCGAGGATGGGATCGGAATGGGTTTTTATTCTCTCCAGGGTTTGCACAAACCCAGATGGTATCTGCACAACAATACCACCAAAAATCAACAAAGAGATACCATTACCAATACCATATTCTGATATTTGTTCTCCTATCCAAACCAATATCATTGTGCCTGTTGTTAGGATTATAATGGCTGTTATGACAAAAGTTATACCGGATGCCGGATCAACAATTGGATCGTATCCTTTTGGCGCCTGTACGCCTTTCATCCAAGAAGTCATGGCAAAACCCTGAATAGCGGTAATTAACACAGTTCCGTATCGGGTATATTGATTAATTTTTTTACGCCCCTCAGTCCCCTCTTTTGATAATCTTTCAAAATAAGGAATGACAACCGTCAATAATTGCATAATAATAGAAGAAGAGATATATGGCATGATTCCCAGCGCAAATATTGTAAAGCGCTTAAGTGCCCCTCCCGCAAAAAGGTCCACTAAATCCAGCAATCCTCTTCCCGATTGTTGGGTTAACACATCAAAATAGGCTTTAAGAGATTCAATGTTAATTCCGGGAATTGGAATATGAGCACCAATTCTATAAACAATCAAAAAAGCCAATGTAATAAGAATTTTTTTTCGTAGCTCAGGAATACGAAAAATATTTATAATCGCGCTCACAAACAAAACCCCGCTATTTTGATATCAAATCAGCCGTTTTGATATTTTTTTAATTTTCTTGATACTTTGGCTGAAGTATCTTTTTTCTCAAACTTTTTTCGTCGTTCTAGAACTTCCGGAAAAATTATTTTTCCTCCGGCTTTTTCTATTTTTTCAATGGCCATCTTAGAAGCTTTATCTACCTCTATGGTAATTGCTTTATTGATATCTCCATTGGCCAAAAGCTTAATCGGTAAATTCTTTTTGTTAATTATTCTTTGTTGTAAAAGCAAATTTTTATTGATGGTTTCTTCTCCGGAAATAATATCAAGGTCGCTTAAATTTATAACTTGATATTCGATTTTAAGGACATTCGTAAATCCCCGTTTCGGAATCCTCCTTTGTAAGGGCATTTGTCCGCCCTCAAATCCCGGCCGACTATTGCTGCCGCTTCTAGAGCCTTGCCCTTTTTGGCCGCGTCCGCTGGTTTTTCCCAAACCAGAGCCTGGCCCACGTCCTAATCTTTTTTTAGAAAACGTTGAGCCCTCTTCTGGAGACAGATTTAATGATCCATCATAAGGTTTTGGTTCACGTTTTTTCTTGGCCTGTCTCGCTTTTCCAGCAGTTTTGGTGGCTTCTTTATTTTTTTTACCGAACATATTATTTTCCCATAATACTATATTTTACAAAATGAAATTATAGTGCAAAGAAAAAATTTTCTACACTATCTAGCGTCTTTAATCAAAAAAAATGTATATCTGCGCATTGTTGCAAAGGACGCTAATTTCTTTACCATTCAAGTTGAGCTATTCTGCGATTCGAATCTGCAAAAGATGCCGTACCTTTTCATACATTCCAATAAAAACTGAATTTACTGAATGAACACGCGTTGATCCAGTTTTTCTTAATCCTAAAGCATTTGCTGTTTTTCTTTGATTTGGCAGTGTTCCAATCAAACTTTTAACCAATTTGATTTCGACTTTTTTACCATTTAATGATCTCAGGTCCATGAAAAAATCCTTTATCTTACTTCAAATTATCAATTCGAAGATATAATTTTTTATACTTACGCTTCTGGGTGATTTTCTTCGACTGGGTTTACGCCCATTTCTTTTTGTTCATTATTGGATATCTTATCCTTACTTTCCTGCCCCCATAATTTTTCAATGGAGATTTCTCTTTGCTTTGCTACATCAAAATGATTTCTTAATTGCAATAATCCCAGAAAAGTAGCCTTAACGACGTTCATTTGGTTTCTAGATCCATGAACTTTAGTTAAAATATCTTTAATTCCAACTATTTCTACAACAGATCGAACCGCATCACCGGCCTTAATACCTGTACCAGGATAAGCCGGTCTTAATATGACAGTAGAAGTCTTATATTTACTTATAATTTCATGAGGAATTGTATTCCGTTTTGTTTCAATCTTTACGATTACTTTTTTTGCATTTTCTACACTTTTACGGATTGCATCTGGCACCTCATTCGCTTTACCAAATCCAATTCCAATATGCCCTTGGCTGTCACCTACTACAGATAGTGCATTAAATGAAAATCGACGTCCACCTTTTACTACCTTGGCTACTCGATTTATTTTTATAACCTTTTCTGTTAATTCTAAATCTTGTGAATTAACCATTTTTTTTCTTGAGGTATTCAATTTAATGCTCCTTAAAAACCTGACTACATTTATAAATACAAATCTAATAAATTTTAGATTTTGATGAGATTATTTTTAGATCTCAATTCCATTTTCTCTTACGGAATCGGCAAACGCTTTTACTTTCCCATGATATAGCTTTCCCGCTCGGTCAAATACAACTGTTGTTATAGATTTCTCTTTTGCCCTCTCTGCCAAAATTTTTCCCAACTTGACTGCACTGTCAATATTTGCCAGATTTTTCTCTCTACTTTCAGCAAAACCTTTTTCATTCGTAGCTGCGGCTACCAATGTTATTCCCTTGACATCATCAATAATTTGTGCATAAAAATTTTTATTGCCTCTAAAAAAAGCTAATCTGAATTTACCGCTTTTTTTTATTTTTGCTTTAATGCGTGTTTTCGTTTTTGCAACTTGTAATCTTTTACGAACATCTGTTTTCATTATTTTTTTCCTACCTTACCGGCTTTCATGATTACATGTTCTTCTTTATAGCGAATTCCTTTACCTTTATAAGGTTCAGGTTTCTTGAGGCCACGTATATCAGAGGCTACTTGACCGACTAATTCTTTATTTGTCCCGCTAATTATAATTTCCGTAGGTGTTTTAACGATCACATCAACTTTTTCCGGTACCTTGAAGAATACTTCATGGCTAAAACCTAATTGCAATTGAACATCTCTACCCTTTTGCTGTGCTCTATATCCTACACCTTTAATCTCAAGAGTGCGAACAAACCCAGATGTAGTTCCAATAATACAATTATTTACCAAAGATCGAACCAACCCATGAAGGGCTTTTAGTTGCTTTTTCGCCTTCTGGTTTGATCCTTTTGGCAATAAATTTTCGTCCCTGTCAATTTTAAGAATATTTTCATTCAGGAGAACATTGATTCCTAAAAATAAAGGAGCGCTTTCAGTTCCTTTTGGTCCGGTGATTTCTATTTTTTTTTCATCAAAATGTATCGTAACACCTTGCGGAACAGAAATCGGTTTATATCCAATTCGCGACATTTTATTTACCTTTAATTAAGTTTACCAAATATGTGCAATTACTTCACCACCAATGTGCGCTTTAAGGGCTTGCTTGCCCGTCATAACGCCTTTGGAGGTAGATAAAATGGAAATTCCAATATTATTATGAATTGGCTTTATTTCTTCCCATTTCTGGTAAATTCTTCTACCCGGTTTTGAAATCCGTTTTATTCCGAAGACTATTGGCTCATTTTCCGGTGAATATTTTAAGTAGATTCGAATAGTCTTTTTATTTTCATTCTCAAAAATTTTATAACCGCGAATGAACCCTTCATCACGGAGTATATCTACTATATCATTTTTAATTTTTGATCCTGGCACATCAACACGCGGATGTTTGGCATCTATTGCATTGCGTATTCTTGTTAATAAATCTGAAATTGGATCACTGATACTCATAATTTCTCACCTTACATTATTATCTTAACTCTATTTACCAGGAAGATTTTGTTACACCTGGAATCAACCCCTCACTGGCCAATTTCCGAAAACATATACGACACATTTGGAATCTACGCATATAACCCCTAGGACGACCACATAATTTGCATCGATTCTTTGATTGAACCGCATACTTTCTTTTTCTTTGGGTTTTAATAATCATTGATTTTTTAGCCATTTTTGCATTCCACTCTTTATTTCGTTACTTTTTAGGTTTCCGGAAAGGAAATTCAAAACCATCTAGCAAGGCTTTTGCTTGATCGATTTTTTGAGTTGTTGTCACTATAGATATATTCATACCGTGAACTGTATCAACTTTATCAAAATCTATTTCTGGAAATATGATTTGCTCTTTTACAGAAAAATTGTAGTTACCTTGCTTATCAAATGACTTAGCAGATAAACCGTTAAAGTCTCTTACGCGAGGCAACGTAAAAGTTAAAAGACGATCAAAAAATTCATACATTCTATCGCCTCGCAAAGTAACCATAACTCCTAAAATCATACCTTCACGAATCTTGAATCCTGCAATAGATTTTTTTGCAATTGTGCGCACCGGTCTCTGCCCGCTTATTAATGCTAATTCATTTGTGGCTGTCTCTAAAGCTTTGGCATTTGCATGCGCTTCACCCATTCCAACGTTAAGTACAATTTTTTCAATTCTAGGAACTTGCATTATGGATTTTAATCCAAATTGATCCATTAGACTCTTCCGGATCTCTTTCTCATATTTTTCTTTTAATCTAGCAGCCATTATTGTATTACCTAATAATTTTTTTTCTTTTGAATGGTGATATATTTGTACTGTTAATCTATCTTCTTTAGCTCTTTTTTTATGTGAGCAACTCGGCTTTTCTTTTGATCTTTGTTATCTACAACAAAACCAAGCCTAACACCCATTTTGCTTTTCTCATCATAAAACTGAACGTTGGAAATGGAGATAGGTGCCTCTATATTAACGATACCACCTTTAGGGTTATCTTGACTTGGGCGAACAAATTTTTTTCTTTGGTTTACGCCTTCCAGCAATATTTGCCCTTTGCTAAGGTTAATATTTAAAATCTTACCTTTTTTGCCTTTATTTTTGCCCGCAATTACTATGGCAAGATCACCTTTTTTTAATTTTGTCTTATATTCTTGCATTTTTTTAATCCTTAAACTTAGCAGATTACCATTAAACAACTTCCGGTGCCAAGGAAACTATTTTCATGAATTTTTTTTCACGTAATTCCCTAGCAACTGGACCGAAAATTCGCGTACCTTTTGGATTGCCTTGGTTATCTATAATTGCAACCGAATTGGTATCGAACCTGATATAGGACCCATCTTTGCGGCGGAAGGCTTTTTTAGTTCTAACCACGACTGCCTTTAGAACAGCTTTATTGTGCACTTTCTTTCCTTGGGTATCTTTTAATCCATAAGTTGGAATAGCGTCTTTAACTGCGACAACAATAATATCACCAACAGTTGCATAGCGTCGATTTGTTCCGCCCAGTATTTTAATACATTGGACTTTTTTGACACCTGTATTATCAGCTACATCAAGAAATGTTTCTACTTGTATCATTTTCCAATCTCCGCTTGAAACTATTTCGCTTTTTCTAGAATTTTATCAAGAATATATCTTTTCTTTTTTGATAAAGGTCTTGTATGTACAATTTGTACTTTGTCGCCAATATTACATTCATTTTGAGGATCATGTGCATGAAACTTTTTACTTGTTTTAATAACTTTTTTTATCACTGGATCCATTGCCAAATCTTCAACTTTAACAACGATTGTTTTATCCATTTTATTTGAAACAACCGTTCCTACAGTCATTCGCAATCTAGCAATTTTATTTTCCGTTGAATTTGTATTGTCAGTCATCATAACACCATTATTTTTTCATATATCTTTTACTTGGCAGCTTTTAAAGTAGCCTGTGTTTGCAATGTATAGATTCGAGCTATTTTTCTTTTAGCATTTTTTAATAATTTAACATTGGTAACATGTCCAGTAACAATCTCGAATCTTTGCTTAAATAGATCTTTTTTGGCCTGTTCAAGTTGTTGTTGCATCTCTTCCGGGCTAAGTTCTCTTAATTTTTTTATTATCTTTCCCATAAAACATTCCTAAGTATTAGTGCTGCCTGGATACTATCCGTGTTCTTACTGGCAATTTGTATTGAGCCCTTTTCATAGCAGATTCGGCTAATTCTGCATCGACTCCAGCTAGTTCAAACAGGACTTTACCTGGCTGAATTTTCACGACCCAAAATTCGGGATTTCCCTTACCCTTACCCATACGCGTTTCAGCGGGCTTTTTTGTATAAGGAAAATCAGGGAAAATGCGAATCCAGATTTTTCCACCACGCTTAACTCGCCTTGTGATAGCAATACGAGCAGCCTCAATTTGCCGTGCAGTTATCATGCCAGAGGTAGTTGCCTGCAATCCCATTTCACCAAAACTAATCTGGTTACCACTTGTTGCCACTCCTGTGTTGGTGCCGCGCTGCTTTTTCCGATATTTGACTTTTTTGGGAGCTAACATTTTTTATTCCTATATAATTTAAGACTCTAAGGTTTAAGAACACTGATCTACAATCGGATTACCGTGTCTTCCTTTTAACCGTGTACTTATCTTCTTCTTCTTCAACATTGGACAGTACAATTCCTTTATAAACCCAAACCTTGACACCTATTGTACCATAGGTTGTAAATGCTGTCGCTGTACCATAATCAATATCAGCCCGTAGCGTGTGCAGAGGAATCCTACCCTCTTTGTAGGTTTCCTGGCGTGCCATTTCTGCACCATTCAACCGTCCATTCAACATAACTTTAACACCCAAAGCACCACCACGCATTGTAGTGGTAATTGCCTGTTTCATCGCACGACGAAATGGCAAACGTCCTTCAATTTGCTGAGCAATACCTTCAGCAATGAGTTTTGACTGCATCTCAGGCTTATGCTCTTGCTCGATGTTTACATAAATATTCTTTCCAAATAATTTATGCATCTCTTCTTTGAGTTTATTAATTTCTTTTCCGTCCTTACCAATTACCATTCCAGGTTTTGAAGTTCTGATTATGACGTTGGCTCGATCTGGAAATCTATCAATTTTAATTTCCGCGACACCTGCGCTCTTTAATCTCTTTTGCACAAAATTGCGAATCGCCAAATCTGAATGTAAAAATTCAGTATATTTCCCTTTCGGGGCATACCAGGTTGACTTCCAGTCTTTATTTATTTTAAGACGAATACCTATAGGATTAACTTTTTGTCCCATTCCTTACCTCATTTTACTCGTTTGACAATATAACTGTGATATGACTGCTCCGCTTTCTAATACGGCCAGCTCGTCCGCGGGCTCGAGCTTGAAATCTTTTGAACATAGGAGCTTCATCTACTACCAATTTTTTTATATACAACTCAGCTTCATTGATATCCGGGTTTTTAATTTTAGCATTTGCCGCAGCCGACATAATAACTTTATAAAGATATCTTGCCCCTTGCTTGGGAATCGTTTTCAAGATATCAACGGCATCCGGAAATTCACGACCACGTACTTCGTCGCCTACAATTCTAATTTTTCGAGGTGATATTCTCAAATATTTTCCGATAGCTTTAGATTCCATTTTCTATTTGCCTATTCTTTTGCTCTGGCTTATTTTCTTTTTGCGCCTTTTTCGCTTTTAGAAGAATGACCCCTGTAATTTCTTGTTGGGGAAAATTCACCTAACTTATGACCCACCATGTTTTCATTCACATAAACTGGTACAAATTTTTTTCCATTATGCACCATAAAAGTATGGCCTATCATCTCAGGAAAGACTGTTGACCTTCTCGACCAGGTTTTGATAGGTTTCTTATCATTTTCCTGGTTTTGCTTTTCTACTTTCTTAAATAAATGTAAATCTATAAATGGTCCTTTTTTTAATGATCTAGCCATATCAATTCCTTTGTAAAAAAACTAAGCTTTAGCTATCTATTTTCTTCTTTTAATTATTAACGAGGTTGAATATTTTTTTCTATTCCGAGTTTTATAACCCTTCGTAGGTAATCCCGTTGGACTAACAGGGTGACGTCCTCCTGATGTTCTACCTTCTCCACCACCATGAGGGTGATCGACTGGGTTCATTACGACTCCTCTTACTTTTGGTCGCTTCCCCAACCATCTCGATCTTCCAGCTTTGCCAATGACAACATTCATATGATCCTTGTTGCCAATTTCGCCGATTGTCGCATAACAAGTGCCAAGTATTTTTCTGGTTTCTCCTGATGGCAATTTTACGCTGACATATTTTCCTTCACGGCCTAATATCTGTGCGCCGGTCCCTGCACTGCGGACAATTTGACCACCTTTGCCAGGATGTATTTCAACATTATGAACATTTAAACCAACCGGAATCCTTTGCAAAGGCAGGGCATTGCCTACCTTTACCTCAGCATTCTCCCCAGAATGTAAAATTTCTCCAACGGTAAGACCATTCGGAGCCACAATATATCTCTTCTCACCATCCAAATACTGCAGTAATGCAATATTTGCGCTGCGATTCGGATCATATTCAATTGTAATAACCTTAGCTTCAACATCATGCTTGTTTCGCTTGAAATCAATGATCCGGTAGAGCCTTTTGTGACCTCCACCTTTGCGGCGAACACTAATTTGATTTTTAAAACCCCGACCGCCTTTTTTATTAATAGTATCTAGTAAAGGTTTATGTGGACCCTCTTTACTTAACCCACTAAAATCCAGCGTACTTTTAAATCTAAGAGTCGAAGTGACAGGATTATACTTTTTTAACGCCATATAAATTATCCTAATTCAGTGCAAATCGTTATAATAAACTCAAAAATTACTTTTTACTTTCGTAAAAATCTATTTTTTCACCATGCTTCAATGTAACAATAGCTTTTTTATAAGTCGGCGTTAATCCGTATTGCCTACGAACACGCTTCCACTTTCCAAAGGTGTTAATAATATGCACCTTTACGGGTTTAACTTGGAACAATTCCAATATTGCTTTAGCAACCTGGGGTTTATTCGCATCGTTACGAATCAAAAAAACATATTGGGGCCTACTCTGCTCGGATAACCTTGTGCTTTTCTCCGAAAGTAATGGCTTAATCAAAACCTGAGTTGAATCCATCTTTAACCTCTATCTCTGTTCCATTAAGCCAACATTAAGGCTTTTTCTAACTCTTTAGCAGCCTTTTCCGTAACAAGGATCTCCTTGTTTAGAAAAAGATCCTGTCCGCTTAAACGTGAAAAATGAATATATTTCACATTAGGAATATTCCGAAGCGCAAGCTTTAACGAGGAACTGTCATCATCCAGAACTATAGTTATTTTATAATTTATCTCAAGTTTTTTTAGCACAGCTGCAGCTAATCTTGTCTTGGCCTCCGCTAAAACAAATTGATCAAGAACTTTCACCGCACCCATGTTAGCCTTATAAGATAATATAGACCTGTAAGCACTCTGACGCATTTTCTGTGGCATTCTTATTTCAAATGGACGAGGCTTTGCGCCATGAGGAACACCACCGCCGACCCACTGGGTAGCCCGTATGGATCCCTGGCGAGCGCGACCTGTACCTTTTTGTCTCCAAGGCTTAGCACCACCACCACTCACAAAACTTCTACCCTTTGTGGATGCGTTCCCTTGACGGCGGTTCATCTGTTCAGCACGAATCAAATCATAAATTAATCCTTTATTCACTGCAACATTAAACACTGAATCATTCAGATCAACTTCACCTGTCTGTTGGCCGTCCATATTAAACTTGGGCAATTTCATCTTAATCCTCTACTTCGATTAAACCTGATCTACTATCGCTTAATGATGGCAACGAGATCATTATTTTTTCCGGGCACAGCACCCTTAATTAACAGATAATTTTTCTCTTTATTCATTTTAATAATCTGCAAAGCTACAACCGTTACACGGTCTACGCCCTTATGACCCGGCATTCTCATTCCCTTAAAAACCTTGGATGGAAACGCACAAGCACCAATAGAGCCTGGAGCCCTATGAAAATGGGATCCGTGAGTCTTACGCCCCCCCCCAAAACCATGCCTCTTATGAACACCAGCAAAACCTTTGCCTTTGCTTAAACCAACGACATTGATTTTTTCGTTCTCTTCAAATATCTCCATGGACACCTGATCGCCAACATTATAGGTCGTTTGATCAAATCCACGAAACTCCTTTAAGAACCGAAATAATAAATTACCAGATTTTTTCTGATGCTCTAATTCGGGCTTTGTAAACAACACTTCTCTTTTATTCCCGTATCCCAACTGAAGAGCGTCATAGCCATCTTTGCCCTGCTCTTTTTTAAATGTTACCACAGATGGAGACGCCTCTACAATAGTAACAGGAATCATATTTCCATTTTCATCAAAAATCTGACTCATGCCAATTTTTCGACCGAGAATACCAGGGCGCCGCAAAGATCCATTGAATGTTTTTCCCATTTTCATTTACCTCAGTAAGCCAGATTCATAATTACGATTTAATATCAACGGAAACGCCCGCTGGCAACTCAAGCTTCATTAAAGCTTCCACTGTATCACTATTAGGATCAATGATATCAATTATTCTTTTATGAGTACGCATTTCAAACTGTTCGCGAGATGTCTTATTCACGTGCGGAGAGCGCAATACAGTAAACTTTTCCTTTTTGATTGGCAAAGGAACAGGGCCAGAGATTCTAGCGCCGCTCCGCTTTGCAGTATTAATTATCTCACCTGCCGATTGATCAATTAATCTGAGATCAAAAGCTCTTAATTTAACTCGTATCTTTTGTCCAGCCACTGCCTTACTCTCTTATCTATAAAAAATCTTCCCGAAATAATGGGGATCTATAATAACAAAAAGAACCTTGTGAATTTCAATGATCCAAGGCATTCGTATAAAACGAACTACAGTATTGGCTTTAACGGATTCCGCAGAAACCTAAAACCAGAGCCTTATCATTCCAATTAAGAACAAAAAGGGAGGACATAATTATTTCCCCCCTTCTGTGTATCAAGCTAAAAAAATTATTAGAGCAATTTACTCTATAATTTTTGAAACAACTCCAGCCCCAATAGTCTTATTACCTTCCCGAATCGCAAATTTCAAACCTTCTTCGATAGCAATGGTCGAAATCAGCTCTACGGTCAGATCCACATTCTCTCCTGGCATTACCATCTCTGCTCCCTCCTTCAGAGTCATGACGCCAGTAACGTCTGTTGTTCTGAAGTAGAATTGAGGCCTGTAATTGTTAAAAAATGGCTTATGACGGCCACCTTCATCTTTTGAGAGAACATAGATACTGGCGGCAAATTTCTTATGAGGGGTAATGGTACCTGGCTTTGCCAATACCTGTCCGCGATCAATATCTTTACGATCCACACCACGAAGCAATGCACCAATATTGTCACCTGCG
Source organism: Leptospira biflexa (assembly GCA_020720805.1). Classification (GTDB taxonomy): domain Bacteria; phylum Spirochaetota; class DYNZ01; order DYNZ01; family DYNZ01; genus DYNZ01. Next base: position 28,836 of record DYNZ01000002.1, on the reverse strand, counting down.
CGACCCTCATCCAGTAACTTCCGAAACATCTCAACGCCAGTTACAGTCGATTTCTTGGTATCTTTCAGTCCAACAATTTCGATTTCTTCGCCAACTTTTACGATTCCGCGCTCCACTCTACCAGTTGCTACAGTTCCGCGACCAGTAATTGTAAATACGTCTTCTACCGGCATTAAGAATGGTTTGTCGATATCACGAGCTGGCTGAAGAATATAGCTATCGCACGCATCCATCAGCTTCAGGATCGCCTCTGCGCCCAATTCGCCCTCATCCCCTTCAAGAGCCTTCAAAGCAGAACCCTTAACGATTGGCGCATTATCACCATCAAAATCATACTTTGCCAGTAGCTCACGAACTTCCATTTCAACAAGCTCGATCATCTCCTCGTCAACGTCAGGCATATCGCATTTGTTTAGAAAAACAACAATACGAGGCACGCCAACCTGCGCGGCCAATACAATATGCTCACGGGTCTGCGGCTTTGGACCATCAGTTGCAGAAACGACTAGTATAGCACCATCCATTTGCGCTGCACCAGTAATCATATTTTTTACGTAGTCAGCATGTCCAGGACAATCTACGTGCGCATAGTGACGATTCTTTGTTTCATATTCCTGGTGTGAGGTAGCAATAGTAATACCACGCTCTTTTTCTTCGGGAGCATTATCAATCTGATCATAAGCGACCGATTTATTGTTACCGCCAATTTTTTTTGCCAAAACTGTTGTGATGGCCGCAGTCAATGTGGTTTTACCGTGGTCAACGTGACCAATTGTGCCAATATTAACGTGCGGTTTCGTTCTTTCAAATTTTTCTTTACCCATAATATCCTATCCTCCGTAATATCTAATCCTGAATAACGTTTTTGAAAAAGCCCCGATTAACCCTTGATCTTAGTTGTAATCTCTTCAGCAATGCTTCTAGGTACTTCTTCATAATTTTTAAACTGCATTGAATACGTTGCGCGACCTTGCGTACGGGATCTTAGATCAGTAGCATAACCGAACATCTCTGACAATGGTACAGTGGAATCCACTACCTTAGAATTTCCCCTTTGCTCCATTCCATTGATTCGCCCCCGACGTGAGTTCAAATCACCAATAACATCACCCATGAACTCCTCAGGCGTAACTACCTCGACAGCCATCATGGGCTCCAATAAGGTAGGAGACGCTTTTCTACAGGCGTCTTTAAAACCCATACTAGCTGCAATTTTAAAAGCCATCTCTGAAGAGTCCACTTCGTGGTAGGATCCATCAAATAAGGTTGCTTTCACATCAACCACTGGAAATCCTGCCATAACGCCATTATTCAGCGCTTCAACGATTCCTTTTTCAACTGCCGGTATATACTCGCGCGGAACAACCCCACCGACAATTTTATTCTCAAACTTAAAGCCTTCACCTGGTTGCTGAGGCTCGACCTTCAAATAAACGTGGCCATATTGACCTCGACCACCTGTCTGTTTAATATACTTAGATTCAACTTCAGCTGTCCCGCGAATGGTTTCGCGATATGCAACCTGCGGTTTTCCTACATTTGCCTCTACTTTATACTCCCGCATCATTCGGTCAACAATTATCTCAAGGTGAAGCTCCCCCATTCCTTTGATAAGTGTTTGTCCTGTCTCTTCATCGGATTGCACGCGGAAGGTGGGATCTTCTTCAGCCAATCGCTGCAGGGCAATTCCCATTTTTTCCTGATCTGCTTTCGTTTTAGGTTCGATGGCAACCTCAATAACAGGATCCGGGAATTCCATCGATTCAAGAATAATTTGATTCTTATCATCGCACAGCGTATCACCTGTTGTTGTAAATTTTAATCCAACAGCAGCAGCAATATCACCCGCATAGACCTCTTTGATTTCTTCACGGTTATTCGCATGCATTTGCAGAATGCGACCAATCCGCTCTTTTTTATCTTTGGTCGAGTTATGCACATAAGAACCTGAGTACAATACACCGGAGTAAACCCGAAAAAATACCAGCTTACCTACATATGGGTCTGCCATAATTTTAAAAGCAAGAGCAGAAAAAGGCTCTTCGTCACTAGATTTTCTCTCAAGCTTTTTTTCAGAATCGTTAACGGAAACACCCTGGATATCCGGAATATCCAATGGTGAGGGCATATAATCAATAACGCCATCTAATAGCGGTTGCACACCTTTGTTTTTAAAGGCTGTTCCGCAGAAAACTGGAAACATCTCTAATTGTTGGACAGCACGACGGATACCGGACTTTAGCTCATCAATGGACAAATCACCCAAATCGAGATATTTTTCCATGAGCACTTCATCTAGCTCAGCCACCGACTCCACCAAGAACTTGCGATACTTTGCAACATCTGCTTTATAATCAGCGGGAATATCGGTGACCTCAAATTTTGCACCGAGCTCCTCACCTTTCCAGATAAAAGCTTTTTGCCCAACTAAATCAATAACTCCTTCAAATTTATCCTCGACGCCAATTGGCAGCTGCACAGGAACCGCATTTACCCCTAGCCTATCCTTCATCGATTTTACAGCGGCATAAAAATCTGCACCAATCCGATCCATCTTATTTACAAAGCAGATCCTCGGAACCCGATACTTATCAGCCTGACGCCAAACAGTCTCTGTCTGCGGCTCAACACCCGCAACTGCGTCGTACACTGCTACCGCCGAGTCGAGTACCCGCAATGAGCGCTCTACCTCAACCGTAAAGTCAACATGCCCCGGAGTATCAATTATATTAATACGGTGATCTTTCCAGAAACAGGTGGTAGCTGCCGAGGTAATGGTTATCCCACGCTCCTTTTCCTGCTCCATCCAATCCATTTCCGCAGCGCCATCATGAACCTCCCCAATTTTATAGGTCTTACCTGTATAATAGAGAATCCGCTCTGTTGTTGTGGTCTTTCCGGCATCGATGTGAGCCATAATTCCAATATTTCTTGTCTTTTGCAGACTTACCGTTCTTGCCATATAACTTCTCTTTTAATAAATTCTTTTTTAAATTGGAAAATTTCTAGACGAAACTCAGCTTGCATCTAGTCGCACCGAAAGTTCGTTTACTCTTAACAATATTGAAGAGAGAATCTTGAATAGGAATTACCACTTATAATGAGAGAAAGCCTTATTTGCTTCTGCCATTTTATGAGTATCCTCTTTTTTCTTGATAGATCCACCAGTATTATTAAAGGCGTCCATAATCTCATTTGCCAGGCGCTGATACATGGTTTTTTCATTGCGGGCACGCGAGTAGCGAATCAACCATCGAATACCAAGCGCTTGGCGCCGCTCTGGCCGGATGTCAATCGGCACCTGGTAAGTTGCACCACCAACCCGGCGTGATTTTACTTCGACCAATGGCTTTACATTATCAAGAGCCTGGGTAAAAACATCAACTGGCTCTTTTTGCACCTTCCCGGCAACGATATCCATCGCCTTATAAAAAATCGTTTCCGCTACACCGCGTTTTCCGTCCAGCATCATACAGTTCACAAATTTACTGACAACTTCATTTCCAAAACGTGGATCTGGAATTATCTGTCTCTTAATCGCTCGTCTTCTTCTTGACATCTCTTTTCCTCACGAATAACTAATTCAGCTTAGGCTTTCAGCCGTTTTGAGCCGTACTTGGAACGACCCTTTTTCCGATTATTCACTCCCATGGTATCCAATGTGCCACGGATAATGTGGTAACGCACACCTGGCAAATCCTTTACCCTACCACCCCTTACAAGCACAACGGAGTGCTCTTGCAGGTTATGGCCAATTCCTGGAATATATGCCGTTATTTCAATCTGGTTTGTTAACCTAACCCGGGCAACCTTACGCAGCGCAGAGTTTGGTTTTTTGGGGGTAAAGGTCATAACCCTGGTACAAACCCCACGCCTTTGCGGACATGAAGTCAAAGCCGGTGCAGAACCTTTTTTGATAACCTTTTCCCTCGATTTTTTGATCAATTGGTTTATTGTTGGCATGAAATATTCTCTTTCTTAATCTAAAAAATTCATCTCTTAATTCATTATTCGCCGAAGTATACAAGAAATCCTAATCAGCTACTCGTAAAATACGAATAACGAGCTCTCCCGCAAGAAAACGGGAGAGACTAAACTAAAAAGCTATGTTTAGCGGTCAATTAGTTTTCCTTTTTTCCCATAAAAAATCCAAGAAATCATAATTTGACTTAGGGATTGACTCTATCCTCTTCAGGAACTTCATCCTTTTCGTCCAGTTTTTCGGGAAAACTCTCGTCATCATCAAAATCATTATCTTCTGAATCCAAGCTTTCCTCATCATCGTCATCATCAAAATCATCATCTGCATCGCCCTCTCCCAATGGAGTGGGAACAGCTATATCCGGTCTCATATGCTCTTCGAGCTTCTCTTCATCTAACTCTTCTATATGCTGCTCTTCCATTAAGCGGTCAAGATCGCCGATCTCTCTATGATATACATCAATACTACGATATTTCCTCAATCCGGTGCCCGCCGGTATGAGGTGTCCAATGATGACATTCTCTTTCAATCCTACCAGATGGTCGACTTTCGCTTTAATAGCAGAATCTGTTAAAACCTTGGTCGTCTCCTGGAAGGAGGCCGCCGAAATAAAGGATTCTGTATTTAAGGAGGCTTTGATGAGACCTAGCAATACTGGCTTTGCCGTTGCAGGCTTACCGCCCTGCTCTTCAACCCGTTTATTTTCATCAACAAATAAAAAGCGGTCTATCTGCTGATCAACAACAAAAATTGTATCGCCTGGATCAGTAATCTGAGTCTTGCGCAACATCTGCCTGATGATGATCTCTATATGTTTATCATTGATGTTTACCCCTTGTACACGGTAAACATCTTGTACCTCGCGCACCAGATAACTCTGGAGCTCTTCCACTCCCTTGATATCAAGAATGGAATGAGGATCAACCGGACCATCATCCAGTGTATCCCCTCCATAAATATAGTCATTTGGTTGCACAAGGAGACGTTTGCGCTGAGGAATTAAGTACTTTTTCTCCTCACCGGCTTCATTGCGAACATAGATTACTCGTTTATCTTTAACTACTCCACCAAATTCAACCATTCCTTCAATTTCAGACATGGTAGCGGAATCTTTTGGAACCCTCGCTTCAAAAAGCTCAGCTACTCTCGGAAGACCACCGGTAATATCCTTTGTTTTCGATGCCTTCCGGGGCATTTTTGCCAAAACGGTTCCTGCCTGAACAGATTGTCCCTCGGTAACATTCAAAACAGCACCATTCGGAAGCAAGATCTCCTTAACTTCGCCAACCTCTGGATGAATACGCAGGGTCGGTGTCATTTTACCACCCTTAGCTGAAGTAATGATCCGTGTTGTTGAGGCTGAGTTCTCATCTTTTTCTTCACGGATAGTCTGACCAACAATTATATCCGCAAATTCAACTTTACCTGAAATATCTGTTAATATTGGCTCAAAAAATGGATCAAACTCTGCAAGAATCGCACCCGGCTCTAATATATCATCAACAGACACCTTCAAGTCAGAGCCTACCCGAACATGAAAAATAATCTCCTCGCCAATCAAGTGGAGCTTTTGATTAATAATGCGGACTAAACCATTCTCAGTAGCACGAATCTTCTGATCCTCTTGAGCCCCTTTGAGAATGCCAACCAGCTCTCCGTTCAACACATTCTGCCCATCAGCGACATCCAGATGCTCTATGGTTTCCAATGGAATGATCTCATTAATACGTCTGACGGTGACCGCTCCACGTCTAAGAAGTACATTCTTTCCTTCCTGCGTCGTTGCTGTTTTTACCGGAACGGAGGTTACAAGAGCTCGGTATCCAATTTTTATATCTTTATCCTGCTTGCCAGCCTCGGCAGTACCCCCAATATGAAAGGTACGCATCGTCAACTGGGTTCCCGGCTGCCCAATACTCTGTGCTGCAATAATGCCGACAGCCTCACCTATATTGACCTTTTTACCAGTTGCAAGATTGCGGCCATAGCAGGTCGCACACACACCCTGACGGGTTTCACAACGCAGTACTGTTCTGATAAATACCTCATCAATACCAACAGATTCTATCCGTTCGGCAATATCATGGGTGATCTCTTCGTTGCGCGAACAGATTAGCTTATCGGTGTTTGGATCAAGGATATCAGCTGCGGCAAAACGTCCAATAATTTTATCGGATAACGGTACAATAATACGATCCCCATCCTTGGTTGCTGTCATCATCATGCCATTGAGGGTGCCACAATCATCCTCGTTCACGACAACATCCTGAGCGATATCGACCAAACGCCGCGTTAGGTAACCAGCATCCGCTGTCTTCAATGCAGTATCCGCCAAACCCTTCCGAGCACCGTTTGTAGAAATAAAGTATTCCAAAACGGTTAGTCCCTCTTTAAAATTGGACTTAATGGGAATTTCGATGATCTCGCCATTTGGCTTGGCCATCAAACCGCGCATTCCAGCCAACTGACGGATCTGCTGCTTGGATCCTCGCGCGCCTGACTGAGCCATCATATAAATGGAATTGAACCCCTGATCAACAGTTTCAAGGTGACGGAAGAGGTCAGATGCGACCAACTCGTTTGCCTGCGTCCACACATCGATAACTTTGTTATACTTTTCCTCGGCAGTGATGATACCATTTCGATACTGGTTATCAATTTTTAGGATCTCTTCATTGGCTTTATCGATGATATCCTTCTTTTTTGGGGCTGGCTCGATATCTGCAGTGGATATTGTAGGCGCGAATAAAGTAGCATACTTGTAACCAAGCTCTTTTATTTTATCAAGGGTTTCCACTGTTATCGCTGGACCAAATTGGTTATATAAGCGAGAAACAATCTTTCCCAAATCTTTATTGTTCACAGGAGTGGTTATGGTCGGATAGGTTTCAGGTAAAACATCCTGCAAAAGAACACGTCCAGGTGTTGTCTCGATAAGCTTACCATTATCTAAAAGAAGCTTAATTCTCTCCTGTAAACGAACCACCTTTTTATCAAGGGCATGATAAAGCTCATTCATAGAAGAAAAATGCTTTACTTTATCCTCATGAAATTTCCGCTCCATGGTTAGATAGTAAATACCAAGAACAATATCCTGGGTAGGGGTAACAATCGGATGACCATTCGCCGGATTGAGAAGATTATGTGAGGAGAGCATTAATAACCATGCCTCCAACTGAGCCTTGGGTGACAAAGGTACATGCACAGCCATCTGATCGCCATCAAAGTCCGCATTAAAGGCCGAACACACAAGGGGATGCAGCCTGATAGCTTTTCCCTCTACCAGAATTGGTTCAAATGCCTGAATTCCCAACCTATGCAACGTCGGTGCGCGGTTTAATAATACCGGATGTTCCGAAACGACCTCTTCTAAAACCTCAAATACCTCCGGTCGTTCACTTTCTACCATTCTTTTTGCAGATTTGATATTATACACATATCCTTTATCCACTACCCTTTTCATGATAAAGGGTTTAAAGAGCTCCAAAGCCATTTTCTTGGGTAGTCCGCACTGATGCATCTTCAGATAAGGACCAGCAACGATGACCGATCGACCGGAATAGTCGACCCTTTTGCCAAGGAGGTTTTGCCTGAATCGTCCGGTTTTTCCCTTTAGCATATCAGATAGGGATTTAAGTGGTCGGTTACCTTTACCCTTGACAGCCCTTTTTCTACGGCTGTTATCAAACAGGGCATCCACTGCTTCCTGGAGCATTCTTTTTTCATTGCGAACAATGATTTCAGGCGCCTTTAATACCTGCAACCTTTTCAAACGATTATTACGGTTGATCACCCGACGGTAGAGATCATTGAGATCTGATGTGGCAAACCTACCGCCATCAAGCTGTACCATTGGCCGCAATTCCGGTGGAATGACCGGCACCACATCAAGAATCATCCAATCCGGTTTGTTGCCGCTATCCCGAAAGGCTTCGATCACCTCCAGGCGCTTGACTAATTTTTTATCAGAGGAGTTTCTACGATCGAGTAATCGCTGGCGTAAAGCCTGCGCCTCTCCATCCAGATCAATTAATTGCAATAGCTCTTTAATCGCTGCAGCGCCGATTCCAGCATGAAATGAATCGCCATATTTTTCGGCGTAATCCTGGAACTCCTCTTCAGACAAAAGATCATTTCGATTCAGTTCGGATTCGCCTGGTTCAATGACCACATAACGCTCAAAATAAAGAACGCTTTTAAGGGCATTCAATGTCATATCTAGCAACAAACCCATTCTGGATGGTACCGAACGATAGTACCAAATATGGCTAACTGGGGCTGCTAAATCAATATGCCCCATTCTCTCTCGGCGCACCTTATAATGAGTTACCTCAACTCCGCAGCGGTCACAGACAACACCTTTATAGCGGATCGACTTAAATTTTCCGCAATAACACTCGTACTCTTTTGTTGTTCCAAAAATTCGCTCACAGAAAAGTCCGTCCCTTTCAGGTTTCAATGTGCGATAATTAATTGTTTCCGGCTTTTTAACTTCGCCATAGGACCACTCGTGAATTTTATCCGGAGAGGCTAATTTTATAGATATCGAATCAAAATCATTAAAATCTCTCACAGCAACCTCGCCTTTTTTCTAAATTATTTTTAGAAGAAATCTGCATATTACAAATTCTTGTCTGATCTAGCAGACGCTTACCCAAAAAACCTACTGTTCATTTGTCAGGGAATCAAATTTGATTTTTCTCTTTTTCCTGCCGACGCCGTCATCCCATTCGTGGATATCGATCTCGCCTTGATCCTTGTCATAGATAGTGATATCCAATGCAAGACCACGCAACTCTTGCACAAGAACGTTAAAGGACTCTGGCACACCTGGTTTCGTGACATTATGCCCTTTCACGATAGCTTCATAGATACGAGCGCGCCCGATCATATCATCAGATTTTACAGTTAATATTTCCTGGAGCGTATGAGCAGCGCCATAAGCCTCCAAAGCCCAAACCTCCATCTCTCCTAGGCGCTGTCCGCCAAATTGGGCTTTACCACCTAATGGCTGTTGCGTGACCAGGGAGTATGGTCCAGTAGAGCGCGCATGAATTTTATCATCAACGAGGTGAGCCAGTTTAAGCATATAGATCATGCCGACCATGACCGTTCCTTCAAAGCTTTCACCGGATCTTCCATCGTAAAGAGGAACTTTGGAATCTACAGGTATTCCCGCAAGCTCCTTCATCTCCAGGATCTCCGCATGATTTGCCCCATCCAGAACTGGAGTGGAGACTGATACTCCCAGCCGATGTGCAGCCCAACCCAACTCGGTTTCAAAAATCTGCCCCAAGTTCATCCGGGAAGGAACAGACAATGGATTGAGTACGATATCAACCGGTGTACCATCTTCAAGATAGGGCATGTCCGCTTCTGCCATTATTCTAGCCACAACACCCTTATTTCCATGACGACCAGCCATCTTGTCGCCGACTGACAGCTTTCTCTTATTCGCCACATATACCTTAACAAGCTGCTCGACCCCTGGTGATAACTCATCTCCATTTTCACGGCTGAATTCTCGTACCTCAATGACAATTCCCTCTACCCCATTGGGTAAACGAAGCGATGTATCGCGCACCTCTCTCGCTTTTTCTCCAAAAATGGAGTGCAAAAGTTTGTATTCCGGGGTTAACTCGGTCTCACCTTTGGGAGTAACCTTTCCCACCAGAATATCATCAGCTTTCACATGAGCACCTGTACGAATGACACCATTCTCGTCGAGATCACTGAAGGCTTTTTCACTTAAATTGGGAATATCGCGGGTGATAACCTCGCGTCCAAGCTTTGTTTCTCTGGCCTCTACTTCAAACTCTTCGATATGGATAGAGCTAAAGACATCTTCTTTGACAACACGCTCGGAAATCAGGATGGCGTCCTCAAAATTATAACCCTCCCAGGGCATAAATGCAGCCAGGACATTTTTTCCTAAGGCCAGTCTACCATCTTTCGTCGCAGGACCATCAGCAATGACATCTCCCTTTTTTATCTTCTGACCTGGTGCTACCAATGGTCTTTGATTGTAACAGGTGCCCTGGTTGGATCTTTTATACTTGAGCAGCTTGTACTCTTGACGCTGCTTGCCATCGCCTATGATGATTTTTTTCGCATCCACATACTGCACGGTTCCGCTATTTTCAGCGATAACCAAGACACCAGAGTCGTAAGCTGACTTATCCTCGATACCAGTTCCCACAAGCGGTGGCTCTTCCACCAGCAGAGGTACTGCCTGACGTTGCATATTGGAGCCCATCAAAGCGCGGTTGGCATCATCATGCTCCAGAAACGGAATTAGGGAGGTGGACATGGAAACGATCTGCATCGGAGCCACATCCATATATTGAATTTCCAAAGGACGTTGATACGGATAATTGCCCCGATTTCGACAGGCGACAAGATTATTAATAAATTTACCTGTTTCATCAACGGGCGCATTGGCCTGAGCCACAAAGTAACGATCCTCTTCGTCAGCAGTTAAATAACGGATCTCTTCCGTTACCTGGCCATTCTTTACGACTCGATACGGGCTCTCCAGAAAACCGTAATCATTGATGCGGGCATAGGATGCCATAGAGACAATCAGTCCAATATTTGGTCCTTCCGGGGTTTCGATAGGACACATTCGACCATAATGAGTATAGTGAACATCGCGAACCTCAAACCCGGCACGCTCCCTGGAAAGTCCTCCAGGACCAAGGGCGTTTAATCGACGCTTATGAGTCAGCTCTGACAATGGATTGGTCTGATCCATAAACTGGGATAACTGACTGGAACCAAAAAATTCATTTACGACAGCAGTGATAGGCTTAATGGAAATTAAAGCCTGGGGTGTAATGACATCGATATCCTGAATAGTCATTCTCTCTTTGATGACTCTCTCCATACGGGCAAAACCGATTTTCATCTGGTTCATCAGCAATTCGCCTACAGAGCGAATACGGCGATTCCCTAAATGGTCAATGTCATCAATATAATACCCTTCCACTCCCGCCATAAGCCTCAGAAGATGGCGTAAGGTTTCAATGATATCCTCTTTACATAACGTCCGATCCTGAAATTTAGCGTCATCAAATTGAAATTTTTTGTTAATCTTATAGCGACCTACCGTGCCTAAATCGTAGCTCTTTGTGCTAAAAAAAAGTCTATTGAGTTCCGCCATCGCATTGGCAACCGAATTCGGCTCGCCTGGCTTCAGAACGGAGTGCAACCGTTTCAGGGCGATCTCACTGTTATCAGAATTTTCTTTATCGAGCGATGCTATGACGGTGCTGTCATCCTTGTTGTCATGGAATAAAATTAATTCAACGGAGGTGATACCGGCTTCCAGCATTGTTTCGACGCGGTCAATGTTAATCAAGCCGCCAGCTTCGAGAACGATTTCTCCGTTCTCTGTAACGATATCATGAATTGTTCTACGACCAAGTACATGGTCATTACCAGTTTTTTTGAGTTTTATTTTTTCTGTATCATAAAACAGTCGCAAAATCTCTTCATTGCTTCCATACCCCAATGCTTTAACCAACAGGGTGAACGGAAACTTCTTTTTTCGGTCTATACGCGCATTCAATATTCCCTTGGCGTCCATCTCAAATTCAAGCCAACTGCCACGATAGGGAATAATTCTAGCCTGGTATGTTCTGGTTGTATCATCAAAAAAGAAGAATATACCCGGACTCCGATGCAACTGGCTGACCACAACCCTTTCCGCTCCATTGATGACGAAGGTGGCGTTTTTGGTCATGACAGGAACATCGCCCATAAAAACAGTTTGCTCGCGAACCTCGCCGGTTTCAACACCGATCAATCGAATGGTTGCCCTTAAAGGAATAGCATAGGTTACATCCCGTTCACGGCACTCCTGCTCATCGTATTTCGGTTCGCCAAGGGTATAATCAACAAACTCAAGAACAATATCCTCATTAGGACTTTCTATGGGGAAGGTTTCCTGAAAAACAGCCTGCAAACCCTGAGATTGGCGCTTGTCTGGGCTAATATCACGTTGCAAAAACCATTCATAGGATTTTTTTTGTGTTTCCACAAGGTTAGGCAGATCTAATGTATGGGGAATCTTGCCAAAGTTCAAATGCTTACTTTTCTTGATTCTATCCTTTAAGGTTTGAGACTGAGCCATTTTGGTATAACCTTCCCTCTGCCCGGAAAAATGACCGGGATCAATTATTATGAAATAATTGCTGTATGTTAAAAATTACATGAATTGAAGAGCAAACGAGGCTTGACTGGAAATCCTACATGTAAAGTCCTTCAGCACCTTGATGCTTAGGTTTCAGAATGCCCCTGTATTCTGCATCAAATCTAAATTGACAAGAACCAGACATTCTATTCCATCCTGGATCATCAATTTTCCAGGTACGGTCATAAAATAGACGTAGCTGCTAACGAGAGCAGCTTTCCTCCAACTAAGCCCACCGCTATTTACCGGCAGACCGAGAAACAGTAAAAATCATTTCAAGGCTCTCTTTTCCATGAATCTCCTCTCTGCGCGCCAGTGGAGTATCCAATGGAAATTACCTGCTATCTGAAAATTATCATCAGATAGCAGGTTCCCTTCAGACGAAATTTACTTCAGTTCGACTGTGGCACCAGCTTCTACAAGCTGAGCTTTGATCTTTTCGCCTTCATCCTTAGAAACTTTGGCTTTTACTGGCTCGCTCATACCCTCAACCAGTGCCTTAGCTTCTTTTAAACCAAGACCAGTAATCTCGCGTACAGCTTTGATAACAGTAATTTTATTGTCGCCAAAACCGGTAAGCATGACATCAAATTCGGTTTTTTCGACAGCAGCAGCAGCACCCGCATCAGCAGGTCCCGCAACAGCAGCAACCGCGATTGGAGCGGCAGCGCTTACGCCAAATTTTTCTTCCATTGCCTTAACAAGATCAGCAGCCTCGATCAATGTCAAACTGCCAATCGCATCCATCAATTCATCTTTTGTTAAAGTTGCCATTGTATTAACTCCCTTAATCCATTCTATACGTATTCGATTTAAAAATTATTGACCTTCGCCAGCGTTCTTCTTGGCGACCGCATCAATTGCGCGCGCTAACTGCGCCATAATGGAAGACATCACACCCACAATACCAGAAGCTGGTCCGTTAATCGCAGACATAATCTGCGCAATCAACACCTCTTTGGACGGTAGGTTTGCAATTCTTTCCACGTCCGCCTTGTCATAAAGAACTCCGTCAGAAACGCCCAATTTAATCTGCAAAGGAGACTTATCTCCACGTTTCTTTACAAAGTCCCGTAACAGCTTGGCAGATCCAGATAAATCACTCTCAGAAAATGCCACAATATTGGGTCCTGTGATCTTTTCTGCGATCGAAGTATCATACCCCTTTTCCTGTAGGGCAATACCGAACAGGTTGTTCTTGACAACCCGGAATTCCACACCCTTTTTGCGCAGGTCATTACGAAGCGCATTCAATTCATTTACCGTAATTCCGGAAAAACCGGCTACAATAAAATTTTTTCCTTGCGTCAACGCATCCTTGAACTGCTCAACCTTTTGTATGTTCGCTTGACTTGGCATTACCCATCAATCCCCTTATGATCAATTTTAATCCCCGGACCCTGGGTGGACGATATATGCAAACTTTGGATATAATTTCCTTTTGCGTCTGAAGGCTTCTCCTTAACAATTGTCTGATAGAAGGCTCTCAGGTTTTCGGCCAAAATCGACAAGTCAAAGGATTTCTTACCCAAAATTGCATGAATAACACCGGTTTTGTCAGATTTATACTCAACACGACCGGCTTTGATAGCCTTAACCGCCCGCCCTAGGTCATTCGTGACCGTACCGGCTTTGGGTTTTGGCATCAATCCTTTACGACCCAGAATTGGACCCAGCTTACCTACATCCTTCATCATATCAGGGGTAGCCACCATCACATCAAAATCGGTCCAGCCTCCCTGGATCTTTTCAATGTAATCCTTTCCGCCCACAAAATCAGCACCCGCATCCTTGGCCTCCTGCTGTTTATCAGCACCAGCCACGACAAGAACACGAACCACCCTTCCTGTGGAGTGAGGAAGTGATAATGTACCCCGGATGTTCTGCAGACTCTTAAAATTTACCTTAATGGAAGCTTCGATAGTTTCATCGAATTTTGCGAAGGCAACTTTTTTGAGTAACTCCACAGCATCTGTTGGAGAGTAAGCCCGGTTGCGGTCCACCTGAGCCAAAGCAACGTTAAACTTTTTTCCGCGTTTCATCTATAAACAACGCTCCCGCTTAAATTATCCCTTAAAAGGGGGATGACCTTTGCATTGTATGCACTCTTTTTGTCAAGCTTTTTTTTTGAAAAAACTTAATCCTCGATTTTTACACCCATAGAATGGGCTGTTCCAGCAATTATATTCATGGCAGCATCCACATCGTTCGCATTCAGATCACTCATCTTTGTCTCGGCAATCTCACGAAGCTGCGCCCTTGTCAAGGTACCTGCCACCTCCCTGTTGGGAATTTTGGCACCGCTCTTGATTTTCAGAGCCTTTTTGATCAAAATAGAGGCTGGCGCTGTTTTGATAATGAAAGCGAATGATCTATCATCAAACACATCAATGACAACCGGACAGATGGTATCGCCCAGCTCCTTCGTTCTTTCATTAAACTCTTTGCAAAAACCCATAATATTGACGCCATGCTGACCAAGAGCCGGACCAACAGGAGGAGCCGGATTTGCCTTACCAGCAGGAACCTGCAATTTTACCTGAGTTACTAATTTCTTTGCCATAAATCCACTCTCTGTATCTTTAAGATGATTTTCCAATTATACGAAACAGACTGTCCATGCAGACATCTGTGTTAAATTTTTCCCACCTGGGTAAAGTTAAGTTCAACCGGTGTGGAACGACCAAAGATCTCGACCCTGATGCGCAGACGACCCTTTTCCAGATTCACCTCTTCCACGACACCGTGAAAATTGTTGAACGGACCATCGATAACTTTAACCTGCTCACCAATATCAAAGAGGTGCTGAGCAGCCAGCTTCTCTTGAGCAGCACCCTCTCCCATCTGCTGAAACAGGGTTTCTACCTCTTGGGCACTTAAAGGCTTAGGCTCATCACCAGAACCAATAAACTTGGCTACACCTGGTACGCTCATCACCTCAAAGATCGCCTCTTCATCACCGATCATTTCGATCATTACATAACCGGGAAGATATTTCTTCTTGCGAGTCCTCTTTTTTCCACCTTTGACTTCCGTCACGTCAACAGTGGGTACTTTAACCTGAAATATCTTCTCTTCAAGGTGTTTGTTTTTGACCTTTTTTTCCAGGTTGAGCTTAACCTTGTCTTCATGTCCGGATAGGGTATTTACTACATACCAGCCTTTATCCATTACTCAGCACCACCTCGACCAAACGAAAAAGAAGAGAATCCACTCCCCACAAAAAAAGCGAAAAAACGATCAAGGTAACAACAACCACGATAGTTGAGCTGGTAACCTCTTCCCGCGCTGGCCAGGAAACCTTTTTAAGCTCTGATCGTGCTTCGCGTAAAAATTGCAGTGGCTTCATAACACAGATTACCCTAACCTTCTAAACAATTCATTTTCTGATTTTTAAAAATCATGCAGGCCCGGCAGGACTCGAACCTGCAATCCTCGGTTTTGGAGACCGATGCCTTACCATTAGGCCACGGACCTGAATATAGCACTCAAAATACAACTTCCTGTATTTTCTGAGCCCAGAAACGGAATCGAACCGTCGACCTCCTCCTTACCATGGAGATGCTCTACCGACTGAGCTATCCGGGCAAATCGACCAACTCCCCGCAACCATACAAACCAACCGTATTATCCCTAAAAAAAAGGGAAAGTAGCCCCTGACCTCTCTCCTCTTTTATCGAAAAAGAAAACAGGCCGTAATCAACTCGATTCGGTCAAAATTGACCCTCCCCAATTGCGCGAAAGCTGCCTTTTCCGGGTGGATAGAATGGCTTCAGAAGAAGGAAATACCAATGTAGCTAGAAATTTAGAACTACTCTGGATGTCAACAAAAATTTGTCTTTTCATAGTACAAATTAATGACTCAGGGGGAAACAGGTAACGAAACCTGAGGTTTTGCCAACGTCCCTTTCACTGGCAATACAATATCACCTTTTTCATCCTGCAATTTCATACTCTTAAGAAGGGAAAGCTCGGTGGCAAATTGCTGTAACAGAGGAGATCCAGCAGAAAGCTGTAAAACCAGATTGAGAATTACCTGATTGGGCTGATCCCCCTGCGGAACAAGGCTACCCGACAACCTTCCCTCTATCTCTTTTCCCAAAAAATCACCAACCATGATATCAATTTTTTTTGATTGCCATTTCAGATTGAGATCGATTTTCTGAAAAGCGAGTCTGGCAGGAAGCTTGCTCTGCAGCAGTTCACCCAGCATCGCGTTTTTACCTGTGAGCGAGCCGGCAAGAATTTTCTGGAGATCTGAGATATCAACCATCTTTAAGGCCAGGGATGACTCTCCCTGGATTTTTGAAAAACCGTCAAAAACGCCCGTCAAATCCAGATTCAGTCGAATATTGCCGCGAACAAACAGCTCACCCCGGGAAAACCGGACACCGGAGGCCGACCAGCTTACCTTTGCCTCCTTGAGGAAAATAAGACTTGGATTGAACTGAACCTCACTATCAAAAAGACTGACCTTCGTCCCATCACGGGATACAAGATGCAGTTCGCGAACCTGCACCGTACGTGGAAATCTATACTGGACTCCAGCATAATCGATTTGCCAGCCGTTTTTTTGTCCTGCCGCAATCAGATATTTTTTTACAATCTTCTCGTACGGAAAGCGGATCGAAAAAAAGAGAAAAAACAAAATAGCCGACAAAGCCAACCAACGCCATGGCAATTTTCGCAATACTCCTGGTAAGGCGCGAAAAAAAGAGGTGAATGCCGATAGAGAAAGTTTTGCCATGTGTTTCAATTCTTCCTTTAATTTTATTGAGCAGATTTTGATTCTAAAACAGAAATGGTCATATTCGCATCATAAAAACCCTCTTTGTTCAGGGCTGTACGGAATGTAAACTGCTCCACAAAATAGGATTGCCCTGTATTTTCAATATCATGGAGAAAATCAATAAGTTGAGAGGCTGCTACTCCCTCAACCTTAATCTCGGCGCTTCGTTTCAGCGCCCCCTCAGCCAGTTTTAGAACTGTGGGACGCATGTAGCGGATATTTCCCTTTATATTGGCGCGCTGGGCATAGCTCTCCAGATCAGCAAGCAGACTATTCTGACTGACCTCTTTTTTTTGCCCTGGAGTTGCCTGGGGTTGTCTGCGCAGATCCTGAAAGGTCATGTACAGCCCATCCAGAGATGCTATATCTTTATGAAGTTGCAACACTCTTTCCTGGGCTGCTCGTGCCTTTCTAAGATTTCGCATCACACCAAACTGAAAAAACAGAAACGCGGCAGTCAAAATTACAACTGCCCCTAGAAGCATACGCTCGCGCCCGGACAAGTTTTCCCATGATTGGAGCCATCTTTGGTAAATATTTTGGATAATTTTTTTCATGATCTATTTCACTTTGATGTTCATTTGGAAAAGGATCCCCTTCTCTCTCAAAGCCTGCCTGGTATTGCTAACTTCGACAGAGGTAAACATGGGGTCAGTTTGCAATTTTTTCTGAACATCATCTATCTTTTTATAGGAATCTGTGTGAGCCTCCAGTTTTAACAAATCCTGACTGTAACGCAACTCCTTGATCTTTAGCTCTTTTTCGCTTTGCAACAGTTGGCTCACCTTTTGCAGCAGGTTGAGTATCCTTACATCACTCTGATTGGTTTTGAGCTGGGAGCGGTTTTTCTGCTGTAAGGCGGCAATAGCGCTGCGCACGGAGCGGACAGGATCATTGCCAATAGAGACTCCAGGAAAACTTTGACGGATTCTTTTACGCAGCATCTCTTCCAGATGCTCTACCTCTGCCTGTTTCAAAGAGGCACGCACACTCAAATTGACAGCCAAGATAATCATTGCCGCCGATATCAGAAGCAGAGGCCAGCGCAGCGAAATAGAGCTGGATACAGCAGAAAAACGGGCAAACTCCTCCTGTAAAAAATTGAAGCCAAGGCTCCGTTTCGCATACTGGTAGCAAAGACCGCGCGCTGCAAAGAAGGGCGTATCTGTGTAGCTGTATCTGGGAATGATATCCTGTAAACGATCGGAGGCAATGAACCAGACCTCTTGCCCCAGAGTGTGCTCTAATAACTGTTTTAATTTTGGCTGCTGGCTAAATCCGCCGCTGATCAAAACTCTATCCGGCTTCTGCTGGGCAGGCGTTCCGAAAATCCGTTCCAGGGAGTGCTTCTGAGCGTCGAGCGTGATCGATATATCCTGTAGCACCCTGGAGATGGCAACCAGACTGCGCTGCTGGATTTTTTTTAGATCTGCAGAGGTGATATTGAGCTCCCGCATCTGCTGCTTGAGATTCTCTGTAGCAATCTTTCCGGACCAGAGCAACTCCCCCAACAGAATCCGAATATGATCGCTCTCCCTGGTGCCAATATGCAGGATCTCTTCAATAATTTGATTAAAATCACGAGCACCCAGCGGCAGCGCGCGCACATAGAACAGCTCATGGCCATGCAGGAGCGTCAGCAATGTTTTGCTGAACCCAAAATCGAGCAGGAGGGTTGTTTTGGGAGAGAGCCCCCCTTTAGCGTGGAGAAAATTTCCCGCCCTGGCATAGCTTTCCAGGCCAACATATCCAGGTTTTAATCCGGCACTCTGCCATACAGAAAAATTCTGGGATAAAATATGTTTTGGCAGAGCCGCAGCAAGTATACGGCGGCTCTGGGGAGTGGTACCAGACATGATCTGAAAATCATGGACAAACCCAGTTTCACTGTTAGGAAGAACATCTTCCAGCTCGGCACGCAATACAGCTCGGATCTCCTTCTCTGTGGAAAAGGGAAGCTCGAGAACTCGAAATTGAAGATTTTGAGCTGGCATCAAAACCATCTCTGTATAACCGGCTTTCGCCAATTTTCCCTGAAGATTTCGAAAAAGATCCTCTTCTGAAGCATACTCTTCGCGTTGCAGGGAGAACTGCTTGTCCCAGGTCACCTTTTGGAGGGAAATACTGGCCAAGACCACTTTCACCGCGTAGGAGCCGGGATCAATAACTGCAATTTTTCCTATCATATCCACTCACCTGGGATTCATTGCTCAGTGTATCTGAGCACCTTAAATTTTTTATTTTCCCGCTTCACCACGGCAATCACCTTTTTTTCTATGGTATCCATCACACCTTTACCCACAATGCGAAATACCTTGCTCTTCACATCGAGCCGCCGCACCTCCGCTGCCGGGAAAAAATAGTCGTACGTTGCCGAACTGAAACCATAGTAGGTCATCATATACTCTTTATTCGTAATCTCTTTTTCTGTAATGTTGGATTTAGCGCGCGTCTCTTCAATCTTTTCCAGGGTCAAATCCGTTACATCATCTGCCAACGCCCGCAGCATTCCGATTGGAATAAAATTAATATTCAAACTGCCGTAATTTTTTGCGGCTCCGGTACTGCTTTTGGCATAATCCCCATAGACGGTAAAATAGTGCACCAATCCGTCGGCAATCTCAAATTTTTTCTCTGGTTCTTTTATCTTCTCTTTTGCCTCTTTTTTCAACACTTTACCATAGTACATCTCCAGAGTTATATCCTTGACCAGCAGCAATTCAGCAAGTGAATCCAAAGGGCCATTTTTGATCAGGATGGGGGGTTGCAGGCTGAGGTAATAGCCCTCTTCTGCGCCTGAGGAGGAGGCAAGACTATTTCTATCGATAAAATCTACGATGCCGTAAACGATATTGGGATCATACTTCAACAGCTCAAAAACACCCTGGGCATAGGAAAAGATAGTTGAATTCACCGATTCGTAATTATCAAAATCATTCACGAGATGGTTCAGATTGATCCGTCCATCTTCTGCATCGATGTAGAGCTCCGCAGTTCCCTTACCGATCGGCAGCATGGGAGGCATCATGGCCCGCCACTGGTCAAATCGGCCATCTTCACTATCGTCGTCTGCCTTGAGCACAGCCAAACCTCCCCGGTACGCTGCCCTTGCGATTGCTAAAGCCTGCACCTCCTTGACAAGGTTTCCTGCCAGACGAAGATTCTGGGTCACTTCATAGGAAAACTCCCATACTGCCACCATGAGCAACGACACTAAAATCAGAGCCGTAATCATAGCGAACGATCTCTCCGGTTTGTACCCTTTTCCTGATCCTGTCACGATGGCTTATCCTGCATAATATTTCCTATGATAAAAATCGACCTCTCCCGGATCTGTCCATCCTGCTCGAAAGGGAACACCAGGGTAAGCCTCACTCCAGCCGGATAAGTAGCCTTATCCTTGAAATTGCACTCCCGAATCCACTCTACCTTATCTTTTGTAAAAGCACATTCAACCTTAAAAGCGATGATGTCCTTTACCAAAAGCGAGCTAACCCCCCCTATCTCCAGATCTTTGTCAACGCCGATCTGTTCACGCCGATAAAGATCAAATAGCGGCTGCCCTAACATATTTCGTCCATTCTCTCTGACATGATAGCTGACTTCACGCAGTGGTCCCGTTTTACTGACTCGGGAGAGATCATCCGCCAGGGAGATAAAATGCAGGCTGTCTACTGCGTGATTGCCCCGACTCTTTTTTTCCACATGGAAATTTCGCTGATTGGGATCAAGGGGGTAATAGACATTCTGTATGTCCCCCTCCAGCATGCGATAAAGGATCGTTTGCTTGCGGCTTGCTGTAGCACGTGCAGAGCTGGCTTTGATGGTTGTCATGATGCCGCTATAGCTGCTGTAAAAGATGACCATGACAAGAGAAAGAATCGAAAGAGCTAGCAAAATCTCGACCAGGGTCAGCGCCCTTGCCTTTTTTATGTTACCTGAAATTCGGATGGGTAGCAACTCTTTCTGCATATCTTTACTCCTGCAATTTCTGGATTTTTGCAGTATAGGTAATCACTTCCATCGTTCGTTTTTCATTGCCGTCAAGCCAGTGGATCTTTAAGAAAACCTCGGAGATGGCAAAATCCTTTGCCTCTGGTATAGCCGGATCACGAATCTCCACCGCCCAGGAAAATTCTCTATTTTCGGTAAAAGTCCCGCTGGTTTCCGATCCGATCTCAAAATTTTTTAACTCCAGCTCTGCTAACTTCTGTCTGGCCAGGTGGGCTGCGAGCGAGCTCTGATCGGCGGAACGCAACATCAATAAACTATGGCTTACCCCCTGAATCAAGATAAGAACAGAAACAGAGATAATGATCACCGTCATCAATACCTCGATAAAGGTTATCCCGCGATCTCTAGGTTTGGGTAGATTGACGGAGCGAGTTAGAGCGCGCCTTTTTTGAAATCCTGATGCCACTTTAGTTTTCTTCTGTCTGCACTTCGGCCAGAGATTTGATGCCGTTATATATCTGCACTTCACCATAAAATTTTTGATAGTACAGACTCCACTCCTGGTTTGTTTCATGATCACGCAATACGAGCATAGCTTCCCGGCCATATCCTGCCGGGAAATAGGGTAATAAGAGTGTACCCTCCTTCAAAACCACGCCATGGAGTTCGGCCTGGGAAAACGACTCCTGCTTTTGCAGGCTTCTCTTCTGAAACCGCTCGGTTCCGATGGCCTGACGCGCCCCATCCTCGTCTAAAAAATAAAAATCAATAGAACCCGCTGCCAGATCGATCTCCTGCACAGTCAGCCTGCCCGTTTCTACCGCCAGAGATTGGGCCTGACGGCTTAGCTCCGCCATCATCAATGCTGTTTTGCGGCTTCCTCCCGGCGCGAAAGAGCTCTGCAGAACCGGAATACCAACCAGTCCTGCAGCTATGCCGATGATAATTAGAGCCATCATCAGCTCGATTAGCGAAAAAGCGCGCTGCTTATTTCTATTATTCAAGAATAATATCTTTTGCAGTTCCTTCACCGCCCTCTTTGCCGTCTGCCCCCATACTTTTCAGGAGAAAGGTGTCAGGCCGGTTCGGATCAGGATATTCATAGATATACTCATTGCCCCAGGGATCTTTGGGAACTTTCTTTCCATCGAGGTAGCCGCCTGACTGGTAGTTTTCGGGAACAGGTTCGGTAACCGGCTTCTCAATGAGCGCTTTCAAGCCCTGAGCGGATGAGGGGTAACTGTTGTTATCGAGCTTATATTTGTTCAGCATCATTTTAAAATTTGCCATCTGCGTCCGCGCTGCCTTGATTTTGGAATCTTCCAAAGATGGCATAAAGTTCATATAGACAAATGAGCTGATTAATCCTATGATAAGCAAAGTCACCATGATCTCAATCAGAGAGATCCCACGCTCCTTTGAGCGTTTCCGCCATTTTTTTTTCATTTTATTTCCTCCGCGTATTAAAAAATAGGAATCATTTCCAGTTCATCCTGAAAAAAATTATTGTATAAGCTGGTTCATCTGCGTAATAGGCAAAATAATGGATAATACAATAAAGCCGACCGAAACAGCCATCACCACAATGATAACAGGCTCTAATAGCGCCATAAATGCCGCGAGCGCGCTCTCCACATCATCCTCATAGATCTGAGCAATTTTAATCAGCATCTCATCCAATTTGTCCGACGCCTCTCCTGCCGAGATCATGCCAATCACCATTTTGGGAAAAATCTCCTTTTCCCTCAGGCTGCGAGCCAGCGTAGCCCCGGATTGTACTTCCTGGCTGGTCTGATCGATGGCAGCTTCTATATGAACATTCTGCACAATTTTTTTGACAATTTGCAGCGAATCCAGGAGGTCAACGCGACTTTGCAACAGGATGCCCAGATTGCGCGTAAAGCGCGATGTGACCACTTTTCCATATAAATTCCGAGTCAGGCGGTTACGCAATTTGAAGCGATCCCATACAGATCGGCCAGCAGTTGTGGCCAGATACCTCCTGACCAGGTAGATGGACAAACCCGCCAGAATCAGCAGTAACCACCAATAGTTGCTCATGATACCACTCAAAAAAATGACAACTTGAGTCGGCACCGGCAAGGCTGCCTGGGATTTGGCAAAAACCTTGGTAATCTCCGGCACAACCTTGGACATCAGCACGGAAATCACGACAACCATCATCACCAGCATAAACATCGGGTACATCATGGCGCTGGTAACCTTATTCTTTAGACGGTTATTCTTCTCCTCAAGTTCAGCCAGACGTATAAGAATGTCATCCAGCCGTCCCAGCGATTCGCCGGCCTTTACCATATAAATAAAGACATCGGAGAAGGCGCGCTGGTGCTGAGCCATTGCCCGCGAAAGGGAGGCCCCTTCCTGGATACGCTCGCGCAAATCCCAGATCACCCTGCGGAAATGATCGCGCTCTGTCTGCTCTGCGATGTCCGCCAGAGCTGTTGCCAGCTCCATACCAGCGCGCAATAGGGTTCCAAGCTGGCGGGCAAAAAGCGCACGGTCTTTGGCTGTCACGCGGACAAAAAATTGACCCGCTTTTAATAATCGGATTGGTTGGCTTTCGCCAGCAGCTTTTGTAGGAACGATGGTTTTGATATAAAGTCCCTGGCTTCGCAGCAATTGCCGCGCCTGGGCAACGGATGCAGCCTCTATCTCTCCGCTCTGCTCTTTACCATTGGTTTGCAAAGCTTTGTAAGAATAGATCATACACTCACCCGCAGAACTTCATCAACGGTTGTATAACCGCTAACCACCTTGATCGCGGCATCCTGACGCATGGGGCGCATACCACCGCGCTGCGCCGCTTGCTGCATCTCTGCCGTGGTCGCACCGTGACTCAATAAAAGACGCATATCATCGTTCATGACCAATAATTCATTGATCATCATCCGACCCGAATAGCCGGTCTGTTTGCAATGGGGGCAGCCCGCTCCATGAAATAATTTTCCATTGTCAAGATCTTGTCTTTTCAGCCCGATCTTTTCCAGTTCGATATCTGCTGGAGTATACGCGGTACGGCAGTGACGACAAATAACCCGCACCAGGCGCTGCGCCATAAAAGCGATAACGGAAGAGTTTACCAGGTAGGGCTCCACACCCATGTCGACCAACCTAAGGATCGAACTAACCGCGTCATTGGTATGCAGCGTAGAAAAAACAAGGTGTCCGGTTAAGGCTGCCTGCACGGCGATGCGCGCTGTTTCCGCATCGCGAATCTCTCCAACCATGATCACATCCGGATCCTGGCGCAAAATAGCACGCAGCCCCCGGGCAAAGGAGAGGTCAATTTGGGTACGCACATGCATCTGGTTAATACCGGGAATCTGATATTCAACCGGATCTTCAATCGTCATAATATTTTTATCCGGAGCATTGATTTCATTTAAAGCTCCATACAAGGTCGTACTCTTGCCGGAACCAGTTGGGCCTGTAACCAGAATAACACCGGTTGTACGCTTCATCTGTTCCCGAAACAGCTCGAGTACGCTGGCTTCAAAACCAAGACCCTCCAGAGAAAAGCTCATATCAGTCTTGTTCAACAGACGCATGACCACCCGCTCGCCGAAGTAGCAGGGTAAAACCGATATACGCATATCAAGTTCTTTCTCTCCCAGCTTTAGCTGAATACGGCCATCCTGGGGGAGCCGCGTTTCTGCGATATTCAATTTGGCCATAATTTTGACACGGCTGGTGATGGCGGACTGTATCTTCTTCGGGGGTTTCAGTACCTCATGGAGGATGCCATCGATGCGGTAACGGACTACTAATTCCCGCTCAAACGGTTCGATATGTATATCGGAAGCTCTTTCGGACACCGCGCGGCTAATAATCGCATCCACAAGCTGGATGATGGGAGACTCCGAATCCTGCTCCATTAGGTCACGCGTCACTTCAACGATATTGGAAAGCAGACTGATATCTGTTCCCTCCAAACCCTCGATCATACTTTCGGCGCCTGCTTGACTTTGCTCAAAAAACTGAGTGACGATCTTTTCAATCTCTCTGCGTACCGTAACCACTGTTTCGATACGATAATCAGAAAACATCATGCGTAAATCGTCTAAAGGCTGAAGTGAAAATGGATCATGGATCGCTACCTGCAAAACATCACCGTCACCATGATACGGAACAATAAGATAGTTTTTGACAAAACGCAAAGGCAGGCGCTCGACCAGTTTACGGTCCACATTCGCGTTGAGCTTTTCAAGAAAGGTCATGCCCACCTGTTCCGCAAGAGCCTTTTGCACGTTCGCTTCGGATGCAATATTTTTCGAAATCAGATATTCACCGATGCGCAGCTCCTGCTGCGGCAATCGGTGCAGAACCTCGGCCAACTGTTCGCGCGTTACAGCTCCCTGCTGAACCAGAATTTCACCAAGTAGTTTTTTGGGCACCACCTGCAAGGAGCGCAGCAGATCATCCCAGTTGTCGCTCTCAGGGACAGAAATTTTTTGTTCGTTATCAGATTTTGTTTTTTTTAGCCTGGCCATGAATCTGTCAATCCTGATCCCCTGAGTGCATAAACTGCTTACGCATCTTTTCTAGCTCCATCCGCTTTTTCGTAGTCAAGAGGTTCATTTCATCTGGTGAATTCACAATATAGGGCGTGATAAAAACCAGTAAATTCGTTTTTGTCTGGGTTCTGGTGTTGCGTTTGAAAAACCAACCCAGAATAGGAATATCGCCTAAAATCGGAGTTTTTCTTTCAATCTCTGTCTGCGAAGAGGAGATAAGTCCGCCAATCACGATGGTACTACGATCTCGAATCGTAATTTGCGTTTTGATATCTCGGTTCGAGATTATCGGGGGAACGTCCAGCGATATCGAGGAGGTATCACCAAGTAAAGATTTTACCTCCTGATAAATATCTAGAGAAATATATTTATTTTTATTGATATGCGGAGTCAGTTTTAATTTAATTCCTACTGATTTCAAATCATAGGAGCGGATAGCCGTGTTCTGATCGGTGATCCTCATATTGCTGACCACCGGGATCTGAGAGCCAACATTCAACTCAGCATCCTGATTGTCTTTAACCAATATCTGTGGAGTTGATAAAATATTTACCTGTTGATCCTTGGAGTAATAGTTCAAAAACGCGTAGATATCCGGAATCTGGAGTGTGCCATCAGAGGTGGCAAGCGACCCTTTCAACAAACCGAGGGTAAGACCTGGTAGATCGCCGGCATTGCTCACATAGTCCGAGCCCAATCCTGTACTGGATGAACCAAGGGCATAGGCATTGGATAGCTCTTTTGTACTGCTATTGAGGGACGATCCATGCCGCCATTCGATACCAGCTCCCCAGCTTCCGTCGCCGGAGACCTCCACGATCAGGGCCTCGACCAATACCTGCGAGCGCATAACGTCAAGCTGCTGGATGATACGTTTGATATCCCTGTACACCTCTGGCGGTGCGGTGATGATAAGGCTGTTGGTCTCTTTGTTCGCGATGATATCCACCTTAGCCAGGTTCTCATTTTTCCCTGGAGTGAAGCTGGTATTGGTGACTGGCTTTCGCACCACAGGCTGTCCTTTTTGCTGTGCGCTTTTATCATTGCTGGTACTATTGGACTGCTTGGTCTCAGAAGGCATCTCAAAACTCAGACGCGAAAGGATGGGCGCCAATTTCTCAGCATCCGCATTTTCCAGATGGTAAATGTGCATATTGCGGCGCATCTCGTCGCTTTCAATAATACGGGAACGTAAATCCAACTCCTTGGCGACGCTGATCAAATGGAGTATCTCCTGCGCCTCGCCGACAAAGACAATGGTATTGGCTTTGTCATAAGCGATGATCTTGGTCTCCTTGGTGGCAATATTTTTCAACAAAGGCTGAACCTCGCGAGCCTTGGCATAGATAAAAACAACCAGGTGCGTAATATTTTTACTATCTTTGGGAAAATCCTTAGCCTGAAAGCCCTGGAGATCGGGTGTAACACGCAGCTCAGTATCCATGATAAAAGCCTCATTGGTGCGGACAATCCGGATAATATCACCCTCCTCAACAGGCATAAAACCATACTGAGCCAGAACGGTTTTCAGCACCATATATGCCTGCCGGACCGGAATTGGACGCGGGGAGACGATGGTCACATTACCCGGAACCTTATGATCGATCAAAATATTCTTTCTCAGAAGCTCGCTCATTGTTTTGAGAAAATCTTCCATTTTAGCTTTGTTAAAATCCAGACGGAACGTGGCCTCCTTTTTGGGCTTATTCGCCAGAGCACCGGCACCATTTTGTTTCTCTTCCCCTTTTTTCTGCTGGTCGCCTGCCTGGGCCAGGAGCTGACGCAGGCCGCCTGAGGTGCTCAAAATATCAACTCCCACGGAGATTATAAACATGGCTAGCACGAAATAGATTGTAGCCTTCACTCTTTTCTGGTAATCCTTACGCATATTTCCTTCCCTTATTCCCTAAACCCACAAGCCAATGTGGCTGACGATTTCCATTTTTAATGATCTCAATTTCGAATTTCAAAATCATAGGTAACAATTTTACCCCCACGCAGCAGATCCACGCGGATCTGGCGCTCTTCGCGCATGCCCTCCCAGAGCTTCAACACCTTTTTTATGTCATCTATGGCATGACCATTGACAGCCTTTACAATATCGCCTGAACGAGCGCCAAGGCTATACAGAACGTTGTTGGGCTTAATCTTGCGGATGAGATAGCCATCCATTTTGCCGCCGACAAAATTGGGTCCAACCGCGATGCCCTTCATAATATTATTCAGGTTATTAAAAACCTGTTTGTTGAGGTCGCCCCGCGACATCACGCGCTTTACCGCAGCACCTGACCCGAACACGCTCTTCTTTTCTGCCGGTTTTTTCTCCACAGGATAGAGGTAGAGCCACTCACGCGCACCGTTGTAAAAAAGTAGCACCTTGTCCCTGCCGATCCAGAGAACCTTGGAATCCTGCACCATTGCTCCGATTTTATAGGCGCGCCCTTCCTGCAGACCAGGATCCTTGGAATTTTTAACTTTTATATATGCCCGGCTGAACCAATCGGGTCCTGTTACCGTGCCTGTCAGCTCAAGACCTAATTTAGAAAACTCCTCGGATACCTGAGGGCCAGAAGGCTTTTCCACGGCGCTGTTATCGCTCTCCGGATCACGGGCTCCGGAAAAAAGAGGCCCGCCCAGAATCGCGTTCTTGAGCTCCTGGTGAGAAAGCTGATCCGGCTTGCGTGCCGTTGGAGCGCGACGCAACTGCATCGATGGAGGTTCGGATTGCAGATAGTAATCCGCCACCTGCACGGCAATATCCGAAAGGGAGTAGTTCAAAAAGAGAACAGCGGCAAAAGAGAGGGCTTTACTCCGATATTTGTAAAAGAAAAGAAGTGTTTGTTCTATCATTGCTATGCTACAGTCGATTCTCAATCAATTGAAAAAAAATTTGTACAAAACAGCGCCTTCAACACCAACCTGGCAATCCGCATACCCCTTGACAACCATCTCATCCAAAAGAACCTGCGCCTCTTCCAGGGAAAGGCTGGTTTGTTCGGCCACATCGACAACTGCCAGAAGGCCTTTTTTACTCCGAGCCAGCTTCAGAATGGTCCGCTGCATCGCGCCAAGATCCTGATTTTTTTTCTGTTTATGCATACGCCTGAATAGATAGGCACTATACAATAAAGGGGCAATACCAAGAAAAAAAAGCAGGGATATATCCTGCATAGGCTCAAATGGCCGTCTTTCAAGACTGGCAAAAAAAGCCATGACCCAGAACCCGCCCCAGAGCAAGGTAATCGTCGCAATCAACGGCTGCATTCTATCTGTATTCTCCTGAGTTATGATCCAATCGTCTGCTACTGTGAAGTATGGCGTTTTTATCTAGATATACTAAAGGCATTTTGGTTTTCGGATATCGCAAGGCAATGCCAGCGAT
>DYNZ01000038.1 GCA_020720805.1 Leptospira biflexa | reverse complement strand
CGTGCACTTCGCATTGACAGTAGCAGGATACCCTGACTGCATGGCGTTGCCTTGCAGTCGGGTAATGCCAGGTCGTGGTATTACCAACGACCTTTAGGCACAAAGTCCATTGCAAACAGTAAATACTGGCTAAAGGGTGCGTCGACATCGCTGGCATTGCCTTGCGATATCCGAAAACCAAAATGCCTTTAGTATATTGTCTTTTTCAAAAGCGCAGTAAACTCTTCGGCAGGTACTGGCCTTGAAAAATAGAACCCCTGCATCCGGGAGCAGTGAAGCTCCTGGAGGGCATGGTATTGAGCTTCGTTCTCTACCCCTTCGGCAACCACAGAAAATTGCAAGCTTTCACCAAGAGCCATGATAGTAGAAACCACACCGCGTGCATATTTCTGTGAGGTGATATTCGCAATGATGGATTGATCAATTTTTATAGTCTGGATAGGCAGCTTCTGCAATATCTGCAAGGAGGCGCAACCTGTTCCAAAGCCGTCCAAACTGATGGCAAAGCCGAGTTTGTGAATCGCCTGGATAATGGCAATATTACGATCGAAGTTGTTGATCACCAGCGGTTCGCTTAACTCAATGTTCAGGCATGTAGGATCAATAAATTGATATTCGATCATGCTTTTTAAGTTATTCAGGAAGTTCGGGTTGCGAAGCTGTTTTATCGATAAATTTACGCTGATTGTAAAGTCAGGATTTTCCTTGCGCCAGATGGCAGCCTGGATCGAGCTTTGCCGAATCACATAGGCTCCGATCTCGTAAATCAAACCGGAGTCTTCCGCTACAGGAATAAAGGTATCGGGTGGGATGGCTCCAATTTCCGGATTTTTCCAACGCAGCAGAGCTTCGGCACCGATGATATGATTTTGGCTATGATCGAGAATTGGCTGATAATCCAGATACAACTCCTCGTTTTCCAGGGCGCGGCGTAATAGTGATTCGATCTGTTTTTTTTCCTTGTCTTTTATAAGCAGATCGTTGGAAAAAAAATGATATCTATTTTTCCCATTTTCCTTGGCGAAATACATAGCCGAATCAGCCTTGCGCAGCAAGGTTTCGGCGTCCTGCCCGTCAATGGGGAAGATTGATATACCCAGAGATGCCGTGATATATATTTCTTTATCGTCAATTAATAAAGGATGGATAAAGCTCTGTATAACTTTTCGTGCGACAATGTGCAGGTGCTCTTCGGTTTCCAGATCAGGAATCAGGATGGTAAATTCATCTCCGCCTAAGCGCGACAGAGTGTCGCTTTCGCGCATTGTCTGGTTCAATCTTTTTGCTACCTGTTGCAGGGTGATGTCGCCAAATTTGTGGCCATATAAATCATTTATTTCCTTAAACCCGTCCAGATCAAGAAAGATGAGGCCGAATTTATTCTGCTCCCTTTTGGCTTTGATTAGGATTTGACCAAGTCTGTCATAAAACAGCGAACGGTTCGGCAGGTTTGTAAGGGTATCATAATGAGCCAGCCGGCGTAGCTGCTTTTGCCCCTGTTGCTGCATACACGAGATATCAGAATAAATGGCAATGTAGTTAGTGATCGCTTTGGCTTCGTTAAATATGGCGCTGATGGAAAGAAGTTTTGGATAGATCTCTCCGTTTTTTTTACGGTTCCAGATCTCCCCGATCCAGGAGTTTTCCTGATTAATATCTTTCCAGATCGTATGATAGAAATCGGCGTCATGCCAGCCTGAATGGAAGATGCTTGGCTTGCGTTCAATGATCTCTTCTCTGGAATAACCCGATATCTCCAAAAATGTATCATTAGCTTCAAGAATTGTACCATCTGGTTCTGTGATCAGAATGCCTTCCTGGCTGGTAGCAAAAATTTTCGAGGCAAGCAATAATCTTCGCTCCTTGTCAATGTCTGCGCTGATGTCACGAATCATTACAATAAAGAGTGTGCCCTTTTGTGTGTCGATCTGGCTGGGAGAGAGCTCCAGTATCAACTCTTCACCATGAAAGTTTTTCCCGAGAGCGAGAATGCGGTTGTGAAGGTTGCGGTATAACTGTGCGTCGGGCATTTCGGTAAATGTGATGCTATCTCCGTTTTGACCTTGACGAAAGGAGATGCCTGGTATCAGCGAGTTGATGTGAGTCTGACGCAAGCTCTCCAGGGTGTACTTGAAAATGGAAAGTGTTGTTGTGTTGGCGTTCTGGATTCGGCCTTCGATGTCAAAGGTAATTGTTCCCTCAGCCTGATGAAAAAAAATTTTTTCTATAAAGCGGTTTTTTTCTTCGAGGCAGTGAATGATTGGACTGAGTATGCGGTGCATCAGGGTTGCGCTGAGAAGAATTAATAACATTCCTCCGGCTGCACTTATGAGTCCTGTCCAGATGTATGGATTGCGGATAACGCCAATGCTGATGCGGTGAACTAATCCCAGTTGGAAGGTAGGAAGGAAGTGGTGCGTGGCAATATAGGATTTACCGTCCTTGCTCTGGTATTCGATCATACCGTTTTTTTTGCTCAGAGCCAGAGCCATAGGTATTTGGCAGCTGCGTGTTTTTTCTTCTGCTGGTTTGTCTGTGCATTGCGAGAAGAGGATTTTGGTGGTATTGTTTTGTTGGGATGCGATTACCACCTCTGTCACTTTGTCTTTTACCATAATTGGGTTTTTATGTAGCGCTTCTACAATCTGGCGTACAACCGCATCGGAGGTTTTCATTTGACCCTCTTTGTGAAGATACTCGCGGCTGATCGTTTCCAGGAGTCTGGCCTGGCTGGCTGAGCTTTCAAACAGGGTTTTTTTATGCAGATCAAGCCCTGTTTGATAGAGAAGAAAAAAGATAGTTGCTTCGGCTATCAGAGTGCTTAAGATAGACAGTAGCATTACCAGGTAGAGCTTGGAGCGGTTGTTGGACATGGCATCAGGCCTCGACGGAAAATCAATGCTGGAACAATGTAATTTTTGCAATCGTATCCCTGTAGTACGATATTTTCCAGCAAATAAGTTTAAAAAAAGCGGCAGATAATGAAAAAAATTCGTGTTGGTACCAGAAAGAGTCCTTTGGCCATGTGGCAGGCGCTCCACTTTCAAGAGTTCATGCAGAATTGTGTTTCTGGTCTGGAAGTAGAGTTAGTACCGGTTTTGACCAGCGGAGATCGTTTTCTTTCCCAATCTCTGGAGGATGTCAGTCGCTCTGAAGATGTGGTGGATAAAGGTTTTTTTACGAAGGAGATCGAAGAGCTGCTGTTACGGGGTGAGGCAGACGTGGCCATACATAGTCTGAAAGATCTGCCCACACAACTTCCACCGGGTTTGGAGTTAAGCGGGGTTTCAAGCCGAGGTCAGGTGGCGGATATTATCGTTAGTTCACGCCCTATCACCGGGCGAGGTCAAGTGCTTGGGATTCCCATACCCAAACTCCAAGGTGTACGTCGTGTAGGGACTTCATCTCTGCGTCGCAGCGCGCAGCTTCGCGAGCTGTTTGGAAAACAGGAGATCCTCTTGTTACGCGGAAATCTCAATACCCGCTTGCACAAGTTAGCGCGGGGGGAGTATGATCTGATTTTGCTGGCGCAAACAGGGCTGGAGCGGCTGACCGGCCAAACTTTTTTTCCGGACAACCTGGATATAGCAGTCTGGCAGGCAGATGAGGCTCATTTTGCTTCAGAGTTTGTGTGGGAAGGCCAGACCTTTTATCTGTATAGGCTCCATCCAGAGCTGTTTGTACCTGCCTGTTCTCAGGGTTTTCTCGGAATTGAGAGCCGGGAGGGTGACCAGGAGGTTCGAGAGCTGGTGCACCATTTTTCGGATATACCATCGTTTCAACTGGCAACGGCGGAGCGTGCCTTTTTACGAACCCTTGAAGCGGGGTGTCATGCTCCTGTTGCAGGGTACTCTTTTTTTACCTCTCCTACTCAGATACGTTTGCTTGGTAAGGTTTTGTCGCGCGATGGCAGTAGGGTGTTGCGGCAGGAAAAAAGTGCAGATATTTCGGATGTTAGCGATGCCGCATTTTTGGGTGCCGCCCTGGCTGAGGAGCTGCTGGATGCAGGTGCGGCTGCTTTCATGAGCTATGGCAGTTAAGGGCTTTCTTACCCGACCTGAGCCAGGCCGAGGGGTTGCGCCTGGTCGTTTGCGTGCCCACCTGGAGGAGCTGGGTGTCATTGAGGCGTTACCGACCATTCACCTAACCCCCGCTAACCATCCTTTTGCAGCAAATGAGCTAATGCCTGAGGCTGATTTTATCCTCCTCTCCTCACCTGCTGCTGTGGAGTTTTACCTCACAAGGCTATTTTCCCTGGAGATCACCCCATCGCAAATTCTCTCTTATGTGCGAGGTGGCAACCGATCCGTTTTCTGTCCGGGGAAGGTGACCTACCAGGCCTTGTGCTCCTTTTTGCCAATAGAAAATAACCAAGATTCGGATATTCGGATCTATTTTCCCGAGCAAGCCTCCGAAGAGATCGAAGCCAATTCCCTGGTTTCGATGATGCGCCAGGTCATTGCGGAGAGCGGCTTTCGGGAAAAGGGTCAAACCATCCGCATTTTTTATCCGAGAGGCAATATGTCCAGGCATGACTGGGTACGCACTTTGCAGGGATGGAATGTCGAGGTTAATGCTCCGGTTCTGTACACAAATGAGCCAGCTTGGAGTAATAAAGAGAGGTTTTTCCAGCGTCTGGGTCAAAAAACAGATTTTCTCTTTTTCTCTTCGTCGGCTGTCACGGCTTTATGCGAGATTTTAGGTGATCAATGGAATCCTCTCTATTGGACAGCCTGGTGCATCGGTCAGCCAACTGCCAGGAGAGCCCGGGAGACCGGTTTTTCAGAGATTGTCATCGCAGATGAGAAAACAGAAGAAAGCCTGTTGACGAAGTACGCCCTCAGTCGGGATGTTGCTTTGTCCTAGGTCGGAGCAATCGGAGATGCCCCGGGTTTACGGTGATAAGAGATAATCTTTTTTAATAATATTTCAGATTCGTTGGCATGAAGGTAGCCGGAGTTTTGATTTTGTTGAATATTTCAAGAGGGTGAGCATTGACGCTCTTCCTCGAATGGTCCCATAGGGCTGAAGAGAGAGAAATTTTTGAGAATTAGGAATGTGATATGGTCGATATAGTACTGCCTGACGGCAAAAAGCTCACGATGGAGTCGGGAGCCCAGGTGATGGATGTGGCGCGCCAGATTGGAGCTGGTCTTGCCAAAGCGGCTTTGGCTGGCAGGTGGAATGGTCAAAATGTGGATCTTTCATACCCGCTTCGGGAGTCAGGAACTTTGGAGATCATCACGGAAAAATCACCGGAAGCGTTAGAGATCATTCGTCACTCAACAGCTCATCTAATGGCGCAGGCAGTGAAGCAGCTCTATCCGCAAACCCAGGTAACTATAGGGCCAGCCATAGAGAACGGCTTTTATTACGATTTTGACCCTATTGAACCGTTTACAGAAGAGGATTTGCAGAAAATTGAAGCGCGCATGGAAGAGCTTGCCAAACAGGATCTTCCGGTTGTCCGTGAGGAGCTCAGCAGCTCCGAGGCGATAGCTAAATTTCGGGCTATGGGTGAGCTGTATAAGGTGCAGATTATTGAAGAGCTCCATGCAGAAACCGTAAGCCTCTACCGGCAGGGGGATTTTCAGGATCTTTGCCGCGGGCCGCATATTCCCAGTACCGGAAAACTGAAGGCGTTTAAGCTGTTAAGTGTGGCCGGAGCCTACTGGCGCGGTGATGAAAAGAATAAGATGCTGCAGCGAATCTATGGAACAGCCTTTGCTGATAAGAAGGAGCTGCAACAGTATCTGGAGCAGGTAGAGGAGGCCAAAAAGCGTGATCACAGGCGTATTGGTAAGGAGCTTGATCTATTCAGCTTTCATCCAGAGGCTCCGGCCATGCCCTTTTTCCATCCAAAGGGGGCTTTTATCTACCAGGAGCTCATTAGCGTGATCCGGGAGCTGAATACAGCTTATCTGTTTCAGGAGGTGATTACCCCACAGATACTCGATGTTTCTCTTTGGCATCAGTCCGGCCATTATGAAAACTATAAAGATAATATGTATTTTTCTTCCATTGACGAACGCGATTATGCTGTGAAGCCAATGAACTGTCCGACTCATGTAAAGATTTACAGCACCCGACTTCACTCCTATCGTGAACTGCCAGTGCGTCTGTCCGATTTTGGTCGGGTGCATCGCTATGAGAAATCCGGTGCCGTGGCTGGTCTCTTTCGAGTGCGCTCTTTTTCCCAGGATGATGCCCATATCTTCTGTCTGCCAGATCAGATAACAGCAGAAATAGGCAGGGTCATTGAGATGGTGTACAAGGTGTACCGCTCCTTTGGCTTTGCCACGATCAATGTCCGCTTATCCACCCGACCGGAGAAATCGATTGGTTCAGACGAGATCTGGCAAAAGGCAGAGAGCGCCCTTGATAAGGCTCTGGTAAGCCAGGGGATCGATTTCAAGCTTAATCCAGGGGATGGCGCGTTTTATGGACCCAAAATCGACTTTAAGGTATTGGATGCCATTGGCAGAGAGTGGCAATTAGGAACAATTCAGCTGGATTTCTCCATGCCTGAGCGCTTTGGGCTGAAATATGTGGATTCGGATGGCAGCGAAAAGAGTCCAGTTATGATACATCGGGCAATTTTGGGATCCGTAGAGCGGTTTATGGGTATTATCATCGAGCATTTTGCCGGACGCTTCCCTGTGTGGCTGGCTCCAGAGCAGATCCGGATTATTCCCGTTTCCCATAGTTTTAATGCCTATGCTCAAAGCGTCCAGGAGGAGTTTGCTTCGCATGGATTGCGGGCACAGACAGATCTTTCCGACGAGAAGATGGGTTACAAAATCCGCCAGGCGCAGTTGGAAAAAATTCCCTATATGCTGGTTCTGGGTGACAAGGAACAGGAGTCTGGTCAAATCTCCGTACGTTACCTCTCCGGAAATCAGGAGAATGGGATTGCCAGGGATCAGTTTATCCAAAGAGTGTTGGAGTTAAGCCGTCAGCGCTCCCTCTCTTTCTAACAAAGGGCGTTTGCTATGCGGGCATAGTTTCTGGTTGTATACTAAAGGCATTTTGGTTTTCGGATATCGCAAGGCAATGCCAGCGATGTCGACGCACCCATTAGCCAGTATAAAACCCGAGAACCAAAGTGTTTCGAGTATATCAGCTCACCAGGCAAGCGGGCATTTGTTGATAACCTATTCAGGATGATGCAGCGCGGGGTAGCAGTTTTTTAGATTGACATAGAGGCCGGAGAATCAATTTTTACCAATCTCTGGCAAAGACTATGAAATAGGATCAGGGGAAAAGACAGGTAGTGATATGATAAGTGTATTGATTGTGGATGATAACCACAGTTTTGTTGATAGTCTAAAGGTTCTATTAAAGGAGATCCCTTCCTTAACGCCAGCGAAATCGGTTAATACCCTGCGTAAAGCAGAACAGGAGTTGGCGCAAAATCTGTATAATCTGATCATTCTGGAGAATGATACAGAGGTCAGCCTGAAAGGTATGGACTTTATCCGCAATATTCGCAAGAACTATCCTGTGATGCAGCCCACAAATTTTATCGTTTTTACCACAAAGCCGCAAGAGCTTATGGATAAGTATAAAGCGGACGGAATCAAAATATTTAAAAAGCCGCTGAGTACGCACGATTTTAAAGAATACATCGTCCGCCTTGTTGAGCAGCGCCTGTTATTATTTGGAGAAAAAGAAGATGCCGACAGAAAGGAATGACTCTTTGAAAAACCGGAATGCTTCCCGGCTGCTGCGAGAAATGAAGCGCCTCTCTATGGATATCAATGACCAGGAGATTTGTAAAAAATTTGAGACGCTGCTAAAGGGCGGGAACGATATGGATATTCCTCAGGCCATTATGTCCCAGCTTCTGATTGATCCTGCCGATATTGATGAAAAACAGCTTCCCGAGTTGTATCTGATGTATTTTCGCCATTTTCGTTTTCAACGTAAGCGCGAAGAGCGAATGGTGAACAGAGGCGAGGTCAAACCACGAACCAGGCGAACCACAGCAGCTGGATCATAATCCTCTATTTTATAATCTTTGCATCAGGAATCGTTAAGCGCCCAACGCCTCGAAATCTTTTTTGCCAGTAAGGAATGTTCATGCTGGCAATGCCCACTTTTTGTTTTGGTTTTGGTGCATGAATAAATTTCATCTGGCCTATATATATACCAACATGAGATATACCTTTTCCGGTTATGTCAAAAAAAACCAGATCACCAGGTTGTGCTTCACGCGGGGGAATGCGCTTGCTGATCTTGAATTGTAGGCTTGCCGAATGAGGCAACTCGCGTCCGAATGAGGCAAAGACATATTTAACCAGGCCAGAGCAGTCAAATCCCTGTTCGGGTTGGTCGCCGCCAAAGTAGTACGGATAACCGATATACTCCCTGGTCTTTTGAACGATGGCAGATGGGCTTCGTTCCGAAGGGCTTTGTTTATCTGGATTTTTTTGTTTCTGGTACCAGGGTTTTGGGGGAAAGGCAACGGGTATGCCATCCACGTTTTTCACTGGGGCGTTTGCCTGGCCGCGTAGTTGCTCAGATCTGGCGCAGGCCAGAGAAAAGATGAGCAGAGCCAGAAGCAGCGGTGTTGAAACATTTTTGAAATTAGTCATCTTTTTTTTCTCCTGGGTCTGCTTCTTCTTCCGAATGGCGCCCTGTTAGGGACAATCCTTTATCATTCTCGTCAAATTACATACAAGAAGAAAAATGAAAATTGGATAGAGACGCGCTTGATTCCTTTTTTTATTTGCTTTCGTCGACGATCCTTTGTGCTTTAGGCAAAGATGATTCCAATTTGATTTAGGATGCGGCTTTTGCAACAGATATCTCCAGATCCACAGGTACAGGCAGAGTTTGATGAGCTTTACCGACTTCACGCTGATAGCGTCTACCAGTATCTCTATTTTTTTCTGCGCGGCGCTGAGATTTGCGAGGATCTTTTTCAAGAAGTATTTTTAAAAGCGTATTACCAACTGCAGCGCAACCAGGGCCGTCGGGAGATATCAAAAACCTGGTTCATTACTGTTGCAAAAAATGCGGCGCTGGACTGGCAGAAAAAAAATTCCGTACGGAGAGAAATCAGCCACGATCCAGATTATCTCGATTTTTTTGAGGATGTAGAGACGGATTTTATTGCACAGTTGGAGCGTAAGGAGCTGTAGCAATCTATATTTCGTGCCATGAACTATCTCAACGAGAATGAACAGTCTGTTTTTATTTTACGCAATTTTGATTCACTGCGTTATAAGCAGATCGCTGCGGCTCTCCAGATAACCGAAAGAAACGTGAAGCGGCTGATGAGGTCTGCCTTAAAGAAGGTTATCTACTATGTGTACCGCGAAGAGGAGGCGGATTCGCAGGCCGCAGCGGAGAGGCTTTCTGAAAAAAAGAGTGGAGCCTCTTCAAAAAAAAGGTCCAATTTAGGTGCGTTTTCGTATAAAAAGAGAAGCAGTGATTCTATCGCGGGCAGGAAAGATTGAACTGTGTTTTACAAGAAGAGTAAGAAAGTCTCCCTTTTCAAAAAGAGCCAAGGCTCAACAGGTTCTCGTCCTCTCTTTATAGAGATATTGGAGGAGAGTTATGATCTTCGTTCTGCTAAAGAGAGGGGGCAGACTCAGAAGAGAGTACAGCGTTTTCCCCAATTGCAGCAGGATGTGCAAAGGATCTATCTACTGCGTCAAGAGCTTGGGATAGCCAAGGCCTTGAATGATGACCGGAAAGAGGTTCTTTACCAAAAGATTATGGCGCAAGTCAAGCAGAGAGGTGTCGCCAGGGAGACGAATTCTGAGCGATTTGGCACGCTTTGGAATCGGTTTTTTCTCGTTCCCGCTTTTTCAAAAGCGGCTCTAGGCGCTCTCTTTCTCCTGTTTGCTCTCTTTTTTGCCGGAAAATTTCTCTTCTGGGGAGATGCTCAGGAAGGCAATCTGAATTCAGGTGGTGCGTTTCTCATCTCTTCTTTGTATGGCGATGTAAAGATTTTGCAATGTCAGGATCTATCC
The DNA here is from genome assembly GCA_020720805.1 of Leptospira biflexa. GTDB lineage: Bacteria > Spirochaetota > DYNZ01 > DYNZ01 > DYNZ01 > DYNZ01. The sequence continues at coordinate 16,231 of DYNZ01000038.1, read as the reverse complement.
TGCTCCAGAACGGGTATGCCTGAAACGATTTCTGCCAGGACGAATCATCCGGTGCGTCTCCAGGCCAATCGCGACCAGTTTGCCCTAGTCTCATTGGATCAAGAACACCGCCTTCTGTTAAGTCCGGGAACGGTTGTTGATCTGCTGGCTCTCCCTTCCAAAAACAAGAAAAGAGTCCGTCTTTTTCAGGGTATGGCCTATCTGGCTATTGAAAATCGGAACCAGGAGCGAAAGATTCTGTATGAATTCGGATCCGATTCCACTTTTGTGCATGTGCGTGGAACGCGGGTTGCTTTTTGGCATGGAGAGATGGGGGAGAAGATGGTCTTGCCCCAGGGTCAGGTTGGCTTATATATCAGCAAAGTACCTCGTAAATCGGCATTAGCTAATGGATTTGTTAAACAGCACTCTGAGATTGGAGCCTTCTATTCTCGTAATACCACAAGTCCCGCCAGGTTTATCGTTACCGCGAGGAGTATCTCCCTTCAGGAAAAAATACCTATTGAGGAGTCAATGATTCTTCAGAAGATGGAGCAGGCTGTCTGGACAGACAAGGATCAGTTACGAGGTCAGATATTTGCCTCTCTCGAAAAGAGCGTTCGTTCGACCGACGCGTTTTGGACTCTGCTTGATACAGCAAGGGAGGGCATTAATAATACAAAAATGTTGCATTCTGCACCGCCAAAGAGGCCTGTTCCGGCCACGAAAAGCCACTCCTCGGAAAAAGCGGATGGCGTTACCCCAGATAATGAACGCAAACTGCAATCCCAGCCAGCCAAACCTACGGTTGGGCGTTTTCAGTTTTATCCTCCAAGGGTAGCTGACTAAGCGATAGCCAGAATCGATTACCAAAAACGTAGGATTTTCGGATCTAAAATACAATATTGTTGTTTTTTTGCAATCATCTTCTCATTCTTTGCTCTTACCTACCAATATTTTCCCGGCCAGTTTCCCTTTTTTTGCCAAAACATCTTCATTTGGTACACCAATTTCACGATTAAATCCTCTATTCATTCTTTTAAATTAAAATAACTACTTTTTCTCAGTTCTGGCACGAATGTTGCAATACAATTGTCGAAAGGGAAAAATCCTTTCTGATCAATGTAATCTGAAGAGGAGGTACATATGAGTCTTATGACAAAATACCTAAAATGGATGATTTTGTTTAGCCTTCTTTTCGTAAGTCTGACCACCATTGGATTTGCAGAAGAAGTTAAAAAAACTGCCTTAGACCCTGCGGTAGAGAAAGTACTGAAGGAATCAACGGAGTCTTTATAGAAAAACATAAACATCGTTTGGACAGTCATTGCGGCCATTCTTGTTTTTTTCATGCAGGCAGGCTTTGCCATGGTAGAGTCCGGCTTTACCCGAGCAAAGAATGCTGTGAATATTTTGATGAAAAACCTGATGGATTTTGCAATCGGCTCTATAGTCTTTTTTATTATTGGTTTTGGGCTAATGTTTGGGAAGTCCAATGGATTTTTTGGAACAACTGATTTTATGCTTAGTGGAGTTACGGATCCTAATCATTGGAACTTCACCTTTTTGATTTTTCAGACAGTTTTTGCCGCCACAGCAGCTACAATCGTTTCCGGTGCTATGGCTGAGAGAACAAAGTTTAAGTCCTATCTGGTCTATAGCGTCTTCATCACAGCCTTTATTTATCCAATATTTGGATCCTGGGCCTGGAGAAGTCTGCTCAATGGCACAGGCTGGCTGACTGCACCAAAGGGTGGTTTTCTGGCTGGTTTAGGTCTGCCCGGTTTTCTGGACTTTGCAGGCTCAACAGTGGTGCATTCTGTGGGGGGATGGCTTGCTTTGGCTGGTGCTTTCGTTTTGGGTCCACGTATAGGTAAGTATGCCCCTGACGGGACATCCCGTGCGATTCCTGGTCATAACTTGACCCTGGGAGCACTGGGGGTATTCATTCTCTGGTTTGGCTGGTTTGGCTTTAACCCCGGCAGTACCACGGCTGGAAATGGTATGATTGGATACATTGCGGTGACGACGAATCTAGCAGCAGCAGCAGCAGCTGTGACTGCCATGATTACATCCTGGTTACTATTCAAAAAGCCGGATGCCTCTATGTCTCTCAACGGCGCATTGGCTGGCTTGGTTGCCATTACCGCCTCTTGCGACGGTGTTTCCCTGTGGGGCTCTATCTGGATTGGTGCGATTGCTGGCATTCTCGTAGTGTTCAGTATTATCTTTATCGATAAAAAACTAAAGATAGATGATCCAGTTGGTGCCGTGAGTGTTCATGCAGTGAATGGACTCTGGGGAACGTTGGCAGTGGGATTGTTTAACCTGAAATCGGGACTGTTTTATGGCCATAGCTCTGCGCAGCTCGTCACCCAGTTCATTGGTGCAGCAACAGCGTTTGCATGGGCTTTTGGTTTGGGTCTGGTTCTGTTCTATGCGATCAAGCTGACCATCGGGTTGCGTGTATCTGCCGAAGATGAGGTCAAGGGGCTTGATATCACCGAGCATGGTATGGAAGCCTATGAAGGATTTCAGATCTTCAACATCAAATAAGAGGGGGGTGTACTATGAAATTGATAATCGCTTATATACAGCCGGAAAAATTACCTGATGTCAAGCAGGCCTTATACAAGGCAGACGTGAAAAAGATGTCTGTTACCAACTCTTTGGGAGCGGGGCAACAGGGGGGCTTTACCGAGACCTACCGTGGGGTAGATATTGAAGTAAATCTCTTAAAAAAAGTAAGAATTGAAATCGCTGTGAATGACAACTTTGTGGAGAAGACGATCACAGCCATCATCGAGGGAGCCCGCAGCGGCAATATCGGCGATGGAAAGATCTTTGTTGTAAACCTCGAAAACTGTATTCGCATTCGCACTGGTGAAACAGGCAGCGAGGCCATTGGTTAAATTGTAGGAAGTATTGCCGGCATTGGTCAAAATGCCGGCAATACTTTGGTAAATTTTTTATTTTTTTGTAAATGAAAAGGAGAAAACTATGAGTTGAAAAAAAATTATCTGTTTCAATCATGACGTTGCTGGCCGTGGTAGCTCTCAGCGGAGTTGCTCAGGCGGCAGATGCAAAGAAACCGGGTGTGACCTTTTACGGTACGTTTGCCAGCAGCTACTTTTTCCGTGGTAACAATATGTTTTCAGCGGCTACCAAAGACGATGCCGGCAAGGATGAAGCATTTCCTGTAGCTCCAGTATTTCAACCAGGATTTACCGTCGCTACGCCGTTGGAAGGGTTCGTGTTTGATGTATGGTCATCCTTTTCACTAACAGAGCGTGATGGCGATTACAACCTAAAATCATTGGACGAAGTCGATTTAACAGCCAAGTACAGCTTTGAAAATAAAATTGGCTCTTTCAGTGTCTTTATGATTACCTATATGCTTCCAAATACTACTGGTGCGCAGTATACAGAAATGGGTTTTAGCTACACCGCCCCTGTTATTCTCTCCCCAACTCTTTTAGTGGCCAATGATGTTCACTATGGCTTAAGTTATATGGCATTCAGTTTGAGCCATGCCCTTAAGTTTGGTAAAGATATGGCCATTACCCCGGCTTTGCTATATGGGGTAGCGCGTACTCACGGGTCACCTATGGAGTGGTCGGATAATGCGTATATTCAATTCGATCTGCCGTTCTCAATGTCCATGGGCAGTATGAGCTACAACATCAGGGCATCGTTGATTTATAAACTAAATTCCGATGCAGATCCATCCACACAGTTTTACCTGACAGCCGGCGTTTCCTATGCGCTGTAAGATAGCCGGATTTCCGGTGATCTGATTGTCTGTCTGGTAAACCTTTATTTGCAAGGCAGGGTTAACCCACTGCGAGCGCAGTGGGCATTTTTTTTCATAAACTGTTTATGAATCCTCTTGACGGTTTGTGGAGTTTTTAACAATTTGCTTTTTATGGAAGATACATTTGTGACACAGCAGTTGTACTGGGGACACGAGAAAAGCCTGTTTCCCCTTGACGCTCTCTTTCCTTTTTTTCAGCCCATAGTATCCGTTTCCGATGGCTCCATCGTGGGATATGAAGTGCTGGCGCGCATCAAGGAGGACAATGGCTACCGCAGTTTGGGATCTTTTTTCGGGGACAAATCCATCTCCTTTGCAAAAAGATTGCAGGTTGATCGCCTGGTGCGTGAAAAAGCTCTGCGGCAATGGAGCCAGAGCAACCGTAAAGAGAAACTTTTTATCAACATATTTCCATCCTGGCTGCTAAAAGTTGGGGATAATCCTCTGTTTACCCTTGTTTTATTGGAAAAATACAAAATTCCCGGAAATCAGGTGGTCATCGAAATCATCGAAGAGGAGCTTGAGGAGAATTGTCAGGAAATCAAGGATCTGGTGCGCCACTACCGAAAGGCCGGTTGCCAGATTGCCGTGGATGATTTTTATTTTAACAATTTCGACCGATTGATTCATATTCGTCCTGATTTTGTGAAAATTGACATCCGTTTGGTTCGTCTGAGTGTCGCTCAGGAAGAGTACAGAAAAATTATTCACTATATTTCTCAATTCTCGCAGGAGATGGGAGTCTCTGTATTATTTGAGGGTGTAGAAACTGATGCGGAGTTGCGCAATGCAATTGAGTCAGGCTCCGGGTATGTGCAAGGGTTTATTTTTTCTGAAGCCAAGCCAGACTTTCAAGCTAGCGATGCATTCCGTTCTACCATGCAGAGTAGTTTGTTTAAAGTGATCGATCATCTCATGAATGTGAACCGCAATGCGGTGCATATTGAGAATGAGATGAATTCGACATTAGAGAATTTTTTTCGGGAGAGAGGTACAAATCTACAGAGTGATCTGGATGAACTATTAACCACCCTGTGCACAGATCTACCGGCCTTTTTCTTTAAGGCCTATATCTGCGATAAGGACGGTACCCAGCGCTCCTCGAATGTGATCAAGAATCAGGACGGGCACTGTATTGTGCTTCCTGAATACAATGGAAGAAATTGGGGGTGGAGACCCTATTTCTTTTACAATGTTGTCCGCATGGAAAATTTAAAACGGGGAGTACTCTCCAATCGCTACCTTGATGAAGATACAAAAAGAGAGACCTTGACCTTTTCCTATCCTCTTAGTGAAGATTTATTTTTGTTCCTTGATTTTTATTATAACGAGGCAGAGACAGGCTGACAGAGCAAATTTTTTTTCATCTTTTTCTCCGGAGTCAGCAGAAAATGTCAAAAAAATATTGGAATCAAACAGTCCAGAAAATTTCCCCCTATGTCCCCGGAGAGCAGCGAAACGATGAATCGATTGTTAAGCTGAACACGAATGAAAATCCCTTTCCCGTTCCTGGGGCTGTGCTAAAGGCTCTCCAGGGTGTAGCCCAGCTGGATCTTCGCCGCTATCCGCAACCGAACCACGAGCAGTTGCGCCAGGCTGCTGCCCAGGCGTGGCAGCTAACACCTGAAGAGATTTTTGCCGGAAACGGTTCAGACGAAGCCCTCTCTCTGATATTTCGTTCGTTTTTGGAGTCCGGCGACAAAGTAACCATTGCTGATCCTACCTACTCTTTGTACGTAACCCTGGCGCAGCTTATACCAGCCAAAATCGTGAAGGTTGCCACAGACAAAGAATTTCAAATTCATGTAAAAGAGTTTATTGGCGATCAGAAAATGACAATTATTGCGAATCCAAACGCACCGACCGGTATAGCCCTGCCAGTAGCAGATCTTGAGAAGCTGGCCAGGGAGCTGCCAGGATTGCTCATCGTAGATGAGGCTTATGTGGATTTTGGCGCCGAGTCAGCCCTTGCGTTGATACGCAAATATGACAACGTGATTGTCATTCGCACATTTTCCAAGTCCTGCTCGCTTGCCGGGCTGCGCTTGGGATTTGCTCTGGCTCATCCGGATTCGATCGAAGCGTTGTATCGCCTTAAGGACTCCTACAATCTGAACATGGTAACGCAGAAAATTGGCACGGAAGTATTTCACCATCTGGCTGATTTTCAAACCAATACACAGATGGTGATCTGGAACAGAGAGTTTTTGACTGAGGAGCTTCGCAAAAGGGGCTTTGTCTTGACCCCGTCAAAAGCAAACTTTGTTTTTGCCCGTCATCCAAAAATGAGTGGACAGGAGCTTTATACCTTATTAACGAATGCAGATATCTTGATAAGGTTTTTCCCCGGAGACCGGACAGGAGATTGGGTGAGGATTACTGTGGGAACCATGCAGCAGCTAAAAGCCCTGATCAAAGCCCTGGATGCGATTTTAAAAAAGATCTAATTCTGGAGAGATGCCATGCAAATCCCCATGCAAAGAATCAATGTATGAAAATTATCGAAACGATTTCAAAACGCCAGGCCGCTGGCAGACAGCTGTTTTCCTTTGAATTTTTTCCACCAAAGAGCGAGGATGGTGTGCTACACCTTCTGAAGACAGCGCAGAGACTCAAAATTCTAGATCCTGCGTTTGTCTCGATTACCTATGGAGCCGGTGGAAGCACTCGTAAGCGAACCCATGAGGTAACGCTTAAAATTCAGAATGAAATTGGCTTGGAAACAATGGCGCATCTGACTTGCGTTGGCAGCAGCCGCAGCGAGATATATCAGATTGCCAAGAGCTACCGCGAGTCCGGGGTGGAGAATATTCTGGCTCTGCGCGGTGATCCCCCTAAGGACAGTCCAAACTTTCAAGCGCCGGATGACGGCTTTGCCAATGCTCGCGAGTTGGTAGGCTTTTTACGTGAGAGCTTCGGCTCTTTTTTTCACCTTGGCGTTGCCGGGTACCCAGAGAAGCATGTCGAAGCTCTCACTTTGGATCAAGATTTGGACTATTTAAAGAGCAAGGTGGATCAGGGAGCCAATTTTATTATTACACAACTTTTTCTGGAGAATGAGGTTTTCTTTCGCTTTTTGGAGAAGGTGCGAAAGCGCGGCATTCAGGTGCCAGTGCTTGCTGGAATTATGCCGGTCTCGGATGTAGCGCAAATAAAAAAATTTACGGGAATGATTGGAGCCTCTTTGCCTGCTGAGCTATTGACTCAATTGGAAAGAGCCAGCCAGCAACCGGATTCACAGGAAGAGGTCAGAAAGATTGGCGTAGGCTGGGCGACCCGCCAATGCCAGCGGCTTTTAGAGCAAAAAGTAGATGGAATTCATTTCTATACGCTGAATAAATCTCTTCCGACCTTAGAGATTTTTGAAAATCTCTCTTCGTAAAATTCCTAGATGGAGCGCCCTCTTAAATTTGTTTGCAAAAAAGAAATTGGTTTTTCGGGGTTTTGAGTCGACCGGATTTTGACATCTGAGTTACACGATGTAACTCATGCAGCTGTGACAGGATGTCACATAAAGCTGCCGTGTCAAATCCGGCACTCCTCACCTCCTGTGAGTCGAAAAACCAAATCTGTTCGCTTAAATCAAAAACTACTTTTTAAGACGTATCTCAACCCAGGAGCGAATTGATCTGTCCTTGACCTTGGAGACGGTAACCAGAGAGTCATAGTTTTTGAGCACCATTAAGACTTGGCCCAGAATCATATTGCTCTGATAATCTTTGAGCAGGAGCGTCAATTTTTTGAAATCAAAGTAGCCTACAGCAGCCACAAAGCCGTACTCTTCCCTGCCTGCCTCTTGGATACCCAGTAAAAAGTTCTCTTTGCTGAATTTGTGATCCTTGTTTTGAAGGAGTTTTGTGAGTTCTGTCAGGGAAAAATCAGCAAGCCCCAGATACATCATCGAGTCAGTCAGTAATAACTTGAAGCGGATCTCTTTTGCTTTTCCCTGCTTATCGATGTTTTCGCGTACAATAAAGCTCCATTCATTGTCGTTGATCTTGATCAGTTGTCCTTTCTCATCGGTATCCTTATACTCTGGATTATTTTTTTTCTTTTCCGCTATACGGTTTTCGAGATATGCCTGAAATTTCTGGATAACTTTTTGGATGGCTGCTTTATCCTTAATGCCTATAGCTAAAAATGAGTTGCCCTGAAGGAAATTGTCTCGAGTGATCGGTGTAGCAATGTCCCAGACCATGAGTTGTCCCGGTGTGGTCAGGTTGAAAATAAAATCTTTTTCCAGATCGACATTGTGTTTTTTGTTGATTGCTGCTATTTTTTCTTTTACCTTTAGCTCCTTATCCTTTAAAATCCCTAAATCGTTTAGGTAGTCCATCAAAAAGGTATACAGGGCTTCGCCGTCAAATCCTGTTTCCAGAAAAAAGAGGGGATGGCGGGAGAGAAATAGCTGTGGATCCAGTTCTTTACGATCTTCGATAGACTGGTAAAAATTTAAGAGCGCTTTTACCTTCTCCTGGCTTCCCATCTCTGAGAGCCCTTTGAGTTTCAATCCATTTCCATCTATCTGGATGCCATAAATCAGCTTGTGGTAATAGGCAAATGCCTTTTGGTTTAATGGGGGAACCGGAGAGACAGCATCGGTTGGATTTAGCATTGGCTTGCGTCCATACAAACCACCTACGCTGTCGAGCATGGAGCCTGTAGCCTGCGGATCAAGGTAGAGTGTAATGCCATAGCCATCGGTTTCCGAAATGGTCTTTTGAAAGTCTGCCTTGTTAAAAAGATTTTTTTGTCCCTTGCGAGCTTCCAGAGCCAATTGCAGCGATTTTTCATTATCGCTGATGACGGCATATCCGTCAACAAATGTGTACATAAAGAAAGAGCCGGCCTGGATGTAGGGATGATCGCTTGGAGAGAGGCTTTTTATTTCAAATTTACCAGCACTCTTTTTTTCAAGAAAGCGCTTGTAAAGAAAATTTTCAAAAAGTTTTTGATCGCGTACGGGAATAAAAACTGCCAAAAAAGCTTTTTTGCCTGGAGTGGTTTTTTGATCGTTATTTTGAAATACGGAGAACATCCAGGGCTGTCCTGCTTCGAGACCCAGCATATACTGGCCGATAGGGGTGAATAGATCTTCCTGAAGGGCACTCTGGCTTTGGTTACGAAGATGCTGCCAGCCCATGACGCCAAATGGTCCAACCCCCTTTTTAATAAAGGCCTCAAGGTCGCGGAAAAAGGCTATCGGGTTATGCAATTGGATATGAACAGACACACTGTCATGGATATAGGTATAGGGTTGCGCTTGTGCATCCGCTAACAGGGGTTTTTGCGCACCAAGAGCGCTGGTCCAAAAAAGGATTCCCACTACCAGGTAAAGGAAGGCTTTGGATGTTTTCACAGAGTGTTCTCCAGTTGTAAGTTTTTTCATTTTGTCATGTGAAATAAGAAAATCTGGATATTTTTATAAATCAGGCAGTCATATTACAATTAAAAAAAGTTTTTTGAAAAACATACTACTGTTAAAGCTGGCCGGGATCTTTATGCAAGGGTCGGAATGCCAGCCTGATAGCCGGGAAAAGTGTCACCAGGAATGCGAACAGGGGCGCGGCTGCGATAATGCGGAAATATTCCTGGACAGGCGGATCGAAGAGTTGGGATGTATAGGTCTTTACTTGGGGGAAATAGTGTGCTAACATCTGGTTCAGATGGTTCATGGAGTAATCGGCCGCTCTCACTCCGATCCAAGCATAGATAAGAGCCATGACGACCACCTGGATGGAAACAAAGAGGATGATCCAGAATCGCGAGGCGCCCATAACACGAAACATCATGAGTTCATAACGTTTCTTCTCCAGTACGGCATAAAAACCGTGAAAAATACTTAACCCTGTAAAAAAAAGCAAAATGGAGGTGAGTGTCACTAAAACATAGGTAACGGCCTGAATTGCCGCATTGGCCTTCTCGGCGATCTCCGAGGAAGATCGAACCAGAAAACCGCGCTGACGTAGTGCAGATGTAAGCGCGGGAATATCCTGATTTCGTTTTGCCCTGGCAAAGATAGTCTGGTAATAGGGAGATTCTAAACCAGCGAACTCCTGGTTGATTTTCCGCACAAAGGATTCCGGTGCCACAAGACCCTGAAGCTGCGGGATATCTGTGACGCCCACGATGGTAGCCTTCTGGCGTAGAATCATGCCGCTGCTGTCATCGATAAAACTGCTTTTGCCCAGAATCAGTTCAAGCTGAAATCCGAGAAGATCTTGGGTGGTGAACTCTGGCAGTTGATTGATCCTGGCAAAGCTGTTGTAGGCATTTAAGATATAAGCAGGTAGCAGTACGGGAAGGAACTCCTCTTTGTGGCGAAAGGGCATAGCCCTGGGCAGAAGGGAGTCGCTTATGCCCTGCAGCACAATATCGCTTTTCAGCCCTTTGCCGAGAAATTCGGCTCGTATGCTTACTGGCATAAAAAGAGTATTAATATAACCGAAAACTTGCACTCCAGGCAGTCGCGATAGAAATTGGAAGTCCTGGTATCGCAGTCCCTCGGGTTTGGGGGTTGCTAAGCCAAAAAGCTGCAACCCGGGCACCTTTTTTCTGGTTTTTTGCCTTGCTTCAACCACCAGGGAGTGGATAGGCAGATTCTCAAGAAAGTGAGAGCTAAAATAGTGGCGAACGGTGCGGTGAAACCCCAAACCGATTGTCAAAATAAAGATGGAAACAAAGATGGCGAAGGTAAAAAGGAGGTGGTGCAGCAGATAGCGGTAGCCGCTGAGAAAAAAAAGGCGAGGGAAATAGGCAATCTGGCTGCCGAGTGAAATGAGCCAGGCAAGAAGGGAGCTCAATAGTTTCATATCTGCTTTAGCTCCTGATCTCGGATTTCGTAATTTTGCCTCCCAAGGCGAGCCAGAACAGGATCGTGTGTTACGATGATGATACCGAGGTTAAATGTTTTCTGCAATTTTCGCATAAGATCGCGGATGATTCGGCTGTTGACCTTATCAAGATTACCTGTGGGTTCATCCGCAACCAGCAGACGCGGCTGGTGTACGATGGCCCTGGCTATGGCTGCTCGCTGTTTCTCTCCGCCGGAGAGGGTGATGGGATAGTGGGATAGTTTATCAGCGATTCCCAATTCATCCGCAATACGTTGAATCTGTTTTTTACTGCCGGGACGAAGCTGTCCACTAAAGTACAATGGCAGGGCAAGGTTCTCGTACACAGTATAGTGAGGGATCAGGCGGAAGTCCTGGAAAACGTATCCAAAGGAGCGCGCGCGCAATCTCGAAAGCCAGATATCCGGTAACCAGGCGAGTGATCTACCATTGACAAGGATTTTCCCCTGCTTTGGTTTGAGAAAGCCGTAGATCAGATGCAGCAGGGTGCTTTTCCCTGAGCCGGAAAGGCCACGTATGGTAACCAACTCCCCCTGGTTCAGACTCAGATTGACATGATGAAACAGCACACTTTTCTGGGAATTTTTACCATACCAGAAAGCAAGATCTTTGAGCTCCAGCAGAGGCTTGCTTTGTGATGAGGAGTGGTTTCTTGGAAGATCTCTTGTCATTTGTGCTCTTCTAAATTGATTGCATCGAATTCAGAAGCTATTTCCCAAGGCAGCGTCAAGTAAAACTTTGATCGCATAGGCTCGCTTCATTACTTTCATCGAGAGACAAAAAAGAGACAAAAAAAAAGCCCTCTAAAACAGAGAGCTTTTTTTAACAAAAAAGAGTGATGATAGATCAGTATGTTGTGGACTCTTTTAGAAAATCAAGCATATAGTTATCAGAGTCTTTGGTTCTCAGGCGATGCATCTCATAAATGTGATACACAAGATTACTGAAGTGGCTCAGGTGGATGCGGTAGAATCTATTCTTAAATTCATTGCGCAACGGCTGGGCTGGAGTGTTTTTGATTTCGCTGAGTTTTTTGGTAACCAGTGGTCGCTCTTTGCTGGTCTGGTTAGCCAGTGCCTCTTCCTTCGCGATCTGCTCGGCATCGTCCATGTTGGATCTTCTGGAGATCGTGACATTCTGATCCAGTGGGGTCATGCCAGTATTTTGATCAAAAGAGTACTTATCTGAAAAATCTTTACTGACATCTGTGACAGGCTTGCCATCGTCTATTTTTGTCCAGTAGTAGATTCTCTCTTGATAGTTTTTCTTGTAGATTTCGATCGATAAATTGCTAAGCTTTCTGCTGGCCTTATCTCCGGAGAATTGGAGGCTCAGGGTTTTGTACTTGCGTCCTACAGGCTCAGGATTGCTGTTTTCCAGATCATAGATAAAATCGTGCAGAATGATTTCGATGCTATTCTCTTTGGCTATTGTTTTACCAGGTTTGGAGTAGGCTCTTTTAGGTTGAATGATGGTGACGCGGTAAGGCACTGCCTGCACATCGTCGTCCACCAGCTCCTTTCCAAAGGTTTCCAGAAAGTTGTATTGGCGAAAAATGGTCAGATCCAGGTCTTTTCCAAAGGCATTCACTGTGGATTTGAGTTTGGATTCATTCTGTGTCAAATCCTGAGCAAAACCCAGAGTTCCAAGAAAAAGAAAAAGGGCAAGGGCTGCGCCGGAAAGGCGAATCGATTTTGAGATCATGGTTGCGGCCTCCAAAAGCTTTTTTTACTTATCAAGAATAAGATCGTATTTTCAAACAAAGTGAAAGGAATCCTCTGTCAACGATGAAGAATCCCCCGTTTCCATTTTCGGAATCCATGAATCAAGAGTTAACCCCTACACGAAAAAATAGCTTTTATTTTTTTTCAATTGAAAAAAGAAAAGATTTGCACTTTGCCTTAAAAATATGATTTATTGGTAGAAATTTATTTGTTATGTCTCATGTTGGTCGTTTGTTTCATTATAAAAATAAATTCTCCTACGATCGTCCCATTTTTTGTATACCAATAAGCATCGATGCTTCGATATACTCAGCACAAGATTTACTTCGACAAGCTCAGTACAAGTGACCGGTTGGGCTGCTTCGACAAAGCTCAGCACGAGCCGCCATAACAGCGTCCTTTGGGTACAAAGTCTATTGCAAACAGTATATATTAATACAACAGGAGAACGTTATGGCTTTTTTTGAGGTACGAAAAGAGATTTTGCAGCAGAACCATACAGAGCTAGTGATGCGTTTTCTGATGGATCCCCAGAGCAACACTACCCTTCATATCTGGTCAGATAGCGCCGGACGCATTTTGCGATACCAGGCAGCAAACCCAAAGGTATTTCTTGAATGGAAGGCGGATTATGGTTTTCTCTCCGGCACAGTGGATGAGGGGGACCACCATGGTATCGGATATAAGGCAAGTCCATTGCTCAATCCGAATCTGCCTGGAAACCGCGATTTGGTTTTAGCATATAAAACAATTTTTGAGTCATCTCTACACCCGGAAAACGGCAGCCGCGGGGCAACAGTTGAGCTGTTACGCTCTCTGCTGCTGGAGATTGATGCTTTTCTACAAAAATCTGACGAAGAGGCTACCGGGTTTTAATCCAGAAGCGTGCGGTTGATCTGATCCTGAATCATTCTGGCCTTTTCGTAATCTTCCAAGTGAATCGCTCTGAACTTATCGAAAAATAGATGAATGATCAAATCCTGGCTTTGATCCAGCTCCTGATAGACCGCCCACAGGTTCTGAAAATCAAAGCGTCCATCGGCGGCAATGGCCTCTTGTGACCATAAACGAAAGATATCATGTAAATTTTTTTTTTCACCATCGGACAACGTTGAAATAATTTTTTGCTCCAAAGCATTGAGTTTTTCCAGGGTATCGCCTGTCTCTTCGCCGCCGTGTAGCTCTGGCGTCGTGTAAGGAGTTTGCTTGATGTGTGTTTTGCAGAGTTCTACATAGGAAATGACGAGCCGATTGAACTCCTGCGCCCGCTTTTCGAAATATTTTTTTGCGTCTTCGATTTCGGATGGCGGCGCAAAATCTTCGATTCTAAGAATATCCATAGACCGCATTTTGGCTTGCTGGAAAAGAAGAGAGGGGTCTGTTATAGGAACTGGTGGAAAAGCCACCACCGGTAATTTCTCTTGGTGCAGCAGATACGATACATAAACATTCGAAGCGATCCATTTGGCCTGCGGAAAGAAAAAGAGATCGTTCACCACACCGCAGTACATCAGGCAGTTTCCTGATGGTTCCATGGCGGAACCATATTCAAAAACAAATGATTCCATGTTTGCTCTGTTCCTTTTTTAGCTTTCCTATATGCCCAACTCCGCGCAAATGGATAATTCGGCAATATAAACATAGCAAAAACAGACAGCTGCGTCAATGCGAATTTAGCAAAGCCGGGAGGTCAAGGGTCGCTCTCCCGTGAAGAGGTGGCGAATATGCTAGTACTGGATAAGATCGGGAAAGATCTCAGAGCCGGAACCGCCCTTGCTGCTTTGCTCAAATTTTTGGGTTTCAAAAGCGACTCTGGTCAGGATAAAGGAGATCCCTTTTAGGTAATCAGCGTAGGCGTTTTTCAGCTTAATTCTTTCGGGATTGCCGGATGTATTTTTAAATTTTCCAAAACTGGATAGCACCGTGGTTTCGCCATTTTGTATCCTGGAGATCTGAATATCATTATGTTTTTCCTGGGATGGAGATTGATCCATGATTCGCAGAATCATGCTTTGCTCGCTGGCGAAGGTTCTTGATAGGAAAATGCGTTCAGCCTGGGAGATCTTCTCATTTTGAAAGGTAAATGTGATGCTATCTTTATCATAGCCGATGAGTTCTTTATCATAATTTTCACGGTATTTGTGACCCTTGAGTAAAAAGATAACCTGGTTATCCTTTTTCTCTACGGTTAATGACATACCTTCGCTGGGATTTTTTACCTTTTTTTGCGAGAGGAAATACATTTTTTCGATTTCCTGGTAGCTGCGGGTAATAGCTGCATCTGCGAACTCCTCCTGTTTGCGTAAAAGCTCTTCCCAGTTTGTTTCGACTTTCTGGGCTGTTACGGATGGGATTTCCAAATAAAAGAGAGCAGCAATCGCTGCCGCAAAAAGGGTGCCTTTTTTTATCGCCGTCAGCATAGATTTCCTCGGATAAAATTTTTTTTCCTTATAAGATCTATCGGCAATCAAATAACTTTCTTTAAATGATTGTTTAAAAAAGAGGAGAGGATTTTATTTTTAGAAGACGGCGAGGAAAAAAAAACAGAGCATACAGACATTTGCTTGGCTCTGGCAATAAATTACTTTTCTCCATTTGGAAACATTCGTTAAAAAGCTTAATGTGGCGCAAAGGTATTCATGAAAGCGCTGGCATCTTTCCACTCATTTTGACGGGTATCTAAAATTTGTGCGGGCTGGTATTGAAATTTGTAGGCCATTTTACTGTGTCCGGGAAGATAGAATCCGAGATATACATAGGTAAACTCCTCCTGACGAGCGTATTCGAGGAATTTGAGAATGGTAAGCTTTCCCGGGCTACGCTTTTTCAAGTCAGGGTCGTACACAAGGTAGACCGCGGACAAGGCGTCGGAACCCATGTCAAAAATTAAGTAGGAAAGGATGCGATCTTGAAGCCAGATCTCCATTTCAAAGGAGTTTTCTGTGTTGCGGTACATCTGTTCATGCATTGTGCGTAGAGCAGATTTGGGACTAAAGGGCTCTTGCGCTATCTCTGGTCTTACCATTTCTCGGGGGGGATTGTCGAAATGCTGTGATTTCTGGTAGCGCAGATAGATGCGCTTTTTTTCGGATGTCATTTGCGGCTTTTGGATGCGAATAGAGATGTCGCTGTTTTTCCGATAGAGGCGACGAATGGAGTCGCGCTCCCAGGAAAAATCGTGCAAAGGGATTCTGTACGAAAGACACATGGTACACGTGGGACAATGGTTTTGGTAAAAGATATATCCTGAGCGTCGAAAGCCCTGGGAGAGTAGATAGTCCACGACCGGCAAAGGCATATTCTCCTGATTGAGAAAGGCTTTGATGCGCGATTGTCGATCTTGGTAGTAAGAGCAGGGCACAGGGGGTATCAGGGGTAGAGATTCGATCCAGTCTGAAATAGTTTGATGGTGCTCTTGATTGTCGGGGTTACTCATAGATGTACTCTGTCTGCCAAGGATGCAAAGGATATTCCTATGGACGGCTCTGCGGGGGAAAGCAAAAAATCATTTTCCTTTTTTTTTGTGAAGAATTGGTATGAAGGTGGAAGGGTGTATTTGAAGAAAAAATTGATGTTAAAGAATTTCTTTCTATTAAAGTAAACAAAGGCAACTGGTTTATCTTTTATTTTTTTTGCAATGATAATAAAAATTTGCTAATATCGGATTTTTTATTGAGTTTTATAAAAATAGTTCCATGCGCTGGTTCAACTTGTACATTTATTTCATTTATTTCGGGTTGATCTTTGAGAATTAATTCAATTTTTTTTATTCCCTTATATTAAGGGCAACCCATTGTATGTTTTTTCGTAAGCGCGAATTTATCCCATAGCCGACTTAAAAACATCCAATTGAGCCTGAG
>DYNZ01000138.1:1183-4644 GCA_020720805.1 Leptospira biflexa | reverse complement strand
CTCTTCATCATCAACCAGTAGAACTTTCATTTGCTTCATACCGACCTCCTGTTTTGTATGTTAGCGCCTTACTCCTGAACTCCTGTCAAAAAGTAGGGTGGATAAGCGCCAGCGCATCCACCGAAGCCCACATATTGGTGGATGCGCTGGCGCTTATCCACCCTACTACTTTTTCAGTTTTCAACCTTGACAATCTCGCAAAAAGTCAAAAAAGTCTGTCATTTCGAGCGCCAGCGAGAAATCTTTCTTTCTAACTACTGGGTACTATTAAGATTTCTCCCGATGGTCGAAATGACAACATGGTAATTCGGACTTTTTGCAAGACCATCAACCTTGGGTTGCGGGATTTATCCCGCGTTGGGTTGAATCAACATTTTTGTCATTTCGACCATCGGGAGAAATCTTCAAAAGCGCCAAGAATATCAGCACCAGAAAAGATCCCTCGCTTTGCTCAGAATGACATTCACGGTCTTTTTGCAACAGCCTCTTATAAAAAGAAATTTTTCTGATAAGGCACCTATCCCGTTCATCGGGGTTAGACTGGTAAAGCCTCAGGCAAGCGAAGATACAAGGAGCTTGAAGCCCACACCACGCTGAACGCCGGGGGGTTGCAGTGACGCCCCCAGACGCGAAATAGCCGTTTGCGTTGTCTCGCTCACCGGCCAGCAAGCCGCGGGCGGAGACGCTATTGTTGATTGTTCCGAAGACACAGCTCCGATACTCACCGCCGCTCCTTCCTGCCTTGTGGTGATGACAATTGTTGAATCCTTGCCCAGGACACTGAAAAAGGGAAGCAGTAATTCATAAAAGGCAAATTGCAGAAGAGAAGGACTGTTGTGGAGAGTAGGAAGCTTGGGCTCGAACGAGGCCTCGAACCCGATGTTTAATTGTCTGGCAAACCGTTCAAGCAGGGCCACCTCTTCCTCCAGCGCCTCATTGACCGAAAACATGCTCACTGGATTGTCCATTCTGTGGGCGAAGCGGCTTAAATACCTGGTCATCTGGTTGGCTTTTTCCACCCGTTCAGCGATCAAATCCAACATTTTGGGAATTTTTTCATTCCCCACAGAACTCTTCCCCGATAAAGAAAGGAGATCCTGGATGAGTCCTGCCGATTCGTTGATAATCGCCAGATGATTTTTATTTTCATGGGAAAGTCCGGCCAGGAGTTTTCCAACAAAGGCGAGATGCGCTACCCGGAGATCGTCTTCGGTCATTTTTATTCCTCCCGACTCAAGCACCAGGTTGAGCGGCAACATGGTCCTGCACGGCCTGATGAATTTTTGTGACCAGCTCTTTAATGTCAACCGGCTTCATGATGTAATCAAAGGCCCCTTTTTCCATGCCGATTTTCTTGTCCGCTCCGCCGCCATGGCCGGTCAGGAAGATCACCTCTATGCCGGGATCAAATTCCTTGAGCACGGAAAGGACATCGATGCCGCCCATATCCGGCATTTTCAGATCGAGCAGCACCACATTCGGCCGGTATTGTCGCACCGAGGTAAAGGACTCTCCGGCACAACCGGCAACCATCACCTCAAAACCCCGTATCTCCAGGCGCTCCTGCAGGGTGTTGGCGAATTCCAGTTCATCATCCACGATTAAGACTTTTATTTTTTTCATGCCCATTCCTCCTTAGGGGCCGTTAAGAAATAACCTATACTTTTTTTCATTTCCTTACGGCCCCTTATGCCGTTCTTGGAGCTAAAAAAGTATGAATTATTTTTGAACGACGGCTTACTCTCACCCTTTTTCATGACTGGCATCCAAAGGCAGAGAAACAATGAAGGATGCGCCCTTGCCGACTTCACTTCGCACCGTAATTTCGCCTCCTAATTTATTGACAAGACCATAGGTGATTGACAATCCAAGGCCCGTTCCCTGGCCCGGCTTCTTGGTGGTGAAAAACGGATCAAAAATATGCTTAATGACATGGGGCGGAATGCCCGGCCCGGTATCCCTAATCTCAACAGCGATACCTTTCGCCGACTCTCTGGTCTCAATGGTCACCGTGCCCATTTCTCCCATGGCGTCAATGGCGTTATTGATAATATTCAGGAAAATCTGCTGAAGTTGACCCCGGTCGCTGTTGATTCGCGTAATATTGGCGGCATACTGTTTTTTCACCTTGATATTTCGGTACAGGGCCTCCTTACTCACAAAGCTCAACACATCCTCAAGCAGCTTGTTGATTTCGATCTGCTCAAAGGAGACATCCATCCGCCTGGCAAATCCGAGCAAACGGTGAGTAATGGTCTTGCACCGTGCGGCCGCATCGACAATGCCCTGCACCTGTAATCTCAGCTTTTCCTTTTCGGCGAAGTCGCCGCTCATGTCCATGACATCAATCATCAAACCGGCTTTTTGATCGATAATTGCCAGGGGATTATTAATCTCATGGGCAACGCCCGCGGCAAGACGGCCTATGGAGGCAAGCTTTCCTGAATGCTGCGCCAGTAAAATCGCCTCATCCCGTTTATTGTTGGCCTCGATGATACGCGAGGTCATCACCATGGCGACTTTGAGCACAATACCAATGATAAATAAAACACTGATCGCCATAATCAGCGACAACTGGTACTGAAACACCGTCCATTTTTTCTGGAAAAGAAATCCCTTTTTTACCTGAACCAGAATCCACGGCGTTCCCTCAAGGGAGGCCATGACCTCAACCGTAGTCAAATCCCTGTCGGCATAGGTCACACCACTTCGTGGAGGCTCAACGGGGAAGGAATAGGTGTCGCCGATACGTCCATGAAATCGGGAGGTTGTCTGGAGGACGCCCTGATCGTCCACAATAAAGACATCATCAAACACATATGTGTGAGCGGTCTCTATAAATTTTTCCAGGGTAGCGGCGTGGACATTGACTCGAAAAACCCAAGGGTCGCTGTCCTCTTTCTTCTTGTTGGTAACGGCTATAATAAAATGCGGGATCCCTCGAAATCCGGTCAAAATCGGGGAGACATACGAGTCGCTGTTGATGGTTCTGGCAAACCATTCCGTGTCCGCATAGCTTTTTCCTTGCAGTTTATAGGGGCCGGCATAAATTTCCTGTACCCCTTCGGAATTAAGGACTCCCATATCAGCTATACAGTTGCAAAAGTCTTTGAGGTGGGAAAGCAGCCTTTCCGCTTCGCCCGGCTCTGCCAACACCTCGGGAGTGTATTCACTGGCGACAAAATAGATGACTGCCTGCAAGTTCCTGACATATTTTTCAACTATTTTTTTCTGCCACAAGGCATTGGACTGCAAATACGTTTCTGCTTCCGCTCGCAACATGTTTCTGTACTGAACATAGCTAACACCGGCTGTAACAAAGAGCGGCCCCAAACTGATGAACAACATGACCACAACAAACATACTGTAATAAATATGTTTTTCCTTCTTTCTCGCCTGGTGTTCCGTTAAAGCGGAGCTGTCTTCAGCCATTTTCCCGACTCCTTTCACGAATCAGAAAT
>DYNZ01000138.1:0-1083 GCA_020720805.1 Leptospira biflexa | reverse complement strand
AATGCCCATTTTTTTTGGTTATCGTAGGCATAGAGATATTTGGGCACAAAGAAATTATTGTTGGGATGGGTAGGGTCATAATCTACATTCAATCCACCCACATAAATGGCCCTGCCGCCTGTTTCGGCAATCAGCCGGTCAAAGACCGCAAAACCAAGCTCCAAGGTCTTTTCTGCTGTTGCCGCCATTGGAAACCGACTCTGTTCAATCTCTTCAAGATAGGGTAAAAGGGCGTTTTTCGCCTCCCGCATTTCAAAATCACGAAGCGGGCCGGGATCCGCGCCGCTGGTTCGCTCTTTATGCCGGGCCAGAATTTTAGCCAGCAACCCGCAGGACGGACTGGGCTCCTTGATCCCGAACCTCTCTGTCAGTCCCAGGGTATATTCCGCATCACACCCCACATGGGTGGCATGGAGGATGACAAGCCAGGGATTCTCTTTTTTATCTGGAACATGATGACTGGGCGGGCCAAGACTTTCAATGCTTCGCCCGGCGGGATACGCGCCAAAGGAGTTCAGGTCGAACCATCCAGCCCCCATGCCGGTCTGCATGAGCAGATACCCGATCTGATCCTGATTGTCATCCCGGCAAAAGCACTTGATCCCCAAGGCATTTTGATTGAAATTGAGCCCTTCTCCGGCAAGGAGCCTTTGAAAGGCGGGTATAAAATCACCGTATGAATAGAGGGCATGTCTGCCGGCGCCGGTTCCCGGTTTTATGCAGCCTTTAATCCTGGCCACCAGGGTGCTTAAATCCACGGGTTTTTCGAGATAATCGGCGGCTCCGAGCTGATACGCCTCCTCCCGGTCCTTCGCCGTTCCCTGCCCGGTGAGGATAACAACCTGCATGTCAGGGTGTTCCGCCTTGACCTTTTTCAGGACATCCATGCCGCCCATCCCCGGCATCTTCAGGTCAAGCACCATCACATCCGGCTTAGCCTTTTCAATGGCTCCAATGGCCTCATTGCCGCTGAAAACCGCATCCGCTGAAAGCTCTCGCATCCTGATGCGCTCGGAGAGTGTTTTGGCAAACGACTCCTCGTCATCCACCACCAATACCTTGATCTTGTCTTCGTCCTGCGCA
>DYNZ01000137.1 GCA_020720805.1 Leptospira biflexa | reverse complement strand
GCTTTTGGGACGAGTACTTTCCAAGCTCAATAAAATGGATCTCAAAATGCTCGCTTAACCTTATGTCGTGATTGTCTTTTTCTGTCGGGAAAAAAATGGTATGTGCTTTATTGGACTCTTTGATCAGTTCAAACTCAAGCAGATTGATGCAGATTACAGGAAAGAGCTGTTTGTAATCATCTGAGCTTTCCAGTTGACCGGCATAGCTTTTAGCCCAGTAGTAGAGCGACCGCCTGATGAAGCTTTCATTGCCGATAGCCTGGATTTCGATATTGTAGATTTTGCCGTTTTCATCCTTTGCCTTGATATCAAGGATGCTCTGCTTTGCTCCCAGGTATTCGCTGAGGTTAAAGGGGTTGAGGATTTCCACGGAGGCGACCGTAAAAAAGCCGCTGTCGCTAAGCACCGCATTGATAAAATCGAGCAAAAGGTCTCGGTTTTGCACAGATCCCAGCAGGAAATGGATGAAGATGTCCGATGTTGGTTTGACATATTGGCTCATAATATGATGATACTGGATATAGTTTGTTAAGTCAACTATACTGCGAAGAAAGTTTTTTTTACACTTTCTGGCGATTCGATTTTACTCAGCGTAGGCTTCGTTATCCTAACCGCCGAATTTTCCGCTTGCGCGAGATTCGGCACGCTTTACACTCCTGACATCGTGTTGATGTCGCCGATTTTTTTGCCATCCCGACTACAGGATGTAGGAGGTGCAGCTGGGATAGGCCGAGATTTGTCGCACCTCCTGTGCTGTCGGCAGGTCAAACGAAAGGTGCCATCCATGGCACCTTTTGACATGAAACCATCCTGTTTTCAAAATGCATCCTGCATTCCGGAGGGCAGAAATGCTGCCATGTCAAATGTTGTACTTGAGCAATCCTGCTCTTCGCATGCCTGACATCGTGTCAGGCGACTATAGCAATGAACCAGGAAATGAAATCCTCTATTTCTTTTCAAGTTTGCAGGTGCTGATGCCAAAGGGGAGGTAGGCTCCGCATCGTCCAACTGCTGCCGTTATAAAGAGAACTACTCCTAAGACTCCAAACCAGGATTGCCAGTAAACTCCTGCAGCTATGATGGCGAGGCCAAGGATGATTCTGATGGTTTTGTCGATTTTGCCTACATTTTGCGGGAACATATCGAACTCCTCTGCTGAATTACTAGTAATTTTACAATGAATATAGTATTCCAAAGAGGAAAGGGCAATATTTTTTGCGACTAAGTCTCAAAGAAAAACAAAAGAGTGGTTTTTCAGGGAACCATTATGCCGCGAATGGTGAAATAGAGAAAGGCCGCCATCAAACCGGATAGAGGGACTGTAATGATCCAGGCAGCTCCGATTTTCAAAAGTTGGGAACGGCGCACCAATTCTTCCTTATAATATTTTTTTAATCTCTTTCGATCCTCTTTGGTGAAGGGTTTGCTTTCTGAATTGGCCTTTAGTTCCTTTAACATAATTTTCATATCATCTAACGAAGCCTCTCTGTACTGCTTTAGATAGGTTTCGATCGTCTCTGGGTGATCAGTTTCATGGTGATGCATAATTTCAGCCAGTAGGGTTTCATAGCTTGCCTTGAGGTACTCCCGCAGAAATCCTACGCCAAAAACACCGCCGACTGCAATATGTGTGGAGCTGACAGGCAATCCAAACTGGGATGCAATGATAACCGTAACAGATGCTGCCATGGCAATGCAGAAGGCGCGCGTTTTGTTCAATTCTGTTATTTCACTTCCGACCGTTCGAATTAATCGAGGACCATACAGGGCTAAGCCAAGGCTTATGCCTGCGGCGCCAATCAGCATGATCCACATTGGGACATGAGCCTGACGTGAGATGCTGCTTTGCAGCAATGCTTCATGGATGGCTGCCAGGGGTCCAACTGCATTGGCGACATCATTGGCCCCATGAGCGAAGCTCAATAGTGCGGCGGAAAAAATCAGGGGAATCGAGAATAGGGAATTAATACTGTCATCATGGTTTGGCATAGTCAAGGCTTTTCGATGGAGAAGAGGTTTGAGAATAGCGAAAGTTATTATACCAATGATAATTCCGATTCCCGAAGCGGTGAGAAAGTCAACCTCCCAGATTTTATTCAAACCTTTCAGTATAAGATAGGTGGAAAATGACCAGGTCATAAAGGATAGCAATAGTGGCACAATTTTTTTGGCGGCAGTCAGCATATCTGTTCGGTTAATGATAGTTCGTTCGATAAAATAGAGAATAGCTGCGGCAATCAGTCCACCTAAAACCGGAGAGATGATCCAGCTGACAACGATGGAAAGCACCTGGTTCCAGTTGGCAATACCAAAGCCGCCGGCCGCGATCCCCGCTCCGAGAATACCTCCAATAATGGAATGGGTTGTGGATACAGGTGCTCTCAGGGCAGTGGCGATGTTGAGCCAGATCGCCCCAGCCAACAGGGCAGCCATCATAAGCCAGATAAATGAGTCCCTGTTTTTGGTCATTGACTGGTTGATAATTCCCCCTTTGATGGTGCTGACAACATCGCCACCTGCAATGATCGAACCGGATGCTTCAAATATTGCTGCAATCAAAATAGCTCCGGTTAGTGTCATGGCCTTTGAGCCAACAGCAGGACCTACATTATTCGCCACATCATTGGCGCCGATGTTCAGTGCCATATAGGCTCCGATCAATGATGCTGCCAGCAGAAGGATGCCGGATGATCCTGGTATGTGATGATACCACAGGACATAGATAAAAACAGAGGCAATGAAAGGGAGTACGAGAGCTGTACGCAGGATTTCCCTGACCCATAACTCTGGGTTTAAGGGATGTTTTTGATTAGGAGTTGGCATAAAAGTACTATTGTTAAGATTTTATGATAATTTAGTTATGTTTTTGTTAGAATTACCAGTATTGCGGCAAGCATTTTAATAAAAAAAGTCAGAATCCGGAGTTTATCTTTTCCCTGGCTTTTTACTAAAAATGTTGACATTTTTCAGGAACCCAGCCAAGCAAGAGGCGAGATGCAGCCAAAGGATGGATGACAATGCAGCAGATACGAAATAGAATATGGCAAGGGATAGCTGGGTTGGGATGGCTCTTTCTCCTGGTGGTATTGTCTGCCTGCTCGCCGCAATCGGCCAACCAGGCACCCTATTTTTCTCTGCCCGCTATCTCTGGGGCGCTCATTTCCCTGCACGATTTCAAGGGCCAGGTGGCTTTGTTGAATTTTTGGGCTACCTGGTGCGCTCCCTGCAGGCAGGAGGTTCCTCTCCTGGAATCCATCTACCGGAAATATCGGGATCAGGGTTTCTCTGTGTTGGGAATCGCTGTGGACTCCCGTAAGGACGGTATAGAGGCGTTTATTCAGGAGTTTCAAATTTCCTACCCTATTGCTATGGGTGATGGAAAACTCAAGGCGATCTACAAAGTAAAAGGGGTTCCAGAGTCCTTTCTGGTCAACCGGCAGGGGGTCATTGTGGCGGAATACATCGGAGTACCGACCGCGTCAGACCTAGAGAGAGATATCCAGCGGGCATTGGCGCAGAAGTAAGAGGGCGGTTTGTAACTTTCAGGCAAATCAAATCTGATAGCCTGTTAGCAAAGAGGCACAGGGTAGGAAAGGCGGACAGTGTTATGCACAAATGGAAATTTATCCTTCTTGGTGTGGTCATTCTGGGGGCTACTGCTTTTCTGGCATTTTCTTCTTTTGAAGAGAGTAAATCCTATTATTACAATGTGGATGAGGTTCATCAGCTTGGCAGAAAAGCCCTGGGAATGCCGTTAAAGATGCGTGGAATGGTTGTTCCTGATTCGCTAAAAAGGTCGGGGCGGGAATTGAGTTTTCAGATGAGTTTTGGTAATCAAACGATTCCAGTCACCTATGTGGGCAATGCTGTCATACCTGATAACTTTAAGGCTGGTATCGAGGTCGTTGTCTCCGGGAAGATGAAAAACAGAGATAGGTTTGAAGCTAGTCACATCCAGGCAAAATGCGCCTCGAAATATGAGGCAGATTACAACACCTTGAAAAATCGATAGAGAAGCACCCTAAAAGGAATCCAGTTCACGGGCAATTCTCTCCTCCATCTGCGGGGAGATGGTATGGTTTTCTGGCGCGGGGCTCTGCTTTTGCCTGCGCACAAAGCGCCGTAAAATCAGGCCGATCAAAACCCCTCCTACCAGAAAGGCAAACCCAGGTAACAGCCAGGCCAGCAGGTTTACACCTTTGGTTTGAGGCGTTGCCCGGATGCGTTCCCACTGGTTTGGCGGTAGATTCATCTGTTTACCGTAGTATTGTACCATAAAATCAATAACCTGGTCATCGCTCATACCCTGGCGCAGTAGTAGCCGGATTCGCCCTTTCATGTCAACGGTGAGGGGGCTTTCAGCATGTTGGGATAGAGTACCGCCAAAACAACAAGGAGCCATGATATGGTTTTCGAGATTGCGGGCTCTGGTTTCGAGGGAATTCTGTTCTCCCAAAACGGCCACTGCCATCAGGAGGACTGAGAACAGAAACGGAAAGATAATAAATGTTGACTGCGACGCGCTTTGCTTCAGTTTCATAAGGGTATTTGCTTTCTCAACTCGAAACAGTTTGGCTCGCGAGTTTATATTAAAGGCATTTTGGTTTTCGGATATCGCAAGGCAATGCCAGCGATGTCGACGCAC
>DYNZ01000037.1 GCA_020720805.1 Leptospira biflexa | reverse complement strand
ACGCACCCTTTAGCCAGTATAAAACCCGAGAACCAAAGTGTTTCGAGTATATGATTGATTGTTAACGGTAGCTTATGAATGAAAAACTTGTACGTTTAGAAAAAGAGTTTCTGCAATTGGAAGAAGAGCTGGCTACCTCTGAGGTCATGTCTCAGCCAAAAATTTTACGTGAAAAATCAAAGCGACATTCAGAGCTTACTCCTGTTATACAAGAGTATCGGAAATGGAAGCGCCTAGACCATGAGTTACACGAATCTGAGAAATTCTTGAAAGAGGAAAAGGACGCCGAGATGCGGCGTTTTTTACAAACCGAGATGTCTGCTTCTCAGGAAAAAAAAGAGGCTGTGGAAAAGGAGCTGGAGGTGCTGCTGCTTCCACGCGATCCTCACTCTGGTAAAGATATCATCATGGAGATTCGGGCAGGGACCGGCGGCGACGAGGCAGCTTTGTTTGCAGCAGAGCTCTATCGCCTCTATGTGCGTTACAGCGAAAAGCACTCCTGGAAGGTGGAAATCCTGGAAGCAAATGAGTCAGAGATAGGCGGGTTTAAGGAGATCATTTTTTCCGTATCTGGCGAGAAGGCGTATGATTATCTTAAATTTGAATCGGGTACGCATCGTGTGCAGCGCATTCCGGTAACCGAATCTGGGGGACGGATTCATACAAGTGCTGTTACGGTCGCTGTACTACCAGAGGCAGAAGAGACGGAAATCGAGATCAATCCAAATGAGCTTCGTATCGATGTCTATCGTTCTTCTGGTCCTGGCGGACAGAGCGTCAACACCACGGATTCCGCGGTTCGCATCACCCATATCCCCAGCGGGTTGGTGGTTTCTTGTCAGGATGAGAAATCTCAGATTAAGAATAAAGCGAAGGCGTTGCGGGTTTTGCGCGCCCGCCTTCTGGAAAAGGTTGAAGCTGAGAGAGCGGCTGAGATTGCCCAGGAGAGAAAAGCGCAGGTTGGAAGCGGAGACAGATCCCAGCGTATTCGGACTTACAATTTTCCGCAGGGACGCATAACCGATCATAGGATAGGATTGACATTATATAACCTGGAAGCGGTCATGCAGGGTGATCTTGAGGAGATGTCTGTTGCCTTAAGAGAACATGAGAGGCAGCAGAAACTCTCCGGTGAAATCGATTAATGTATTATTATGGAATCCTCGCCTAAATCCTCTCCGCGTACCATTGTTCAATTTTTAAAAGCTGCCGCTGAATTTTTAGCCCGCCATCAAATTCCTTCTCCCAGGTTAGATGCTGAAGTTTTGCTTGCTTTTCTATTAAATCTGGATCGTGTGCAGTTGTACACCCAGTTTGACAGACCCTTGAGCGGTGATGAGATTGATCAATATAGATCGTTGTTGCAGCGCCGGATGCGACGCGAGCCTGTAGCCTATTTGACAGGTAAAAAAGATTTTTTTGGTTATGAAATCCGAGTAAACTCCTCTGTTTTGATTCCCCGGCCAGAGACAGAGCGTATGGTTGAATTTGTTCTGGCCTGGTATGAAGCCCTGGATAAAAGCTGGCGGCACACCAGAATCGCGGATATCGGCACTGGTAGCGGATGTTTGCCCGTAGCTATTTTACAGGAGATCGGAACTCCTGAGAAGTTTTGGTTGGTTGATATCTCAACAGATGCTTTGGATACTGCCAGAAAAAATCTGGAATTATATCGTTTGCCTGTGGATGGCTCTATTCAGATGATTGAGGGCGATCTGTTCGCGGATATTCCTGAGCATAGTCTTGATCTTATCCTGTCCAATCCACCTTATATCGGTATTCAGGAAAAGAGCGTACTTCAACCTGAGGTGCTTCATTTTGAGCCGGTTCAGGCTCTTTTTGCAGGGGAAAAGGGGACAGATGTGCTTGTTCGTTTGCTTGCTGATGGAAAAAAATTTTTGAACGATCAGGGGTTGATGATTTTGGAGATTGGTCCGAATATGTCCAGCTTTCTCCAGGGCGAAGCGCAAAGGCACCAATGGAATTTTTATCGGATTGTCAAAGATGATTCTGGAAAGGATCGGTTTCTCATTGCAGGCGCACGCGAATGGAAAGAAGAGGATGACGAATGGATCGAAAAAAGAGTAGAAACGTTAGCGACTACAGCCTGAATCTTGCCAGCAGTGCAAAAAAAAGCAGCAGTCAGCTCAGATTGATGACCACTGCGCAAAAAAATGGAGTCCTGCGCAGATTAAGCGGCCTATTGTTGGATCCGGAACAACAAAAAGGGCTCCTGCATGCTAATGAACGGGATATCGAATTTGCCAGGGAAAACCAGCTCTCTTCCGCCATGATAGATCGCCTGGCTCTCACAGAGAAAAGAATCGCTGAGGTCGCGCGCGGAGTGGAAGAGGTGGTAGCACTACCGGATCCTGTAGGCGTAACAGGAGCCTTTCGTGTTCTTGAAAATGGATTAAGGATCGGACAGATAAAAGTTCCGCTTGGCGTTGTCCTGGTGATTTTTGAATCAAGACCAAATGTAACAATTGATGTCGCCTCCCTTTGTATAAAAAGTGGAAATGTCGCTATTTTGCGAGGTGGCAAAGAGGCACTGCATACCAACCAGGCATTTTTTCAACTATTAGGTCAGGCTTTTTTGGATGAGGGCTTTGAGTCTATGGCTTTTTTTGTGGATAAGCCCGATCGTGAAATTATTAACGAACTCCTATCTTTGGATGCCTATATCGATATCGTAGTTCCCCGAGGCGGTTATGGTTTGATCCAGGCTGTGACTGAGGCCTCGAGAATTCCTGTGATCAAGCATGATGCAGGGATCTGTCACATGTATGTAGCTGCAGACGCTGATCTGACTATGGCAACTGAGATTCTCACAAACGCAAAAACCCAGCGTCCAGGTACCTGTAACGCAGTGGAGACTCTGCTTCTTGACGCGGGCTTTGCTTACAAGCGAGAATTGTTAGAGTCTATTCGTCAGCATAAAGTGACTCTAAAAGGATGCAGCGAGTCGCAGAGGATTTTACCAGGAATCGATAGCGCCACCGAAGAGGATTATGCTACAGAGTGGCTTGACTTGATATTGAACGTGCGTGTTGTAAAAAATATGGACGAAGCCATCGCTCATATCGAACGATATGGCAGCGGACACAGCGAGGCAATTGTTAGCAACCATTATACCCAGATTGGCGAATTTATGAATAGGGTCGATTCTGCTGCTGTTTTTGTGAATTGTTCAACCAGGTTTCATGACGGCGGACAGTTTGGTTTAGGCGCTGAGGTGGGCATCAGCACTCAAAAATTGCATGTACGCGGTCCCATGGGTTTGGAGCATCTAACAACAACAAAATATCTTGTCATGGGAAATGGACAGGTTAGAGGTTAAACAAATGTATGCGTGTTGGATTATTCGGAGGAACTTTTAACCCGGTTCATAACGGCCATATACATATAGCGAGAAAAATTCTCTACGAATATAATCTATTGGATCGGCTGTTTTTTCTACCTGTCTATCTACCTCCCCATAAGCGGATGGAAATGGATACTGCAGCGGAACACCGTTTGCAGATGCTGCATCTGGCGCTTGATGGCGAACACCGTATGCAAATCTGTTCCTGGGAGATAGAGAGGAAGGAGATCTCCTATACCATTGACACTGTGCGCCACTGGCTGCGTGATGACCCGAATTCTGATAAGTATTTGGTGATCGGTGGGGATTCAGCCCAGAATTTTACAACCTGGCGGGAATGGGACGATATTCTTCAGTCCGTAAAGGTCATAGTTTATGATCGCTCCGGTTTTTTAGATTGGCGATCTCAATCAGGAATAGATGAGGCCAGGCTAATGAAATTTATTTCGATTTCAGGGGATCTGCAGGAGATCAGCTCTACTTTAGTCCGGGAACTTTTGCTTCAACGCGATTGGTCAGGATTGCGACAGCTATTGCCTGCTGCCGTTATCTCCTATATTCAACAACAGGGATTGTATATTTGATATGATGGACTTTCGTAAGATAAAAGAAAAAAAATGGTGGTTCGCGGGTTTATTTGCCATACTTTTCGTGTTGCTATTTATCACCCTTTTTTGGGAGAGAAACATTATTTCCCAATATATGGGAGGCAATCGACTGGGAGGTATCTTATTAGCCGTAGAATTACCTTTACCAGAAAAAAAATTTCATTTTGTCGCTATCTACTTTCATATGAAAAATGGCGAAAAAATCGGCTATACCTATCTGCCTGATCGACTGACTCTGCCGAATGGTCAGAGCCTGCATACATCCTATGTAGAAAATCCAGCCAGGACAATGCGGATCATTAATGACATGTTACATACCCAGTTGGTTTTTTATAGGACTTTACAAAGTAAAGAGATTGAAAATCTAATAAACTGGGCTGGCGGACTTTTTCTTTATCGGCAGAATCTTGAGAGAAAAAAGCCTTCAGTCGAATTGTTGGATGGTGCTGGGTATCTCTCTTTTTGGCAGGCTGTTTTGCAGTCCAATGAAGTTGTCCCTGGAATGGACGCAACTATATCTCGTTACTTACGCGAACAAAAATTTTATGCCAATTTACTCAGCGCGCTTCTCAGGAGACTTTCCGATAATCCAGGAGTCTGGAATGAACAGACTGCGCAATCGCTTGTACAAAAGATATTTATCGGGCAGAGTGAAGGCAATATCAAGAAAACCGAAATTGTGTCCCTGGCTCAATTTTATTTTGGCAAACTGTTATTGCTTGAAAATCAATTTTTACCTTTAGCGATACGTGACAATAAATTTGAGCTGCGTCATAGCGGACAAATAAAAAAATTGTCACAGGATTTTGTAGCCAGACTTTCTCAAAAGGCAGGAAATTTTTCTGGAGTTAAGGGTGAGAAGTGGAAAAAAATTGCGGAAGCAGTGAAGATACAGGTGTTGAATGGCAGTGGAATCTATCGCCAGGCAAAGATTTTACGAAATCAGTTATCTGAGAATGATTTTAATGTTGTGCACTTTGCCAATCTTGAGGATGGTATTCTGGATCGTTCTGTTTTTATGATCAGGGGATTTCATCCGGCTATAGCGGAGGTTATGCGGCGTATGTCTATCCAGATGAAGATGGAGCCATTGGTGGTGTACAACCTGGATTTTGACAATCTATTTGATATTTCATTTATCATTGGGAAGGATTTTTTTATTCATGACTGACTCAGGAATGCAAAAAGTAGAAATTGATACGGATGTAGAGAAGAAATTAGCTGCCTTAGCGCTTTTTATTGATGGCAAGAAGGGCGAGGAGATTTCGATCATGGATTTGCGATCCATTCACTCCTATTTGAACTATTTTATGATTGTGAGTGCCAATTCTGTGATTCACGCGCGCTCACTGGCCAAGGAAATACGAAATCATCTCTCTGTGTTTGAGATCGATGCGAATGGCGTTCCGGATGATCAATCACCAGACTGGATTGTCATAGATTGCTTCTGGTTGATTATCCATATCTTTATTCCGGATACCCGGAGGTTTTTCGCTTTGGATAAACTCTGGGCAGATGCCCGTCAGATTGAATGGAAGGTCTGAAAAAATGTTGTCTGGATGCGTAGGCTGTCAGCATCCAGAGAGAATTCGGTAAGAGGCTGTTTCAGGCCGAAACAGCTTCACTTTTTGCCACTACCGGTCTGGTGACTTTATTTCCACGCATACATCTGGTGCAAACATTCATATTTGCTACCTTGCCATCCTTGATGACTCGGATTTTCTTTGTATTTGGTTTCCAGCGCTTTTTCGTCTTTAAATTGGAGTGGCTGACATTATTGCCTGTTTGGACTCCCTTGCCGCAGATATCACATTTTCTGGACATAATCATTTTCTCCCGTATCAGTTCCCTTGCCTGCTTTTTCAGGCAGCTAAAGAGTGGCCATAACTCATGGTTAACACCAATATTGCAATAAAAAAATATCGATGGTTCTATGCGTGATCTCTTTTTCATTTTTATCACTTTAATTCTTAGCGGAATAGCTCTTTTTTTCTATTCTCGCTATTGGATTTTAAGCCTTCGCGATCGGCAGATCTATCTTAATCTGCGGGAATTGGTAGCACTTGCCTCCCTTGAAGTTTTATCCCTGCGTATTGTCCTTTATTTGATGGATCGTTTTTCCTTTGCTTATGGAGAGCTAATGGCTTTTGATCCGGATGAAGGCACATTTAAGACCATTTTTTTTCAAGATGAGCACCAATCTCAGCGCTATACCCAGGAGAGGCGCATTAGTGATTATGTTTTTATTGAAAAGGAGAGATTACGCATTTATATTTATTCCCCTTTGTTGATCTGGATTGAGGATTTCAATCGGGTGCTGGATCTGGAGAGTGTGCAAAAGGGTCTTTATCCTTATAGTAATCAGGAGGAGTTGTCAGCCTATTTTCAAAATATGGGAATTCACTATCTGATACCACTGGTACTCAACGGCTCCTTAATTGGACTGATCCATTTAGGAGCGGCCAAGGCGAAGGTAAGCCGATGGCGTGGCTTGGTGCAGCGATGGGATAAACTGCGCTTTTTGGGGAGATGGCGTTTTTTTGCGGCGATGGTCGTTTCTCATGCAATTTTATACAAAAGAATGACAGAATTGAACATCCAACTTGAAGAACGGGTTCAGGAGCGCACAAAAGATTTGGAAGATGCGACCAGCCAATTGATTCAATCAGAGAAAATGGCCTCCATCGGAATGCTGATTGCCGGCGTTTCCCATGAGATTAATACTCCGATTGGCGTTGCCAAGGGATCTATAGAAAATATCTTTCGAACAAATGAACAGTTGCTGCGTGAATTTATGGAGTTAAGCCGCTATCCCTGGAGCCATAAAGAGATCATGTGTTTGTATCGGGTTATGCTTCAGATCTTTTACCAGGAGAAGGGAACTAAACTTTCAGCGCGCGAGAGGATGCGTTTGGAGAGTATGTTTGAAGGGCAGTTGGCAAGATCTATTGGGGATGGCTCTAATGCTTCCATGGCAGATCTGGCACAGGTGATTGTGGAGCACGATCTTAGCAGGCGTTTGAAAGATATCGAACATCTCATGGCAACCATCGAGCCAGGCGTAATCGCCCGGATGATCGAACAGATCGCCAATTGGAAAACCAATATTCACAATATAAATTATGCCATTGGTAATGTTGTGCGTATTGTGCAGGCGTTGCGCAATTACAGCCGCAGCGATTACCAATCCGTGGTTTTATTTCCTATTCAGGAGGGAATCGACAACACATTGATTATTTTGACGAATTATGTCAAAAAAATTGGTTCCCTGGTTAAAAATTACCAGACGATACCTTTAATCCGCTGCTATGCCGATATGCTCAATCAGGTTTGGACCAATCTTTTGATGAACTCTATCGCGGCGATCCAGGAAAAAGTAGAAAAAAATCTCATCACGCAACAGGACACCTCTCTTGAAGTCGCTTTGGAATACAAAGCCGGCGCGCTCCCTCTGCTGGATGATTATAAAAATTATAGCGAGGTTATGGATCAATCGTACCAGAATGGATGGGTTTTGGTGCGGATTCGGGATAATGGTATTGGTATGAAAGAAGAGATTATGGATAAAATTTTTCAACTTTTTTTTACAACCAAAGGGCATGGTCAGGGTACTGGATTAGGTTTAGGAATTGTCCTAAATATCTTAAAAAAGCATAACGCCCGTATCTATGCGAAGAGTCGATTCCAGGAGGGATCAGAATTTATTGTTGCTTTACCAGAGAACTGGTTACCTTTAAGCTAATCAGTTAAGAAAGAAATACCGAAATAAAGGGTAGGTTTATGGAGATTACAGGTATTAGCGCAAATCCTCCGCATATTCAAAGCAGGGATACAGTTCCGGATGATCGCCAGGAGGCGGTTCGTGAAGTGAAAAAGAATGATACTCCGGCAACCGAAGAGAACCAGGCGAATGTAGGTCAATTGGTAGATCTTACAGCCTAAATAGCCGAGCAACAGGTCAGATATGACAATTTCTAATAAAAAAAAGAAGCTTTTTAACGACCGAATCAAGGAATATAAGGAAAAGATTGATGAATCTAATCTTAAGATAAAGGATTTAAAAGCGAAGGCCAGGGAGAAGGGAAGGCTGCAAGGATATATTCGCATTGCATTGGCTGCGGAAACCATCACACTGGTCAACTACTACTGCCAGATCAGCGACCTTTCGATGGAGATTCTCAACATCAAAAATGAAAGCTATCTTAATAATGCCCGTAAAGAAATATCAAATGTTTTTATGGCTATCGAGGAGATCCTGGGTAAGGCTGTCGATAGCTCCTTGAATGATAATCAGGATGCTCTCCGCGAGATCCGGCTTTTCACCCCGGCGCATAAACTTCAATTGGTACAAAAATTGGAAGCGGCAATCGAAGGGGTGGTAAATCGATTTGGACCGAACAGTAAATGGAAATGGGGATTTGTCGAGTTCTATACTCGTCTTGCTGTAATGACAAAAAATATAATCGATTTTCGCGATTTACAGAAGAGCCGTGATCCCCGGGGCAAGTTTTATATGGAGAGACAATCCCTGTTGAGATCCTGCAAAGATTTCCTAAAAGAGGCCTCTGAGCAAAACCGCAATAAATATGAGCTATCCACCAAGGCTCCTGGTGATTTAATTCGAGCTATCAACCTGCTGGTTTCCTTGCGAATGATCAATAGCCAATTTGGCGATAAGGAGGAGGTTGTGAAATTAAAAAGTGCCATCGATTTTCTCCGGCAAAAATTGGAAAAAGACGAGAAGGCCAAAGAAGAGGCGAAAAAGAAATAAAAGGGTCTTAAAAACGCGAGCTAATGGTGAGAATTGTGGATTCCTCCAGAAGGTCACCTGGAAATGCTCCCAACTCCTGCCGATATCTCACAAAATTAACCTGCACCAACACAAAATCCAAACCAAATCCATAGGTAAAATAGCCCTGGTTGATACCAAATCTTAAAAAGAGATGGTTAAATAGAGCTGCAATCTCCATGCCTGCATGCAGTCTGGTAAAAAAAGAGTAGTTGTTATCAAAGTAATTGGAATAATCAAAACTCAGAACCATTCTTTCAATAAGCCAATCAGGAACAAATTTGTGCATAAAACTGATATTCGGTCGCCAACTTAGACCGGTAACCATATTGGGTTTCACATAGGCTACTCCATTTCGGTTTGTGCCCACACCGAAGGTTCCGAAAAAGGATTTGGTGACCACCGTTGGTGCATCGCGTACTCCCAGAGCAAGATCCAGTTGCGGGGTGATTCGGTGCAGGATGCCAAAATCCAATCCAAAACCATTGCCAAATATAAACTGTTCTTCAATATTGTCAGCGATCGTTGTCAGATCAAAAAGGGATACATCCTTGCTGATATCACCCCTAAAAAAGGTCTTTACAGCCACCCCCAGCCAGATATCATCTTTTCTCTCCAGGGAGCCTGCAAATGCGATGCCACTTGTAAGGGAGAGGTGTCCTGTACCGCTAAGATGCAGCAAAGGTAAGGGCGCTTCACGGCCTAGCACCGCCTTCACATTCAGGTTATCAACCAGAGCTATTCCCCAGTTTTTTCCAATATATCCCATGGAGAGCGGTCCTTGCACACCCAATCCAGCTTTGATTCCCAAAATTTTATCTATGGTTTCTGAATCCAGGGCGGAGGGGTCACTCAGGCTATCCTTATTGTCAGAATAAAATTTTGTCAGGGACTGGAGATCTTGGTTTATTTTAATTCCCACCTCAAAAAGAGAAATAATCCCCTTATCCTTAGCTTGCCCAAATTTTGGATTATGTCGCAATCCTGCAGGGTTACTAAAAAGGGCAAATTCGTCATTACTCACTGAAAAAAAGGCGTTGCCCATAGCTAGAGAACGGGGGTGGTACACCTGATTGGGTTCCAACCATGTAACTGCTCTCAGTTGGAGCGTGGTAAAAAGAAAAAGGGTGAGAAGGGAAAACTTAGCTATACTGCGGAGAGAGTGCTTTATGCGTTTTGGGGTGCTTCTATCGCTCGACAGCGCCCGGGATAAACTATGCTCAGCATAAGCTTGGTTATCCAAACAGAAATGGTTTTCCCTAGCGATGTCGCGAACCGTTGGTATCGCTACCAAATTATAAAGCATAAAAAGGAAGCGATGTCTCGCACCATAGGTATCGCCTCCAAGGGGAAAACCAATTTCCTTTCGGTTTAAAAATCGGTTAGCCATTTTTTTCTCCAAGCATGGGTTGATTTGCTGCAATACAGATCGTATAGCTTTTATTAAGAGCATTCTGGATGATCAGCCAGTAAACCGCAGTTGCTCGGCTGAACATAGCCCCCAACTGGAGTAGCAGGAAAACAGAGTTCACAGCGTAACGCCTCTAGCTGATCTGTTAACGTACCGGAAAGATCCTCACCTCCCGTATCGATGCTGATGGGGAGCTCCCCGCTGGCGATAGCATCATCAAGTAAGGCCAGTGCATCATCGCCTGTGATTTTTGAGGTGGTGCAGGCGGGATCCGCTGGAGTAGCAACACAATCAGTATTGGCAAAATCAATGAAATCACCAATATTTGAAAAATCAGAATTTAGACCAGCGGTTCCCGGGGCTATTGCTTCCAGTTTTGCGGTGGTAACCATGATTTTTGCAATCACAGTGGTCATGGAAATGATCGATAAATTGAGTTTATCTGTTTCGGTCTGGTCAGCTGCAGGAATCAACTTTAAGAGCGTGTTGCACGAGGCTGCTGCAGCGGCAATCGCCTCCCAGGAGGTTAAGGAAAAGTTCAACGTTTCAGACAGATCTTCTGCGCTACCCCCCTGGGAAACGATTAATTGAGAAAAATCGGCCGCAAAACTGCCGCTGGGAGAGGCAATATTTAAAAGGGCGCTGACCTTACCGCGCAGTGCCGGGGGATAGTTTTGTTTAATTGCCAGTGCCTGGTTGAATGCTTTCAGCGCTCCTTCATTATCCTTGGCCAGTAATCGGGCGTTTCCCGAAGTTACAAGCTCTTCGGCATCGTTGGAGGAATCACCGGTTTCCATGCCATCAAATATGTTGCCTGAGCAGGCAAGTTGTAAGTTTAGGATGAAGATTACCGCTAATGTGATTCCAATTTTTTTAAGAAAAAAAAGCTGATTCATAATGTACCTTTTTTCATTTGAAACATCCAAACGCGATAAGATCAAGGAACGAAAAAGAGCTGAAATCGTCAATTGAAACTTCGGCAATATCAGGGGAGATCCAAAGAAAACAAAAACCCATGAAACTTCATTTTTGCATCCAATCATTTATACCATTTCAAGTAGAACCTGAGGAAAGAAAAAAAGGTTGAAGGTTGAGCAGAAGTGAAATTTTTTTATTGTGTTTTCCTACAGGGTTCAAAATCTCACTCTTGGTAAGAAAAATATGAGGAAAAAATGAACATAATCAGCGGTGTCAGGATATCTTTTTCGCCCCTTTTTTTCGTTTTTCTCCTCTTTTTTTTCTGTTTTTCATGTAAAAAGGAAAATCTGGTGCAGGACTATGTTTCTAAGATTACGCCAAAGGGGCAATCGAATAGCATTCCATCAGTGAAGAAAAAAAGCGGGGAGTTTCCAGATCTTTATAAAAAGTGGGGTTTTGTAGGTCTAAAGGTAACAACCTGTCAGCAGAACCCTGCCAGGATTGTGGTATCTCACGTTTTTGAAAATACCCCGGCCAGTATTATGAAAGTTCAGCCTGGATTTCAAATTTTGCGAATCAACGGAATTGCTGTGAAAAGTGAGCGTCAGTTTGACCAGATTGTTCGCGAAACCAATATTGGCTCAAGGCTGAGTTTATTCTTTTTTTATAATGGGCGCAATCTGGAAGAAAATCTCGTCGTCATAACCTATCCGCAGGACGAACAATATTTTATTTGGGCGATGCGGCATAAACGAGCCGGACGCTGGAAATTAGCAACCTGGTATTTTGATAAACTCCAGGAGAGATTTCCAGTTTCAGAATTTATAGCTAAAATTTCCGAGGAATTTAA
Organism: Leptospira biflexa; assembly: GCA_020720805.1. GTDB lineage: Bacteria > Spirochaetota > DYNZ01 > DYNZ01 > DYNZ01 > DYNZ01. The sequence goes on along the minus strand of DYNZ01000037.1, from coordinate 14,811 downwards.
AAAATAATAACGTATCGCAGGTTGCGACAATGACCCTTGTTTATAGTTTGGCAGTATTTGTGTTTGCTGCCGGCATTATCTTTATCTATTTTGCGAGAACTTTTGGTATTCCATCGAAACTTGCTGAAGCCGAAAATGTTATGCAAGACGGCAATCCGCAAAAAGCCATCGATATTCTGCGTAAAATATTGAATGTTGATACAGGTCACCCTAAGGCCCGGTTTCTTCTGGCAAAGGCATACCATGAGGCAGAACAGTATATACTGGCTATCAATGAACTGAAAAAATTGCTGCTCACATCGGACTGGAAAAAATTTTTCAAGGAATCAGAAATCCGGTATTTGATGGCAGACGTTTACAGAAAATTAAACGAATGGGCCAAGGAAATTGCAGAATATAAAATTATCCAGACACTTGAGCCGAACAATCCTGTTGTAAACAAGAAATTGGGGCTGGTATTTTTTGATCAAAAAGATTTTGAAAAAGCGTATCATAGTCTAAAAAAAAATATTGTTATTGATCCCCATGACATGGATATTATTCGGCCTTTGGCGATATCCGCTTTCGAAACCAACCATTTGGATGAGGCCAAACAGTTTTTTGAACGGCAATTGCAGATAGATCCAAATACCCTGGAGGCACACTATTTTTTAGGGCGTATTTTTTGCAAGGAGGAGGCTGAACAAAAAGCGATCGAGCATTTTAGTCGCGCAGCCGAAGACCCTGATTTGAAAGAAAAGTCATGGTTTAATATTGGACAGATTTACTTGGACAAAAATGATTACGAAAAAGCAGTTACCTCCTTACAGAAAATTGAGATCGTGAATCAGGGCCTTAATTTAGAGGCAGCCTTTTATTTGGGGCTTGCTTTAGAAAAGCAAGGGCTGATACAGGAAGCGCTTGAGGTGTGGCAGGAGCTGAATGAGGTCAGCAGCAACTACAGAAATATCCGGGATAAGATTGATCAGTATTTATTCATAGCGCAATCCGGGGAATTGAGATGGTTTTATAGCCTGGACGACGAAGCGGTCATTAAGGTATTGGACTTTTTTCTAAAATCAATGGGGTATTTCAAAGCAAAAAATCAGATTATCGGTGAATCTTTAATAGAGTATGTTGTATTTCGAAATAAAAATCAGCTGGATTCGCCCATTTTGGTTCACATTCTGAAAACGACGAAAGAACTTTCTGAAATGGATGTGAATGATTTCCAGAAAAAGATGGAAGATCAAAAGATTAAGGAGGGGGTGTTGTTAACAACTGCGCCTGTTTCCGCAAAAACAATAAAATACATCGAAGGCATAAATGTCCATGTAATTGGCGGTCAGGATTTTGTCGGGAAAATTGGTGAGATCAAGCAGAGGTTATCCCTTTAGGGAAGGTCAGCATAAAAAATGATAATTGAATTGAGATAATAGTGATGAGAAAAAAAGTACAGAATCTATCAACGGCATTTTATTTTTTAGCGGTGCTATTTTTCAGCGTCGCTTGTGGGCCTAGCTCGCCATCGGATTATTTTGAGTTGGGCAAAGAGCTGTTGTTGCAAAAAAAAAAGAAGGAAGCTCAGGTGGTCTTAACGCAATCCTTATACATGCATACAGCCTATCCCCTACATAAAATTTCTAGGCCCGGCAAAACAGAGATCAGGGTAATACCAGCGAGCGGAGAGTTGGCAACGATTATTCGTGATACAAAAAGCACTACACTACAACTTATTCGTCCCGAAAAAGATTATGATAAATTACAACTGTTAGCCCAGGATCGTTCCAGGGATTGGAAAGCTGCTTTAGGAAAAGAGTCCCCTGTAATTAACAAACAGTTTCCATTTGTGATCTTGAATTACCAATTTGGACCAAAATTAAATATCGCATATTATCGATATGTTCCTACTAGTCGATCTTTTGCCATTTACCTGGAAAATTTTGGAGATGAATCTTCCGATAGCCAGGGGAAGCAAGCGAAACCTCTCTTCTCACATCCGTCGCTAAGCGTAAAAAACGATTTGTTGCTTGATGAGGATAAAGAAAATGTTGCTGTCTATTTTTATCATGCTGGCAGCCTGTTTCGTAATGATGAAAAAAAGCCTTATCTTCCGGCCGCACACTTTCCCGCTCCCTTTCCTAAGATAGGCGGTTTTTTACAGGCGATGCCTAGCCACCAATGGCAGGAGTGGGCTCTTTTGCTTGGTGGAGGCGGTGCGTATCGGCTTTATATCATGAATATTCGTGAAAATGCGAAACAAATCCTGAATGGAATCTCGTCAATGAAGGTATTCCTGACTCACAATTTGGAAAAAGTGATCTATACCAAGGGTGGCAGTGGCTTGCAGAATCCATATTTATACCACTTTGACACAAAAAAAGGATATCGATTGCGGCCGGTTAAGGAAATTCTTGAGAAAAATATGGACCAGAAGGAATTTGCCTTTATAAAAAAATATTGCAAATGGGAAGATGGAGCAATTCGATCTTTTTTGAATGATAAAAATTTACTGATTGGCTGTGAACCTTTTTTTGTTAAATTGCCGGTAGATTTGCTGGTTGGTGAAAAAACAACGGAGAAGGCTACAATCATTCCGGTTGTTGCTGATGTTATTCTGCCTGATGCCAAACGCAACCGCTTCTATGCCGTGTATAAAAGTCATGTATTTCTCATGCCTATGGAGCTGGTGGAATCGGGCTCTGTTTTTGCTGATTCTGTCTTTTTGGAGTTAAGGAAAACATATCATTAAATATGGCCGGATATCTATCAGAATCCGAAAAAATTTTGCATTCTCTTGTCAATGTTGAAATTCGGTTGAATCAATTTCAGAGATCGCAAGCTGAAGCAGTATTTCAATTGGATCGTTTTGCGGCATTATTGAAGGACATCGGCAATCCACAACAAAAGTTTCGATCCATTCAAGTTGCCGGCACGAATGGTAAAGGTAGTACAGTAAATTTCTTGCAAAATCTATTTGTTGACCGAGGGCTTCGTACTGGGTCTTTTATCTCTCCTCATATGCGTTTTTTGCACGAGCGCATACTGCTTAACGACAAACCTGTTGCAGATACGTTATTGGCCATGGCTTTACGTCGTCTGGAAATTTCTCAAAATAGAATTACTTTTTTTGAAGCGCTAACTGCAGCAGCATTTCTGATATTTCAAGAAAATAATGTGGATATTGCTGTAATAGAAACAGGTTTAGGAGGTAGGCTTGATAGTACCAGGTTATGCCATGCCGATATCGGAATTATTACGACAATTGGCCTTGACCATATGCATATCCTAGGGGATAGCCTGCAGGAGATTTTGCATGAAAAACTTGGTATTCTGCACCCTAAAATGGTTTTGATTCTTGGTAAACTTGAAGATGAGCTGTTAAAGGAGGCTTTGTCAGTGGCGGTATGTCGTGCCAATAAAGTTTACTCCTACGGCAGAGATTTTTTTTTAGAAAAAGCAGATAATTCTTATAAATTTATTTTTCCGGAGTTATTGCCGGATGCCGTGCCTGTAGAATTCCCAGAGCTACCAAGCTATTATTTGGAAAATTTTTCTCTTGCGATCGCTGCAGGTTTGCTGAGTGGGCTGCTGAATATCACGGATAGCAAGCCAGTACAGGCCAGATTATCGTTGCCTGGAAGATACGAAATAATGTGGAAAATGGTAGATCAAAGAGGTCGCAGATTGCGTATTTTATTTGATGGTGCTCACAACAGGCCAGGAGCAGAAGCGATGATTCATTTTTTGCAAACGCAAAAAAAAGATGTTCTTCGCATCTTGTTCTTTGCGGCATACTCTGATAAAGAGGTAAAAGAGATGGTGCAATTATTCGAACCTCTCTTTAATTATATTTTTTTATGGAAACCTAATATTTTCCGCCTATCGCAAAAGGTATCAAGTTCATTACGTTACGGATCCTTGACTCGTTGGATAGCTCCCCGGGATGTAAAAAAACTATTTCCAGAGCAGAATAACATAATGGTGTTGCCCGTTTCCCCAAATGGTACGGGCATTTTTCGTGCTGCAAAACAGGAGTTGCAGCATATATGGCTTCGTAATCAATCTTCCTGCGATGTCGATGTTTTTATTGCTGGCAGCCTTGGAAGTTATAATTTCGTTGATCGAGCTTTTCGATTTGTGCGGCAATTGAGCTTGACAGCATTATAGAATCAAGCTTGCCAGCCCAGAGATGAAAAGCAGAAATATCGTAAATATTGGCAAAAGCATCGACAAGAAAAAAATTGTTTTTTTCCTATCGTCTCTTGGTTGGTAAAAACGTTGTATTGCCCTAAATTCCAGAATGAGGATGATGCCAAAAATAGTGAATTTGAATACAGAGGAGTAATAACCAACATTGAGGCCAAGACCCCATATAAGCAGTGTCCATGGCAGGAGAAATAGATAAAGAGATCTTAGTCCGATAAATTTCTTTAATAATAGAAACAGTTTGCTTTCGTAGGAAAAACCCTGTGCCAAAAAATCTATAACAATAATCCACAGCATAAGAGTAGCTATATCAAAAATTGTTAAAAAAAAGCCTCTCCATACAATGGAGGTCAAAGCCAGGGTTGCGTTACTTTCAGATAATGCTATGATATTATTCGAAGCGATGATAAATATATTTATTATAAAAAATAAATATAAGTACTGCCATTTCGAGTAATTTCTTGTACTTGCAAGCCACCTGTTCGGAAAAAGAGCTATTCTGACAGGCAAACTTAGCTTTTCAGGGAACGAAGCGGTACTGAATAAGGTTCTCATATTTTGCTCCCTTTATGGTAGTTTGCATTCGTTCCAGGTTTCCTGGTAATACGTTGCTGCGGTCGCCGGTTTGGTGTAAAAAGGCAAATGCTTTCCCAAGAATTTGCAGTAATGGGATCTCCTGGTGATTTTCTATGGTCTGGAAAAATTTTTGGAGAGGTGATTCATGAAGGGGAATGATCTCTGGTACATCACCGGGCAATTTAGCCTTCTTATGCGCGAATAACAGCGCATCATGAAAACCACCGATGGAATCGACCAGTCCTATTTTGTGCGCCTGTTCGCCATTATATATTTTTCCCTCAGCAGCCTCCAGCACCTTCTCGAGTTTCATTTTTCTTCCCGAAGCAACATCGCGGACAAATTGCATATAGGTTTGATCCACCATCGTTTGTAAAAAGCGGAGCTCTTCTTGATTGGCATTTCTGGCGATATTGAGAATATCCTTAAATTTACCAGCCTTGATTGTCTGCATGCGAATCCCGAGTTTCTCAAAAAGACCGGCCATACTAGGGCTCTGGATGATGACGCCAATAGATCCAGTCAATGTTCCGGGATTCGCAAATATATAATCGCACGCTGCGCCTATATAATAGGCTCCGGAGGCTGCTATATCCGTAAAGGAAGCAACTGTAAGAATGCCCTTGGAGCGGAGATAGCGTATAGCCTGATAGATCTCCTGGGTCATACCTACAGACCCTCCAGGAGAGTTCATGCGTATGACCAGGGCTTTTATATTTTCATTTTTTGCCGCTTTATAAATCGTCTCAACCAGGCTCGGCGATTGTTGACCAATATAGGGGATTTGACGATTCTCCATATCCGCCTCTATTACCCCATGGATCTGTAATACAGCAATTCCAGGACGACCACTTGATCGCAGAATAAAGTTCATTGCAGGATCAACGGATACTGGCGAGGATTTTGGTGATGAGTGAAAAAATGGTGCTGCCAGACCTACAATTAACGAGAGCGTTAGTAGAATGGCAAGCCATTGGAGTCGGATACGTATTTTCATATATAAAACCATGCAAACGAATATTAGGCAATTAGGTTTATTGTGCCATTTTTTACGAATTAATTACGACATATCAGGAGGCACAGGATCGTTTTGTCTATAGAAAATTTCTATTGACAAGAATCCAATGATTGTTTTTTTCATCGAAACTTACCAGAAAAAGAAATCGAGATCTTATGATTAACATCAAAAAGGACGCATTATGAGAAAGCTGTTCATGCACCGGCAATATGAAATCGTAGTTACGTTATTCCTAATTACAGCTGCATTTCTATCCCGTTTTCTGCCTCATCCCATGAATTTTACTCCAGTTTTGGCGATTGCCCTGCTGGCAGGTGCTAGAATTCAGAATGTCTGGCTGCGTCTGGCAGCGCTCTTTTTGCCTATCTTAGTTAGCGATGCTTTACTGGGTTTTCATGCCACAATACCATTTATCTATGCCTCCTATTTTCTGATTCTCATGCTTGGCTCCAGAATTGCTCAAAAATCCCAAACCAGCGGAGCATTGGCGATGCAAGGAGTCATTTTAGGCTTAGGGGGATCTGTCCTATTTTTTATCATTTCCAATTTTGGTGTTTGGTTGGTAAGCGGCATGTACACTGCGGATTGGAGCGGTTTCATCGGCTGCTATACAAATGCGATTCCTTTTTTCCGCAACACTCTGATTTCGACCCTGATCTATACACAGCTTTTATTTCATCTTCATGCATTGGCTCTCTTGTTTCAGCAAAGGGAGATTTCAGGTCAGGTTTCTAATTAGTTTTTCGTTGCCGATCTCTATGGTTCTCTATCCTCGAAAAAAGGCGCCCTGGATCGTTATGGGTGCGGTTTTTCTGATGATGATTCTGTTCGGGATGCCTCTATGGTTTTCCGCTTCTACGGGACAGGTCAGTTGGATTCTCAAAGTTCCCAAAGGCGCAACCATATCCTCACTCGATCCAGAGCTGCGTAAGCATATAACGCTGCCATTCTTCTATTCACACACCTTCCTTGCTCGAATCTATCAATGGCGCTATGGTTCTTTGCGCAGCGGTGTGTATCATTTTGCTTCAGATGCGTCTGTTCACCAGATCTACAGGCAGATTTTTAGCGGCTCTTCCCGCTTTTTTTTAGTGGTAGAAGGGAGCACGCAATCCGAAATAGCGAAGCAGCTGATGGAGGCTATGGATCTAGCCAGCCATCCTTTTCTGACTCAATTGCAATCTGGCCAGCCAATGTTGGAAGGATATCTTTTTCCCGATACGTACAAATTAGATTCAACAGAGCCGCAGGATATCATCCAGGCCATGCAGAAGCGTTACCAAAGCAGAACCTCGAAATGGAGGTTTTCCAAGCAAGAGCTGATTCTGGCATCCATGATACAAAAAGAGGGACGAAGGGTTTCCGAGTTTCCAAGAATCAGCGGTGTTTTTCATAACCGTATGCAGGCAGGATGGAAATTGGAGTCCGATCCCACGCTCCAGTATGTGGTTGGGAGAATTCGTTTGACCAAGAAAGTTTTGGAAAACCAATCGCCCTACAATAGCTATCTCCATAAAGGATTGCCGCCCACACCGATATGCAATCCTGGTTTGGCGGCTTTGCGAGCGTCCCGGGAGCCTGAGGTGCATGATTTTTATTATTTTGTTGCCAAAAAGGATGGGTTCCATCACTTTTCCCGAAGCAAAGTGGAGCACTTTATGGCAGTAGCTCATTACCAGTTAGGGCATAATAACGGTTTTGAAAAAATGAAAGAATTTTTTAACAATTAGATGGTTTTTTTTTATACAATTTTTCCTAATATTTTCCAAAGGAGTTTCAAATGAGATTACAACTTTTAATGGCTTTTATGGCGTTAGTTCTGTTTGCTGCACCGGCAATCAGTGATACACCAGATCAGCGCGGTATGAAGGTTGCTATTAAGACAGGGTCGCCAACCTATTTTCGCTATATCACCCTGCAACGGTTTTCAAAAGCCAATGATATGGGAAAGGGTACGTTAATTATGGAGGTCTGCAACAGTACACTTCCCCAATGCGTGCGCGCTTTGATCGGTGGATTTGGCAATAGAGATGCCAAAGTACGTCAGGCGATGTATGCTGAACTACTGAATGTCACCTACACCTCCACATTCAAAACTTTTGCAGCAACTCCTGCTGGCAAGAGAGAGGTAGGTAGAATGCAGGTGCAGTCTGAGGGCGATGCTACTGCCAAGGGTATATTGAACTCCTTAAAGCAGCGTTTATCAGCTTTGATGCAGGAGATCGAAGGCGGCGGTAAAGTAAATCTGCAGCAGATGATTGAGAGAGGCCAGTATTTCAATATCGCTAAATTAACCCCAGATGCCTTTCAAAAATCCAACAACACAGGAAAATCTACGGTCATTTCTGATATTCTGCTAGCGCGCAACTATAAATCAGCAAGTGCCATGAGAGTGCTGTACCAGGCTGCAACTTACGAGCAAGGTAACCCATCAACTCGCGGTTTTATCGTCAATGAAATGATGAATGCTCTTCGTACTCTGAACCCTTCCGGCGGTAGATAAAATTTTTTTTCAAAGTTCATAGTGGTCAGTACGGACCACTATGAACTAATCCCTTTTTTTAAGCATCACTTTTCACGCTAAGTACCGATCTATGTTGAATATATTTTTTATTTCCCTCAAAAAACTTCGTAATTATATTTGTAAAGCTACCATTCAGGATCGTAAACAAAAAAAATTTTTATCAATATTAGCCTTATGGGGGATAATTTTTTTTTCCAGAGACCTGCTGGCGGAAACGAATGTTTATAACTCCATACAGGCAAAATCGTATATCCTGATTGATTTACGGTCTGGAAAAAAAATTCTTTCGAAGAATGAAAATTCATTTTTTCCGCCCGCCAGCGTCATCAAACTTGTTACTGCAATGGTCGCTTATGAAAAAGGAAACCTTGATGCATGGATTGTGGTACCGCGTTATGCCACATACGCTGATGGCAGTAGAATCGGCCTACGTTGGAAGGAGAGATACCGTTTTCGGGATTTGCTGGCAGCCTTATTGATATCATCTACCAATGATGTTGCCAGAACCATAGCGCTCCATATCGCAGGTAGCGAGAAAAAATTTGCCGAATTGATGACCGAATGGGCGCGGACAAATGATTTTCCGAATAGTGTCTTTTTTGACAGCTCGGGGCTTGATGACCGTTCCCGCTCCAGCGCTTCCGATCTGGCTGGCATCTACTCAAAATTTAGAATGAATCATTTTCTGCGCTCCTTTTTATTCCGTTCCTCTGTACAAATCCGCAGCAATCGGGGGCGTCGCTTGTATCGAAGGGCCACCAACAGATTGCATCGTTATTACGACCCTTCAGAGTTACAGGTAATTGGAAAAACAGGCTTCATTCGCAAGGCCGGCTATTGTTTTAGTGGCGAAATCGTTCATAAAGGGGAGGCGAAATACCAATTTGCCATTATGGGAGCGCCCATGGCCTGGTATCAAATCATGATGGTTGTCAATGAAGCTATGTATGTGAAGTAACAATGGGAATTATCTTACGTATTACCTTTGCTTTCTTATTCCTGGTTGCTTTGCTGCATGCGATTTTTGTCACTCGGGTACAGATGCATCTAAGATCGGCAGTTAATTGTCCAAAGCAGTCTGAAATTAAATTTTTTGATAGATATGGCAAAATCTTTTTTATTTTTCATAAGGAGCAAAAATTCTGCGAGCCGCTTCCCTCTCATTTTCCAACAGAAATACATTTAGAGCAAATCCGTCTCTTTTTTGATAAAAAATATGTAGGTTCCAAAGGGCGTTTTTCATTTTTGGTAGCGAATAGAGCGAAATGGTATCTTGCCCGCGAATTAAGCAAAAAAGGGTCAGTGCCGGTTATGGACGCGCTTTTCCTGTACCATACAACCTCATTGACCGATCTGGTCAAATCAGTTTGGAGCAGTCGAAAAATTTCTTATGGTATTTTTGGTTTATCGCTGGCCGCCAAAATTCAATATGAGAAGCCGCTGCAAAGCCTCTCTACAGAGGAGTTTCAGGATGTTTTACATCTACTCTACAATGCAAATGGCCAAAATAGCGGTTTTAGAAAACGATCTCTGGAATACCTAAAACGTCAGTCTTTCCAAAATTCCAATGAAGCACTATCCTATATTAATTTTTGCATGGACGAGTTAAGCAAAAAAGGTTTCGATGTGAACAGGATGCGTGGGTCAGTTTTTACTCATTATAGCCCCTATTCACAGAGAATTCTTTATGAAAAATCACAGAAATATTTTATTGATTTACAGGGACACGATGCTCATCGCACGGAAAAACTGAGAGAGTTACCCCCAATTGAGAGCGCTTCTATTTTTATCGACACAAAAAGCGGCGGTATCATGGCTCTACTCGGAGGGAAATCACCCGCATCTATTCAAGAGTTTAATAGAGTTTATCAGAGTAAACGTCAGATCTCTTCAACCATCAAACCGTTTTTATACGCAACCGCCCTTGAGGATGGCAGGTTCCATGCAGCATCGTTATTTGTTGATAAACCGCTGGTTCTTCACGACAGCAAAGGGACGATCTGGAAACCAGAAAATTTTTATCCTTACTATCTTGGTGAAATGACATTGAAGCGGGGATTGGTTGTATCTGTGAATACCCTTGCTGTGCAACTTATGGAGGCTCTTGGTCGCGTTCATTATGCTAATAAGATTAAGAAAGTATTTTTTCTTCCGGGTAACCAAATAGCAGAGCGTGTTCTTGAGGAACCATCGCTGGCTTTAGGATCTCTTGATTTAAGTCTCTATGAGCTGGCAAAAGGTTATACCATGTTGGCTAACAATGGAGTCGAAATTGTTCCGAGCGCCGTGACTATGGTACAGGATGAAACGGGTTATATTTTATGGAAAAAAAAATCAAATAGGGCTGAACGTCTTTTTTCCAGGGAGAGCGTTGCCATCATTACAGAAATGTTAGAAGATGTGATTCGCAATGGAACGGCGGCCAAATTTTCAGGAGATGGATTTCCTTTTGCAGTTGCTGGAAAGAGCGGCTCTTCTCCGGCTGATAGTTGGTTTGCAGGATACAACCCTTCCTATCTGCTTGTGGCTTGGGCAGGGTATGACTACCCTGAGCTAAGTTTGCAAGGGCATATTCCCCTTTTTACTGTTATCCCTTTTTGGATGGATGTTATGTCAACGCATAAACCAATTGAGCAGAATTTCACGATTCCTATTGGCTTGGAACGTTTGTCCTTCTGTGAGCAGGGCGGTTGTCTTACAAAAAAAAAATGTGAAATGATGCATGGCTTATTTTCTAGAGGACATATATTTCCTGAATGTCCTTAGGCTTCAACTGATCCATTCATCTTTATCTTTACGCAGAATGATATATCCCTCTCTGTCAAGACGTCTAGCAATCTGGATGATCTCCATACGAGCCTCTTCGATTTCCGATACGCGCACAGCTCCGCTTTCCTCCATGATACGGATGATATCCTTAGCCCGATTTCGAGACACATTTGACAGAATGTGTCTTCTCAACTCATCGCCGGCACCTTTGAGTGATTTTGCTACTACCTCATCATCGGGTATCCTCTCCATCAAAATTCTCATTTCACGATTGCTCAATTCAATAATGAGTTCAAAGGTGACCAGTTTTTCCTTGATCTGCGCGGCCAGTTCAGGGGCATGCTTGTCAAGATTGTCAATTATATTTTTTTCGGAATGCATGGGAAGATTGCGAAAGATATCAACTACTTTTTCGACGCCGCCTGCCTGAAGATATCGATCTTTCTGGATGTGTTGCTCAATTTTAGTGTGAATCAGGTTTCCAGCTTTGGCAATGCTGGCCGCATCAAATTTTTGCATTTTGGCAAGTCTCTGGACAATATCTGGCCGCAATATATCAGGCAGCATCGCAATGATTTTTGCCGAAAAATGAGGTTTCAGTTGAGAGAGAACCAGGGTAATGATCTGTGGATGCTCAGTTTTAAGAAGGGTTGCCAGGGTGTCAGGATCCACTTTTTCAATAGGAGTAAATATTTTTTGTGTGTCCTGATCGCTCAATTTTTTTAGCATCTCATCAGCTTTATCTTCGCCATATATCCGATTTAAAATGTCCCTGGCGAAGGAGTCACCATGCACATAATCCAGGTTGTTTTGCTGGATCTCTTGTAGAAAATTATTTAAAATAAGCTCTTTTTCATGGGGTGTTAGATGATCAATTCGAGCAACTTCAGCAAAGATTTTATCGAGATCGCCTTGCGGTAGATATTTAATGACCTCCGATGCGTGTTCCTTGCCCAGGGCGACCAAGAGCAGGGCTGCTTTTTGGGTTCCGCTCAGGTGGGCCAGATCTTCTTGCGACAGAGGAGAGTGCTTTTGTTTAGAAAATTTATAGTAATCCATGCTCTTATTATTTTTTCGGTAGATGATTAACTGTAATATGTCGCATAATAAAACCGCCTGAAAAATGCAAGAACTTTCATTTTTTTGCATTTTTCGGTCAGCGGAGCCTATTTGACGAATTGCTCTTTTCCGCTTTTCACTTGTGCCTTACGAAAAACCTGCCGATAGTTGAGTCAGAGATCATTGATTCAAAACATCGAAAAAGTCATGAAAAGAACATTATATTTTTTTGCATTTATCTACCTACAACTTCTTTTTTTCCCCTCGATGCAATCCTGGGGAAAACCCGATTACAGGAGTGGATGGCGCTATCTGGAAGTTACATTATCCATCCCCAGAGAAAATTACTATTTGAATGAGAGAATTCCCATAACTATGCGGATATGCAATAAGGGCGATGACCCTTCATTGTTGCATATATTCTCCATTTTGCACACGAGTTTCCGATTGGTCGCGCAAAAACCAGACGGACTCATGGAAGAACTTAAGGTTCCTTGGTTTCTTCAGGGCATTCGCTGGACGGAGGAGGAGCGCAAGATCTATTATGGCCGCGAAAATAGAGATGCCAAGTACATCATGCTCGAAAGCGGAGAGTGTTTTAGCCGACGAATCCTGCTGGATGAGGTGTATAGGATGCAACCGGGTCAACGCTATTCCTTAAAAGGGTACTTTTTCCCTGATTTTTTATACTATAACTCCCAATATATTCTCAGTAAAAACAGCATCCGCATTCGGCTGGAAAATCCCTCTTCGGTTGCTGTTAAGCGGTCTGCCAGGGCACAGCAACAAAATCCAGGCATAGATGGCATTGGCGCTGATGAGGTAGTGTTTCTTTATTTAAAAGGTTTTATTGAGGGGAAAAAGCGATTGGTGCTGAAATACCTTGATCTGCCCCAATTTATCCAGGCTTTTGATGCCTATGCCCGTGATTTTAATGGACAAAGTAGTGCTAGGCAACAGGAGGCACTGGAGCGATTTGAGGAGTATCTCATACGCAGTCGCCATGATTATCTGATGGATTTTCGAATTGTGCGTACAGAGATGGATGCGCCAGATGCACCGCGGGCATTTGTGCACGCCTATATTAAGAGGTATGGTGGCGCGGTACCTATCCTTTTTCAGTATATTTATACTCTGGAAAAGCAGAGAGATTTGGCTTTGCCTTGGAAGATTGTAGATTTAAAAGTGATCCGTAGACAGGATATGGATTTCTTTCAAAGAAATTGAGAGTAACAACAGGAAACCGTAATGACTGAGATTTTATCACAGGACGAAATAGATGCTCTATTGACAGCGATATCCACGGGTGAGGTGGACACCGCTGAGTTATCGAGTGCCTCAGAGCAGCGCCGCGTTAAAATTTATGATTTTAAACGGCCTGACAAATTTTCCAAGGATCAGATTAGAACTCTGCAGATGATGCATGAGACTTTTGCGCGTCTAACGACGACAGCGCTTTCCGCCCAGTTGCGAGCCTTGGTCAGTGTCCATGTGGCTTCGGTTGACCAGTTGACCTATGAGGAGTTTATTCGTTCTATACCCAATCCGACAACTCTTGCTGTCATTAACATGGATCCGTTGAAGGGTTCGTCGATTCTGGAAATCGATCCCTCCATCACATTTACGATCATAGATAAATTGTTTGGTGGTGCTGGAGATCCTATAAAATTGAGTCGGGAGTTGACAGATATTGAGTTGTCTGTAATGGAAGGGATTGTCGTCAGGATTTTAGGAAATCTTCGTGAGGCTTGGTCCAATGTTATTGATTTAAGGCCGCGTATGGGAACCCTGGAAACCAACCCACAGTTTGCGCAAATCGTACCACCGAACGACATGGTCGTACTTATAACCCTGGAAACCAAGGTCGGCGATGTGGAGGGGATGACAAACCTTTGTATACCCTATATTACCATTGAACCTATAATTGGTAAATTATCGGCTCAATATTGGTATAGTTCGATTCGCAAGGGAGCTACGGATGAAAATGCAGGCATCATCAAAGCGCGTTTGGAGAGTATAGAAATTCCAGTGATAGCGGAACTGGGGGAGACAAATATCTCTTTTTTTGATATCATTAACCTCCAACCTGGAGATGCAATCAAGCTGCCATCCACGACTATCAATTCAGAAATGGTGCTAAAAGTGGGTATTAGACGAAAATTTAAGTGTCGCCCTGGCCAGGTGGGTAATCGTATGGCAGTGCAAATCGGGGAGTTTATTGATGAGATACCGGATGAATTGTTGACAACGCGACGCCAGGAAGAGGATCTGTGATCAAGGTTGAAATGAAAGTCAGATTATACCAATAAGCATCGATGTTTCGATATACTCGAAACACTTTGGTTCTCGGGTTTTATACTGGCTAAAGGGTGCGTCGACATCGCTGGCATTGCCTTGCGATATCCGAAAACCAAAATGCCTTTAGTATAAACTTGGATGGTGAGCCTGCGATGCATCGAGCTTGTCGAGATGTCGAACCACAGCACAAGATTTACTTCGATAGACTCAGTACACGTGACCGGTTGGGCAATGCCATAACTGCGTCCTTATCGACCTTGGGTCAGCTCTTCTCCATACGTGTACGTAGGATAAACAGTTGCAGGATATTCTGACTGCATGGCATTGCCTTGCGTCAGGTAATGCCAGGTCGTGGTATTATACCGAAAAGAAATTGGTT
>DYNZ01000136.1 GCA_020720805.1 Leptospira biflexa | reverse complement strand
TTACTGAATCATTTCCACGGCAGCACCTGCCGGGCAATCAACTTCACTCCATGCTGGGTAACCATCAAGGGTGCAAAGGGCCTCTCTGCCGCTCAGGACATTTGCCAAAGCCTTGAAGAAAAGGACATCCTCCTGCAAAAGACGCGGAGCTATATGGTCAATGATCGGCTCCATGGTCCAATCAAGGGTTGCGCCACCCTTTGCCATAAGCTGCCGCAACCCCTTGATGTGATGGTCAATTCCTTTTTTTTCGAGGCAATCAATAAACGCCATAAGAAACAGGATGCGTGGCGGTACATAGGCTGGCGCATCCTGGCGCATCTGCCACGCCTCGTCGAGAAAAGGACAGGCCTTGTCCTCCCGTCCGGTGACGATCAGTATCCGCGACAAATGGCAGATGGTGCCAGGGAACTCGAAACCAACTTTCAAAAACCAGCGATAGATGTCTTCTGCCCGCTGATAGTCTCCCCTGACAAAACAGGCCCAGGCCTCCGATCGAAATTCTATGAGCCGATGGCTGTTTTTTGTTTCGGCAAGACGGGATATTTCACTCCCGAGGCGAATTTCAGCCGCCTTCTGTCTATCACCCTTCGATTCAAGAAGGTCGGCAAGACTATCCAGGGCATCCAAGGTACCGCGATGCGACGCGCCACCAATAATCTGCCAATGGTTTGCCGCATCCCGATAATCGTTTTCTGCCTCTTCCAGATTTCCATCAGCTTGCCGCAGCTTTGCCCGTGCAAAATGAAGGCTGGCCAAACGTTGACTTGAGCCTCTTGCCTCGGCAGAGCTGATTGTGGCGCTGAGGAGTTGTTCGACAGGCGTTAGATCTGTGAATGTCAATATCAGTTCAGGCCGATTTCCAAGCATAGCGGCGACCGCTTCAGCACATTCGATAGTGTTGCAAACTCCTCTCTGCCAAAGGTCTATGGCATTGGCTGGTGTTGGTTGAACAGATTTAGCCGAGTAAAGGATACTATCCAAAGAGACGTCATCAAAGACCAGGGATTCTGGAATACCGCCTAACAACCACCTCGGATACTGAAGGTCTTTATTCTTTTTAGTTTTCATCGTATCCCCTCTAAAAATTAATTATTCGCAGAAACCTGAGCCCTCATCATGGCTGGGAGTAAGTCAAGGTGCCTATCTTTAGGCCCAAGGAGCAATTCATGTTCTCGTGTGAGTTGCAGCCCATCGTTTCCTGCCAAAACCGAATATTTCATTTGTACTTCACGAATTCGTTGGTTTGAAAAAAAGGATAACGGTACGACTTCAATCACGATCTGATGTTTTTTCGCCTCTTCTTTTATTTCGGGTGAGATTGAGAAATTGTCCGGAGCGACAACAATGACACGACTCCTGGCATAGGGGATTGCAAGACGCACCAAAGAGGTTGACCAATCATTGAGATCTATTTCCATCTGATGCTCTGCATCATAAAACTCGAGCAACTTGTCCATGCCATGTGAACGCATAACTGGGCCGACTCTAAATTCCATCAGCCCAAGCCAAAGGGCAGATTGCTTTACGTGCGCACAAGGATTGCCAAAAGTAACTGTGCCTTGAATGCATTGCGACTCCATGACAACATCTCGTAAAATGTCTGGCACCATCTCATCCTTCGCCAGATAGACGCTGCAAACGAAATTACTCCCTCTCTCATCAATCAGGTTGTCAAATTCTACTTTATCTGGGGTCGAAAGATAATCCCGGATTTCATACCCTCCTGCCGTGCCCATATCCCATTGACCCTCCGCCGGTTTATCTGGATCAGCAAAAATAAATACTGTCGGATCCAGCCCCTGGCCTTGGGAAATGATAAAATTCTCGCCAGTTTGACGACGTTTAACGAATATCGATCCGTCACCACGAATTCTCGCACGCATTGAGGTTCGTGTATCAATACCGTCAAGCAAAGACCCCTCGAATGGTTCGGCCATTCGATCGAGAGAATTGGATCTCACGATCTCTGCCGCTTGATACGCTGTCCCATACAGGAGGAACTCACAGGGAGGCCAGACCCACCTTGTAGTGTTACAATGGTTATTATCATCCGTCTCTGCGCTATCCCTTTGCTCTTGAACAGACCAAGGTGTGATGAACTGGACAGGGCGATTTTCACGGCTGTCATGGCGATGGCTGGAGAAGTAGAAGGGCTCTGTGTAAAGGTATGTTTGCTTTTTCTTGGAACCCACGTTCGAATTTGTCGGAATACCAAGGCGTGCGCATTGTTCTCCCCAAGGGGATTCGGTATTTTTCTCAAAAAATGGGTCTAAAAACGGGAGATGCGGGAAATCTTCCGGCTTGCTCCACTTTACCCCGTGATTCATCAGCGATTCACCAAGTTGAACGAAAAATGATGTTGACATCAAGCTTTCTGCTGCCTGAACAACGGAATTAAGATTAGGATGTTTTCTGAGTTCAACAGCACTGAAGTTACTGATAAACTGCTCAAAGGACGTGATCCATTCTAAATCATACAGTTTTTCTTGGGCTCCATTAGAGTCGGTCGTATCTGCCAGAAAATGTTTATAGGCCTCATCAAGATGGTCTCTTAGAATCGATTGGTAGTTGATGATCCAAGGCTCTTTAACGCCGTAATCGACCCGCAGACGTTGCTGTTCGTACAGTGTGGCAATGTTTGGGAAAAGGTCCATCTGGAAAACAGCTAAGGAAGGATGGACTAATACCCGGGTGTGAGATTTTTTCCCGCGTGGAAGTTTGCTGGCCGGGAGCTGATCTGGATCGTCGATCAGACGTTGGATGGACGGCCAGTGTGCTAATCCCCCTGTGAAAAGAACTTTCTTATGTTTTTTCAGAAGGGTTTTAAGGCGAGCCGCCATAACCTTATCCCGTCTTGCATCTACCCATTGGTCACTTCCGTTTATGGCCCGTATTCCGTTCCTCTGGACATAACCAGAAAGATCAACTTCGGCTTCAACCGGGTCTTCAATGATGATTGACTGCCGTTCCCCATCTGCATGCTCTTCAAGATCAATCCCATATATGGGGATTCCCAATTCGATACCGCAACGTATCGCCTCAATTATAGAATCAGTTGGCGATAGGCAGAGAAGGGAGATGGAGGAAAAACCAAGTTCTTCATAGAGAATGGATGGAGGCAACATGTGAAGAGGTTGCCCATGGCGGCTTTGGAGCCTAATCGCTTTTTCCTGTTTGCTCGGATGAAGGTATCTGTTCGGACGGGCAAGCCCGAGCATAATGGGGAGTTGCGAATTTTTCTTGGACAATTCAACCAGCCAGCTCCGTGCGGATTCAACTGCGTCTTGTCCAAGTTCCACGGCAATGGCTTCGGGCCGCGTGGATTCGGTAGCACAGACACTATTCACCCATGCGGCGAACACTGCGCGGCCATGGACAGCAGGAATGGCCAGCAGCGCACTTTCATTCCAGTAAATGGTGGGGATGGAAGCATTTTTCACAGTCAGTTGCCCTCCTCACGATATAATTGGCTGAAGGCTTCCTCGAGATGGACAGGTTCGACAGACAGAGGCCATTGTGTCCGGTCACAGCATTTGTCTGGTTCATGCTGGCTGTCGAGTTGTTCACCCATTGCCCAACCCGATTCGAAATTCCCGAGTCGCAATGCCAAGGAAAAAAGGTGAATCGCATCTCGGGGGGATGGGGCCTTTTTGGCACCCTCCAGAGTTTCCCAGAGACTCCAGAAGGTGTCAAGAAGCTGCGCGATGCGGGGCTGAATTTCAGGGAATTGTCTTTCGATGATGCTGTTGAGCTCTTCTTTCTCTGGAAGACCAACTTTGATAACCGGCCGCATACGGGAACGGATGAAACTCGGCAACGCATTGACTTCACCGCTGTTGGTAGCGGCGATGAAGCGAAATGATGGAGCGGCATGGATTACCTCGCCCAGCATTGTGGAATCAATATATCGCCTGTCATCGAGCACGCTACCCAGCAAGGAAAGTGCCCGGGGTCTGATTTTGCCGATTTCGTCGATGAAACAGATTCCTCCCCGTATCATGGCAGTAGTCAACTGCGAAAGAACATACTCCATGCCTGCACCGTCACTGCCAGACATCCGTACCGAACAGGCAAGATCCTCGGCAGCAATATCCTCATGTCCCTGAATGATATAGAGTTCCTGATTACGCTTTGCCGCAAGTTCGTATATAAGGCGGTTTTTGCCGACTCCAGGCTCCCCTACGAGCAGGGGAGAAAAGGGCGGTGTGTTACCGCCCGCGAACCATGCGGCAGTGATCATTCGAAGTTCGTGGTTCCTGCCAACCATAGATGACACCTTGTTATGTTCCGGGAGATATGGCTGACCCAACCAAGCATGTGTTTCCCCTTTACCCACCCGTACCCATCTTTCACGCGTTGTTTGCATTTGATTTCTCCTTAAATTATTGGTGAGTGCAATTTTTTGCAGCAATTTGATTTTTCCGAGAAGCCTGTATAGATTTATTATGAGGTAAAGCAAGCTATGTGCCAAAGCCGGATAGCTCCGATAGTCATAAAGCTAAAGTTAATAAAAACAGGATGATGGGAGGCAGCTGCAGGAATAGAAAAGGGGAGAGGAACTGGGAAGGGTTGAGTTTTTGCTAAAGAACAATCATTATAAGTTGAGATTTTAAGAGACTTGCTCTCATATTGCACATATCTCAACAGGCAACGCTAATATGGACATTTCCAGACTATCTTGCCTTCAGGTTTCAGCCTTCAATTTTCCAAAAAAGCTGTTTAACAACCAGGTCTTTTTTCTTGG
>DYNZ01000036.1 GCA_020720805.1 Leptospira biflexa | reverse complement strand
AGCTTAAAATAGGTCCGAGGGTTCTGCAAACTCTAACGGAATAAGGGACAATTCCAAGAAACGATTTCCAGCTATTTGCAGATGAAAATGCAATATCTTGACACTGTTCTTGAGATATTGTCGATTTATGGTGATATATCATTATATAATAAGGTGTTCCATGCTGAACTTTCTCGTTAATCATTCATTACGGAATTTATCGTGGGCGTTGATTACAACGGTGGTCATTATCGCGGCTGGTAGTTTTGCGGCCAGTCAATTAAATGTGGATGCCACGCCGGATATAACTAATGTGCAGGTGGTGGTAAATACGAAAACCGGAGCGCTTGACCCAGAACAAATTGAGCAGAGCGTAACCTTTCCCGTGGAGACAGCCATGGCTGGAATTTCGGGTATTACTGAAGTTCGATCTTTGTCAAAATATGGATTAAGCCAGGTAACCCTCGTTTTTGAGGATGGGACCGATTTGTATAAAGCCCGCCAGCAGGTCAGTGAGAGGTTGCAGAATGTGCGCGGTGATCTGCCGGAGTTTGTTAAGGCGGAACTAGGACCGGTGACGACTGGGTTGGGCGAAGTGTTTATGTATGGAGTGCGCGCCAAGGCAGGTACCGCCCTGGCGCAGAAACCTGAACTTGATCGTTTAATCTATTTGCGTACGATTCAGGAATATATGATACGCCCAGAGATGAAAAAAATTAATGGAGCCGCAGATGTCGATTCGAACGGTGGTTATCTTAAAGAAATTCACATCAATCTCGACATCGCACGGCTAAATCATTTCGGAATTTCCATTGAAAATCTAGCCCTGAAATTGGATTCACTGGGAAAAAATTCAGGGGGCGGTTATATCCAGCACAAAAAAAAGCAGCTTATCGTTCGAACCTACGGTAGGATCGACACCTTAGAGAGCATTCGGCAAATTCCCATAAAAATGAATGCTTTGGGACAATCCATCCAACTGCGAGATGTAGCCGATGTACGAGTAGAAAATTCACCCCGCCTCGGAGCCGCAACATACAATGGCGAAGAGGTCGTTCTGGGAACTGTGCTGATGCGTGTGGGTGCCAACAGCCGTCAGGTGGCCAATCTGGCTCAAGAAAAATTGAAATCAATTGCTTTACCTCCCGATGTGGAGGTAGTTATGCTTTATACTCGCAGTTTTTTAGTGAATGCGACGATCCAGACAGTTCTCAAAAATCTTCTGGAAGGAGCCCTGCTGGTTATTCTGGTTCTTGTCCTCATATTAAATCATGTGCGTGCTGCCATATTGGTTTCACTGGCGATTCCTTTATCAATGCTGGCGGCATTTATTGGAATGAAATTTTTTAACATCTCAGCCAATCTGATGAGTCTTGGAGCGATAGATTTTGGGTTACTGGTCGATGCTTCCATCGTTATGGTGGAAAACTATCTTCATAAATTGGAGTCCGCACAGGCAGGACCTTTAGATCGCGCTCATAGGTTAGAACTTTTTATGGAATCTGCGCGGGAAGTTGTAAAGCCTGTCACCATTGGTTTAATCATTATCATGGCAGTTTACGTTCCAATTTTAAGTTTGGACGGCATTGAGGGAAAGATGTTTCAACCTATGGCGATTACTGTTCTGATGGCTCTGGGCGCTAGTTTGTTTATCGCTATCATGTTGATACCTCCATTTAGTCTGTATGTGATCCAGGGAAAATCTCTAAGTACAAAGCCATGGTTGTTTCGGGTTGTCGAAAAGTTTTATCACAAACTATTGCTTTTATCTATGAAAAAGAGATTTAAAACATTGCTGATAACGTCCGGTATTCTTCTTCTATTCGTTTCAGCCGTTCTCTTTTTACGGTTAGGGTCGGATTTCGTACCACAATTGGATGAAGGCGATCTTGTAATTGGCCTGGTGCGAAGTACGGATATTGCCATCGATGAATCTGTGCATGTGCAAAAAATGTCCGAAAAAATCATTTTGAAATTTCCGGAAGTGGAGCATGTTTTTTCAAGATTGGGAACGTCTGAATCTGCCACTGATCCTATGGGTGTAAATTTTGCCGATACATTTGTGATTCTGAAAAAAGATTTGAATCTATGGCCTAAGGTAAATGGAGAGCGGCGCACGAAATCAGAACTGTATGAGGCTATTGCAGCACTACTTAAAAAAGAGACAGGTGATCAGGAAATCTCAGATACGCAACCTATTGAGATGCGCTTCAATGAGATTTTGGAAGGATCCAGAGCAGATGTTACTATGCGTATTTTTGGTCCGGATTTAGATAAGTTAATGGAAATTGTAAGTAAAGCGGAAGAAATTCTGGCAAAACTTCCAGGTACTTCATCAGTAGAGATGGATGCATTGACCGCTTTAAAGAAAAGCCCGGTGCTTGATATAAAAATTGATTATAATAAGTTGCTTTACTACGATATAGACCTGCAAAATGTGAATCGAATTTTGCAAATGGCGATGGGTGGATACCAGGTCGGCACATTTATTGAAGATGCCTGGCATTTTCCAATTATTATGCATTTGGATGAACGTTTGCGTAACCATATTCACCAGATCGCGAGTATTCCGGTGCAATTGCCCGATGGCGGCTCTGTCCCGCTCCAAAGCGTCTCCAGACTGGAGATCCATAATCAGGTAACAACCATAGCCAGGAGTTTTTCTAATCGTTATGCTGCCATTTCCATATATATCAAAAATCAGGATGTCTCCACGTTTGTTGCGGATGCACAGGAAAAGATAAATCGTCTGCTATCCTTGCCGGCTGGATATAGAATTGAATGGGGCGGCCAATTTAAAAATCTAGAAAAAGCGCGCTCAATGCTTATGATCGTGGTTCCGTTAATTTTATTAGGAATACTATTTTTATTATTGCGTACTTTTAATAGTTTTTTAGAATCTTTTTTAATTTATTTGTCAATACCATTTGCAATGACCGGTGGAGTCTTCAGCCTCTATTTACGCGATATCCATTTTAGTGTTTCAGCAGCGATTGGTTTCATCGCTTTATCAGGAATCGCTATTTTGAATGGCATGGTTTTAATAAATAAAATAAATCAACTCCTGGAGGAGGGAATGTCAATCCAGGAAGCGGCTATCAATGGAGCAATGGCTAGACTTCGGCCTGTTCTGATGACGGCACTTGTGGCCAGCCTTGGCTTTTTTCCAATGGCCATCAATTCGGGGCTGGGTTCTGAAGTGCAGCGGCCGCTGGCTACAGTGGTGATCGGTGGTTTGGTGACCTCGACGGTATTGACCTTACTGCTCATTCCGGTAATCTTTACATTATTGAAAACCCGGCGGAGATAGGGTTCGCAATTTCTCGTTCAAGTACTGAGTGGTTGGAGAGCATGAGATGACACACACTTTTCGCAACGCAAGGATACTCCGCCAGAGCGCTCCTTTTCTGGTGGATGGTATGGCAATGCCCTATCCTGAATTTATGCCAAGGTTATATAACTTCTGTATGTCCCTTGGCTTTCGTTCGGGGTTGATTATGCCTTCCACAGCATTCTGTTCAGATGAAAATCAAGGTTTGGCAATCATTTTGGTAACAAAACATTTCGGAACTTTTCCTTTTAACCATGGGAGGGTCGGCGGCATCGTTGCCATTGACAGGCACGCCCCTCACGCTAATCACGGCGAAGATAGCGTTATTCTCCAGGCTAGTCATGTAGGTTATGATCCTCATACAGGTGAATATGGCATGTTTATCCGCCCCCAGATGTCAGGGGTGTGCGCGTCCCATTCGTGCGGAAAACTGTCTCATGTTATTACGCCCTATCTAGAACAGTACCATTTTGCGCGTAACCGTATTTTTCTGCATCGAGATAGCCAGGGACGGCATCTTATCACGATTGAAAACTCCTTTATCGATTTTGAAAGTTATCAGGTTAAAAATGGCCTGGTGCTGAACTTGGAGCATATTGTCAAAATTCCTGAAAATGGACAGATTGTTCCCGTGTCCACTCTGAGTACAGCTCATACTTATGAAATATCAGATTTGCTGAGGCAAAATTTGGATACCACGGGCTACCAGTGGAAGGCAAGTCCAGGGGAGCCTATTGGCGAACGACTAACCTCTGATCTTTTTTTCTTTCGCGAAGATTTTCATGAAAAAGATGATTTCCTGCTCCTGGAAAGAAATCTTATGCCTTTTTTGCCAGAGATCGTGACTGCCAAACAGCCCCCTTTACGGGCAGCGCAGATCAATGTCCAACTAGAATTTGCAAGGACACATGAATCCATACGAAGAGGCCATGAATACGCCAATCGTAACCTCCTTTTTATCTCCGGCCTGAATATCGATATCTCTGAATATGATGGTTATCCCGCTACGACCTATTTTGTGCCCTGGGCTGCTCATGTTCAGTTGAAGGATGGCACATCAGGGGAACTCCTGCATCCGATTGAACAGACCCGTCTTTTTCATCTTTTGATGCAGCAAAGCACAGTCAATAAAGATCAAACAAATCTCAAAGAAGAGATCAGCCGTATGCTCGAGGCGCCACGGTTTGATATCCAAGCACCGCAGGAATAATATGAGGTAGATCAATGGAACCACGAATTCTCATCGTTGATGATAACCCCCTGGAATTGCAGCAGCTTGAGGCGATTCTTGAGCAAAACAGCTATGCTGTCGAAATGGCTGAAAATGGCGAAGAGGCGCTCCGCCTTTTGGAAAATGGAGATTATGATATTCTTATAACAGATATCATTATGCCCAAAATGAATGGGGTGGAGCTAATCCAGGAAATCAAAAAAAGAAAGATCGATATTTTGATTTTAGTTACCTCATCTATAAATCAGGCTGCCAAAGTTATCGACATCATGAAACTAGGCATACAAGATTATATCATCAAACCCATTGATCGAGAGGAGTTTATTTATAAATTTCAGACGGTGATCGAAATTTATAATTCTGCGGGCCAGCGCGACGGAAAAAAAGATATCCAAAATCGCAGTGTGGAAGATCATACAAAGAAGGTCTTTGAATGGAATTTGTGGAAAGAACAAAATCAGAAGCGCGATGAAAACCGTTATCAGCATAGTCTATTTTATAATATAAAAACAAATTTTTGCCAGGGGGCAGGTGTTGGCACTCTGATTTCACTTTTATCCATGGTGCTACTGAGCGAAAAAAACGATGATAAATATATCGTAGACGCCAATGTGATGGAGCTAGTAAAAGATAATTACGAGATCGCAAAGAAATTTCTTGATGAGCTAGCTTTTATTGCTGACATTGATTATGAACAGCATGATATGAATATGCTCTCCGTGAATCAGATCAAAGAATTGGTCAAAGATGCAGCAATGGAATTATTGGAATTCACCAAAAAAAGAAAGAAAAAGATTAAAATCAGCACCAGCATCGCCGACGGTGACACTAAAAATATACTGGCGAATTCTAAGCTGCTTAAATGGGCGATGGTGGAGTTATTGCGTAATGCAGTGAAGTATTCTTTGCCGGAAAGCATGATTAAATTAGAAATAACTTTAGATAAGCGTCATCTGCTGATTGGCTTTTTAAACCAACCTAAACGTATGATCTCTCATGAGGATTCCCTACAGATCCGTGGTATTCCGCTTGATTTTGAAAAAATTATTTTTGAGCCTTTCTTCCGTATCAGCAATATTTCATCGGATGAATTTGAAAATCTTGAGATGGGCATGGGGCTGTCGGCGGTGAAGCGCATTATTACCAAACACAAGGGAAATATCAAGGGGTTTAACCAGATTATTGCTGGGGAATCTCAACCAGAGCTCTGGGTGCGCATGCTTGTTGAGTTACCGCTTCTGTAAAGGATTTTTGCAAAGGATGATGCGCGCGCCATTGCCATAACCGAAGGGAAAGCCAAGAGGTTGCGGTTTCTGCTTTTCAAATATTTCCTTTAATTTGGCCTGAAAACGGTTTGCAAACAGAGGAATTGTACCTTTATATTCCCCAAAAACCTGGATAGTCCAGCCGGTTGCCAGAAAATCATCAATGGCAGGACCAGTGTCATCCATCACGAAAGCCATGCTTTTGCGCATAAGAAAATTTTTAAAATATCGGTAATGGCGAATCTGCAACAAATACGAACCAGCTTTTATAAAAGTAATAAATTGATCATATTGGTTTAAAAACGAGAAAATTCCTGGATTTTTTTTTAAAAATCTCTGGGATGAGACATCCCCGGAAAGAAAAATTAAAGTTTTTTCGATACCACGTGGCGCGCGAAAGGTTAACTCCATAGAAAAATGTCCCTGGGAAAATTCTTTACTCGTCGCGATGTCATGTGCTGTAAGATATTTTTTTCGCCCATTGAGCAGAATAACGAATGGACGGTATGTTAACACTTCGTAGCCCATCAATCTCAGGAAGGTAACCAAGGGAATCACAATACCATTCAGATAAGGGTTTTTTGTGATGGTGTCATGCATCTCCGTCGTATAAAAAAAATTCTCTTCAGAAAAGGATTCGAGGCTTTGATCCAGATAGAGCAGGCTTAAAATGAGCGCTTCATGGTTGATCGCGCGAATATCAGGCAGTAATCCCGATGGTTCCAATGCTAAGAAAATATAGGTTTTTGCATCCGGGAACATCATTAGGGCATTGGGGAGGTCAGGACCTGAAAAGGGATAGACTACGGTCTCTACCTGGAGTGAAGTGAGGTTTTGCCGCGACCAGGCTCGCATCGGTTTGGCGATGTTCCTTTCGAAAGAAGACCATTTGTGCCGAATCTGCTCCTGGTACAATCTATACACCGGCTGTTGCATCAATTCGCGCAGTGATGCGTTGTCGCGCATATCAGGATTGCCTGAAAACAGGTTGCCTAGATTTTGAAGGTTTTCCCTCACAGTTGTGCGACGTAAATCTGGCAATACCTCTTCGGCGGAACCCAGAGTGGCGATACCCCAGAAAATGGCAATGAACACGATCAGTTTCATGAAAACAGTCATAAATCCTCCGATATATGAATTTCCCCTAATTTTGTCATAATCATTTCCTGAACAGGAATGAGTACCAGAATATACTAAAGGCATTTGGGTTTCGGATATCGCAAGGCAACGCCAGCGATGTCGACGCACCCTTTAGCCAGCAAAAGACCCGAGAACCAAAGTGTTTCGAGTATATTAGCCACTTAGGGAATGAAAGCGGATTGCCGTCAAGAAAGGCTATTCCAAAAAAAACTAACTTGAATTTTTTTCAGTCAATCGCACTATGTACGAAACAGTACATTATGTTTTGGCAAAAAACGGGGGGCTTATGTGTCTGGGTATCCCTGGAAAAGTACTCAGTATTTCTGAGGATGATGATCCCATTTTAAAAACGGGAAGAGTAAGTTTCGGCGGTTCTATTAAGGAGATTTCGCTGGCCTATGTCCCAGATGTCAAAGTGGACGATTATGTGATTGTGCATGCCGGATTTGCTCTCAATATTATCGATGCGGAAGAGGCAGATCAGGTGTTTCTATATCTGCGCCAGATGGGTGAGGCGTTGTATCCCGATGATAGCGACAGTGATTCGTCCCAGCCAAGGCATTGAACAAACTCTATGAAATATTTGCATGAATACCGCGATTATAGTACGACGCGCGAGTACGCAGAGGCGATTGGGCGTATATGCCATCATCCCTGGAATATTATGGAGATTTGCGGCGGTCAAACCCATGCAATTTTGCGCTTTGGCTTAGACCAGCTACTTCCCGAGTCGATTCGATTGATTCATGGACCAGGATGCCCGGTGTGTGTTACTGGGCTTGAGGTGATCGACCGCGCGATCTATATTGCCAAGCAAAGCAACGTAATATTTTGTTCCTTTGGTGATATGCTCAGGGTACCTGGCAGTCGGGAGGATCTTTTTTCTGTGAAAGCTGCCGGCCATGATGTACGCATAGTTTACTCACCGTTGGACGCCTTGCAAATTGCAGTCAAGAATCCTGACAAAGAGGTTGTTTTTTTCGCAATTGGCTTTGAAACCACAGTACCGGCCAATGCGATGGCACTGGTACAGGCGCGCAAAAAAAATATAGGAAATTTTCGAGAACTAGTCTCCCAGGTGCGCGTCCCTCCAGCTATGGATGCGATCCTCTTTTCTCCGCAAAATCAGGTTCAAGGATTTTTGACTGCTGGTCACGTGAATACGGTCATGGGTTACGACGAATATGAAGAGTTAGCGCAAAAATTTAAGGTGCCTATGGTTGTGACAGGATTTGAGCCTGTTGATATCATGCACTCGATTTTCCTTCTGGTTCAGATGCTGGAAAGGGGCGAGGTTGGTGTTGTGAACGGGTATGCCCGCATGGTACAGAAAGAGGGTAATCCATCTGCAATCATGGTCATAAATGAAGTTTTTACCAGCGGCGATCAATATTGGCGCGGCATCGGCCTGATTCCCAACAGTGGACTCCTTTTACGGTCTGAATATGCCCCTTTTGATGCCAATTTGTACTATGGCACAGAGTTTATTCAGGTTCAGGAACCGCCCGAATGCATCAGCGGATTGATTCTCCAGGGAATAGAGAAGCCTTCCGATTGCAACCAGTTTGGAAAACTGTGCACACCGGATCATCCTCTGGGGGCTACTATGGTCTCTTCCGAAGGAGCCTGTGCCGCCTATTATAAATACCGCAAGGAATGATAAAAGGAATGATAAAATGAAACTGGATATCAATCAACCCATTCATACCCAGGGGCAGGGCGCACCGGCAGATGCGGCGCATAGGACGATACGTTTTACTGTTTCTCTGCCAGAGGAGCTATTAAAAATTCTTGATGACAAGGTAAATCAAAAAAATTATTCCTCTAGGTCTGAATATATCAGGGATTTAATTCGGCATGAAATTGTCGAAGACAAATGGCTGGATGATCACAGCCAGGTTACCGGAGTCCTGACTGTGATCTATGACACCCACGAGAAGGAGATTATTCATAAGATTTTAGAAATTGAAAAAAGTACAAAAACATTTATAGTTTCATCAACCAGAATCCACCTTGATCACCACAACTGTCTGGAAACGATTATGATTCGAGGGAAGCCAGCAGAAATTGCGAGGATGCGCGATGAGATTTCCGGGATCAGGGGAATCAAATTCTGCACTTTAACAAAAGCGTCAGCGGTTGACAAGTAGTGAATTGTGGTTTATACGCTTTAAGGAATATTTCCTTGCAGCGCCAGTTTAACGAATTGTTCTGGTTTTAATGGTTTGGAAAGGTAAAAACCCTGGAAAAAGTCGCAATGTTGTTTTGAAAGATATTGATATTGTTCTTCCGTCTCCACTCCTTCGGAGACTACGGATAAATGAAAAATTGAGGCTATATTCAAGATAGTAGTCAACATTTCCATATCCTGTTGTGCGGTGCTTAGCGAGCTGACAAATTGTCTGTCAATTTTTATTTCGTCAATTGGCAGCATTTTTAAATACCCCAGAGAGCTATATCCCGTACCAAAATCGTCCATGGAAAAGCGTATTCCTGTTTTTTTGAATTCTGTCATTATCCTGATAATACGCTTAATATCATCCGCAATGACGCTCTCCGTTATTTCAAAGATAAGGCGTTTTCGTAATGTTTCTGTAAAACTGAGTTCATTGAGTAAATTCATTGTTTCTTCGACAAAGCCGCGCTGTAAAAGCTGCCGTTTGCTGATATTGATGGAAAATTGTTGCAAAGAAATTCCCTGTTTTTCCCATTCCAGCATAACAAGCAGGGATTCGCGAAGAATATACTTTCCTAAATCAAGAATGGCTCCTGTCTGTTCCGCTATGCTGATAAATTCAACAGGAGAAATTTGACCTAGGCGGTAGTTGTTCCAACGCACGAGCGCTTCCGCCCCTATGATCTCCTTTTGTTGATTAAATTGAGGTTGGAATACAACAGAAATCTCTTTTCTTTCGATCGCGAAGTGCAGCATTCTTTCTATAGCCAAATGTCTTTCCACTTTTCCGGAAATTTCTCTGGTAAATAGATAAACACCATCGCGCCCCTTAGCCTTAACTTCATACATCGCGATGTCGGCTTCTCGAATAAAGTGGTTTGCGTTTTCCGTTGAGGAGTCCATAATGCTGATACCGATGCTGGCGCTAATATAGATATGGTGTGATCGGATAATATATGTCTCTTTAAGCTTTTGCACAAGCAGCTCTGCCTGTTCGTAACCTCTAATTTCGCACTCCTCACGTGAGGTAAATTCAACTCCTGTGACAATGAATTCGTCGCCTCCAAGTCTAGCTATCAGGCATTTTTTGGAGAGTGTATTGCCCAGCAGTCGTTTGGAAACCTGGATTAATAGCTCGTCGCCGACATCATGGCCAAGGGAATCATTCACATTCTTGAAGTGATCCAGATCAATGAGCACCAGGAATGAAAAACCTTCTGTTTCATGCAAGCCATTCATGATTCTTTGAATGTGGCGGATAAAAAATTGTCTGTTTGGTAAACCAGTTAAGGCGTCATGGGAGGCTTGGTATGTTGTCTGATTGAGCAGATCATGACTGTTGCGGGCGCCGTATATTAGAACCCACCCTAATGTTGCAGAAAAAAAGGATAAAATATATCCATGTACCGTTCCGGTCAGGGCAAAATAGATAGCAAGTGGTAAAATGGAAATGGTGATAAGTGGATAAAATAACCTTCGTTCGGAATAGAGAAGGTTAGCAGCGACCACTGAGGTGCCAATTTCCGTAAAAATAGCTATATAATGAAATTTATATTCATGCCTTGGCACATACAGAATAAAAATAACGACCCAGAGTAGAAAAAAACCATAATAGTACAGCGAAATGGTCTTGTACCAGGATTCAAGCCTGCGCAGACTCATTGTCTCCTGTTTGTATTGCCTTCTCAGAAGCAAGCCCCAGAGTGAAAAGAGAACCATGAGACTATACCAGATAATGGCTGGCTTTTGGATACCAAAAAGGGATGCCAGTAGGATATATCCAAGACCGGGCACCAACGATAGGGTAATGATAATGGGTATCTGTTTATAGAGTAATGAGTAGTAGCGTTCTCGCTGGTGAATCAAAGGTAATGACCGGCCTTTTTGCTCCATGAAATCCGTAGACACAATAGAATCAGCACAACTATGACCATATAAAGTATTACGGAATGGTTTGGCTATCTCATTTTTAATGGCTATGGGTAAACTGACAGCTCACGAAACAGTGAAACGTTATATTCTTACCGATTTCTTCCTTTTTGCCTCCGCAGCCGGAAAGAGGGGAAGTGGAAAGCCCGGGGGACAATCTGAATCGCTCCTGCTTCGGAGGGGCAGGCATGGTAGCAAATTCCACATCCGGTGCAAAGGTGGGTATCAACAAAAGGTTTTTGCTCTACCAGAACAATCGCTTGAAATTGACGGCAGGCGTAGGAGCAGTTGGCGCAGGTTTCTCCCTGCCACGCCAGGCATAACTCCTGGTTGATGACCGCTTTTCCTAAAAAGATTTCGTGGGGAGATATGGGGACAAGCGCTCCCTCCTCGCAGGCAGAAACGCATGGCAAATCGGAACAGCCAATGCAAGGTTTTGCCTCCGGGTTGATATATGGATAGCCATAGTTACTGAACCCATGGACTCCGCTGCTGATCTGAATTGCCTGATTCGGGCAAACCTCAGCGCATTTGCCGCATTTGCTGCACAGGATGCGAAATTCCTCTCCTGGTACCGCTCCGGGAGGAAAAAGCAATCGCACATCCAGTCCATGCGCCCTTGAGATTTTTTTTTCCAGCGGACGAACTAATAGTGATGCCAGATTTCTGATTCCGGATGAAAAAAAATTTTTCCTACTTAGATTTTTTGTGTCCGGCATTGTCTCTATCTTATGTAATGGTCGGACGATTTCTTCTGACAATTGCAACAGATCTTGATAAATTTTTTTTTGGAGTGATTGTTGCGCATTTTTTTTCATAAGTAGTTGACTGCTCTCATTAACAGATGCGGGGAAGCTGTTCGCCACTCAAAAGATCTAACACGCGCAACGAGCCCATCTGATTTTTGCTGACGACCTCGATTCGGGCAGCTTCCTGTACCTGACCGATGATTTGAGAGCCTGTTCCCTGCTCGTGATTTCTCATAACAGCCAGAGCCTTCTGAGCCTCCTCTTTGGCAACGATGCAGACAAGCTTTCCTTCATTGGCAACATACAGCGGATCAAATCCAAGGATTTCGCAGGCTCCGACGACAGCCTCCTCAACTGGCACCTTAGACTCTTCAATGGAAATCTGTCTTCCGCATACCTGGCTGATCTCATGTAGGGCGGATACCAGACCACCTCTAGTCAAATCGCGTAACATGTGAATTTGAATCTTTTCGTCAATTAATTTCCTGACAAGGGTGTGCAGGGGAGCGCAGTCGCTATCCATTTCGCTTTCAAATCGGAGTCCGTCTCTTTGCGCCATGATAGCCATTCCATGCCTACCGACATCTCCGTTGATCAAAATGCTGTCACCTGGTTTGACCGATGTCGGCTGGATAGTTAGATCATGTTCGATAAACCCGACTCCGGAAGAATTGATATAGATTCCGTCACCTTTGCCACGTTCGACAACCTTGGTATCACCTGTCACAATTGCCACGCCGGCATTCGCTGCGGCTTTTTGGATGGACTGCACGACGCGCCAGAGAATTTCCATCGGTAATCCCTCTTCTAGTATAAATCCAAGGCTTAGGTAGGCTGGTGTAGCGCCGGACATGGCAAGGTCGTTAACAGTGCCATAGACGGCAAGTGTACCGATGTCGCCGCCAGGGAAGAAAAGGGGACTGACGGTATAGGTATCGGTAGTCATTGCAATTTTTTTGGTTGGTACGGGCAGTACGGCAGAATCATGCTTTTGAAGTAAGTAGGAATTTTGAAAGGTTTGGGCAAACATCTGTTCAATAAGTTGGTTCATGAGGCGACCGCCACCGCCGTGTGCCATGGTGATCATGGGATAACGATCGATAGGAATGGGGCATTGGCTTAAAAAGGAGAGGGGTTGATCTGTGTTCATGGTAATTTTTCTCCTGAAAAAGTTTGCATATAGCGATGGTAAAGCACCTGACCTGCGGCAATTCCATTATCATTTATTGGAATCTCTTCGGGTAGATAGAATTGCCATGGTTGCTCACGCCAAAAGTGCTGAATCATGGCAAGCAAAAGACGATTTTGAAAAACACCGCCGGCAAGCGCTATCTTTGAGACTTTGCAGCGATCTCTCTCTTTTACTATGATCGACTCCATCAGACGAACCAATCCAAGATGAAAACGCAAAGAAATCTTCTGGATCGCTTTTCCCTGGCGTACATCATCCAGAATAGCCATAACCGCATCCTGCCACAGAATTTGTCCTCTGTCAAGGCGAAAGGGATAGCCCTCTTGCGTGGTGTATCCGGAAAAATCAAATCCGGCAGTAAATTCCAGAGCCATGGCCGCCTCTCCTTCAAAGCTACTGCGCTGCATTAGTTGCAATAGTGAGGCAATCCCATCAAAGAGTCTACCAAGACTGCTGCTTTGTAAAAATTTTTTTCCTAACCACTGTTTGTGTAGGGCGAGCATTTCCCAATCCTTCCATTCCATGAATGCTATTTCAATAGGTATGTCTTTGCCGAAAATTTCCCACAATAAAGACAGAGCCACTCGCCGGCCTTCCAGGTTTGCCTGATCGTTGCCAAGTAGGGCAAAGGGATACAAAGAGTAGAGCCGCTGGAAACTACCGCCTTGAATGAGAAATGTTTCGGCTCCCCAGATAGTTCCGTCAGATCCCAATCCAGTTCCGTCCCAGGCAAAGCCAAGGTAAGAGTCCTGAAAGGATTGATCCTTGATACAGCAAAAAATATGAGCGATGTGGTGTTGTACTCTCACTGGTTCTTTTTGGAGCGATGCAGCCGCACGTGCTGCCATTAGTGATGAAAAATAGTCGGGATGCAAATCCGCCGCTATGTTCTCAGGATGAAATTGGAATAATTTTTTTAGGTCAAACAGGCTTTTTTCATAAAATTGCCGGCTGCGGGCAGAATCAAGATCGCCGAGATATTGGCTCATAATAATTCGGTTTCCCTGGGTTATGGCAATCGAGCTTTTCAAGTGCGCGCCCATGGCGAGGGTTGGTGTCAGTTTGTGCGCGGTTGCTATTCCCAGCGGGGCAAAACCGCGCGCTCGGCGCATCATGATAGTTTGTGTCCCAGAAATGAAAAGAACCGAGTCGTCCAGTGCCCGTTCTATGGGGCGGTTATGCACAAGAAAAACGTCAGCTATGGAAAATAGATTTAACATAGCCTCGTCCTCGGTGATGCAAATCGGTTCGTTACTGATGTTGCCGCTAGTTACCAGCAGCGGTTTTTGCCAGAGAAGAAGCAGGAGGTGATGCAGTGGAGAGTAAGGAAGCATGACACCTAAATAGGGATTTCCTTGCTGTAGAACATCCGGAAATTTATTTATAGCGTTTTCACGCAAGCGCAATAATACGATAGGTGCGTGGACCGAGGCGAGGAGATCAGCCTCTAGTTCGCTGACAAAGCAGTACTGTTTGACGGTCTGGATATCGGGCATCATCAAAGCAAAGGGCTTGGTTGGTCGCCGTTTGCGTGCTCTTAAATGGGAAACGGCCTCAAAGGAAAAAGGATCTGCCAGCAATTGGTATCCACCGATTCCTTTGCAAGCAACAATCTGCTTTTGCTCGATGCGCGCAACAGCACCTTCTAGCACCTCTTGATTGCCAGACAGATCTGCGCGAACAAGGACCTGATCCCTATTTTTGATCAGTAGATGTATCTGGGGACCGCAAACGGGACAGGCGTTGGGTTGCGCGTGAAAGCGGCGATCTTCCGGGTCATGATATTCGTGCAGGCAATCCGGACACATTGTAAAAGAAGCCATGGTAGTATGGCCGCGGTCATAGGGTAGTTTTTGTATGATAGAAAAGCGAGGGCCGCAGTTGGTGCAATTTGTAAACGGATAGAAGTAGCGGCGGTTCGTTGGGTCGAAGATCTCGTTTAAACAATGAGGGCAGGTAGCAAGATCCGGTAACACTAGAGTTTCTGCTGAGCTCTCTTCTGTAAAGAGACTTTTTGCAATGGTAAAGTTTTGGTAACCCAGGATTTTGCCATGCTGTACCGCAATATCTTCAATAATGGAAAGAGGTGGCTTTTCTGTGGTCAGCTTTTCCAGAAACTGGCGCAGGTCATCATGTGAACCTTCGGCTTCTATGGCTACCCCAAACGGACTATTCGAAACCTGACCAAAGATGCCTAGCTTTGTGGCCAGGCGAAAAACAAACGGCCGGAAACCGATCCCTTGTACCAATCCTGTGATCTGCAAATTCCAATGTTCCTTTGCCATCTGCTTCCCTTTTCTCCCTGAGGAAAGGATAGAGCCGGTTCTTTTTTTTTCAAGTAAAGATTTTCCATCCTGGTATTTATACTAAAGGCATTTTGGTTTTCGGATATCGCAAGGCAACGCCATGCGATGTCGACGCACCCTTTAGCCAGTATTTACTGTTTGCAATGGACTTTGTCCCGCAACCGTTAATGCCAAGGTCGATAAGGACGCGGTTATGGCATTGCCCAACCGGTCAAATTCGATGCCTATTGGTATAAAACCCGGGAACCAAAGTGTTTCGAGTATATACTGCGAAGTCATATCTCCATGATTTGCATAAAGCTGGCAATGGGACACCATTTGAAATTTTTTGATGAGTTTTTTAGTTCCAGGTAGCTCTTACGCGGCAAGTCATACGATTCCAAAAAAATATTACCGAGTATTACTTTTTCTATAATGTTCATATTTTATCATATTTTTTTTTATCAGGTAATATTTTCTAAAAAAATAATCCATATTGGAAAAAATATTTGACAGCCGATTGTGAATGAAATTAGCGCATAGGAGTATAGGAAAAAATAACTTTTTCCGGAATCGGATAAGAGAACCTCGGGAAAGGATGAGATTATGGGAGATAAAAAAAAGATATCATTAAGCAGACGAGACTTTATTTCCGTTACAGCGCAGATGGCTGCCTTTATGGGATTGTCGAGTCTCGGCGCCAGGCAGATGATGGCCGCGGTGCAAAAAGATGATCGGCCTGATGTGGTTTGGCTACATTTTCAAGAGTGCACGGGTTGTTCAGAGAGCCTGCTGCGCGCTACTCATCCTGCTGTTGGCCAGTTGATCCTGGATCTGATATCCCTGAATTACCATGAAACCCTGATGGCTGCTGCGGGACATCAAGCCGAAAAGTCGCTGCAGGATGCTGTAAAAAAAGGGAACTATGTTTTGGTAGTCGAGGGGAGTATACCGGTCAAGGACAACGGAGTTTACTGCCAGATTGCGGGAAAAACAGCCTTAAAAATTCTCCAGGAGACTGCTCCCCGCGCGGCAGCGATTATCGCGATTGGTAGTTGCGCCAGCTGGGGTGGCGTTCAGTCCAAAGCGCCTAACCCAACAGGAGCCTCGCCGGTTCAGGCAATTATTAAAAATAAGCCAATTATCAATTTACCCGGATGTCCAGGACATCCTGATATTTTTCTCTCCACAGTTCTCTACTATCTGACTTTTAAAAAATTACCGAAACTGGACGCTAAGGGAAGACCACTCTTGGGCTATGGCACCAAATTGCATGACCACTGCGAGCGTAAGGCGCACTTTGATGCTGGTCGTTTTGTAACGCGCTACGGCGATAAAGGGCATCAAAATGGCTGGTGTCTTTATTTAATGGGATGCAAGGGTCCAGTTACCTATGCCAGTTGCAATGCCCTGCGGTTTAATGATGTGGGCGTATGGCCTGTGAGTCAGGGGCATCCGTGCGCCGGCTGTACCGAAGACAATCAGGCATTTGAGGTTCCGATTCACCAGCCGCCTAAGATCATCACAGACCAGACTCCTGATATTCTCGCTGATCAGATTCGCGCTGAAAACGCGAACCGGGTTATGGACGCCGATCTGCTGGCAACCTATCCTCTGGTTAATGAACCCAAAGAGCGTGGCTTAGGTACACTTGTAGGCGCTGGAGTTGCCGGCGCAGTGATTGGGGCGGCGCTTGGATTCGCCGGAGCTGTCGCATCCAAACTTCCTGATAAAGCGAAGGAGGGACAGGATGAGCAGAAAACCGAATAGGTCTGAGGGGAGCTCAAAGGGAAAGGGCGCTGTGAAGAGGAAAGATTTTCTGAAAACCTTAGCAACCGTGCCCCTGGTGCTAGCGGGTGTCGGTGTTACGGCACAGGCGCAGGCTTCCGCCAGTGTAAGTGCAAAAGATGCGGAAGAGTTTTCCGGTTATTTGTACGACTCGACCCGTTGCCTTGGCTGCCGTGCCTGTGTGGGCAACTGCATTAAGGTCAATAATATGGCTCCGCTAACGGGGGAAAAACGGGATACGGATGGCGATACCCGCACATCCATTCGTATGTACAGAGAGGCTAAAAAAAACGGGGGCAAGGATATTTTCTACATTAAAGCCTCCTGCAATCACTGCCTGCATCCATCCTGCGTCAGCGCCTGTCCCGTGTCAGCAATGCGCCGGGATGAAAAGCATGGAATTGTTTTCAACGATCCGGATCGCTGCATCGGTTGTCGGTACTGCATGATCGCCTGTCCCTATGATGCGATCAAATTCGAGTGGGATAAAGCCCTGCCCAAAATCATCAAATGTGATTTTTGCATCACAACGAATATGAAGGAGAAGGGAATTCCTGCCTGTGTGGAAGCCTGTCCTTCCGGCGCCTTGCAATTTGGCATACGAAAGGAGCTTTTGAAGGAGGCTTATGCCAGAATCAAGAAAAATCCTAAGCGCTATGTGAACAAAGTCTACGGAGATAAGGATGGCGGCGGTACTACGATTCTCTATCTGGCAGGAACAAACTTTGGCAATCTTGGCTTTCCGAAAGATCTTGGTGAAGAATCACCGGCAGTGGCTTCGGAGACGCTTCAGGAGACCTACAAATGGCTGGTGGCTCCTCTGGTTGGATTTGCGGCGATTAGCTATGTAGTCTCGTTGAACTCCTCTCGCAAGCAGGAAGAAGACAAGGAGGGTCATAATGAGTAGCAGTCGCTCTATACAGCAGCCCATCAATCTTTTGCAGAAATTTTTACGCCTTTCGCTGCTGCAACGCATGGCGCTTATTTTTCTCACGATTGGCGTCTTGCTGATAGCTTTGCGTTTTTTGGTAGGGCTTGGTATCACAACGAATATGAATGATGGTTACCCCTGGGGGGTTTGGATCACCTATGATGTTATCGTAGGAACGGCATTGGGAACGGGAGGGTTTTTAATGGCGATCCTTATCTACATGTTCAACCAGTGGCAATACCATCCATTGATTCGCTCTGCGGTTCTGACCAGCGCTCTCGGTTATACACTTGCAGGAATATCTGTCATAATCGATTTGGGACGCTGGTGGAATTTTTACTCCCTGTTGTTGCCCTGGAGAATGAATCACACCTCGGTACTTCTCGAAGTTGCCCTCTGCATCATGGGGTACACTCTTGTTACCTGGATAGAGCTATCTCCAGCATTGATTGAGAAAAGAGGTAGCTATCCCTGGCTGCAGAAGTGGCCGCTGCGCTCCCTTCTCCAGTTTACCCAGAATTACCCCAAAATATGGAATCAGTTCCTTATACTGGTGATCGCTATGGGTATCATGTTGCCCATTATGCACCAGTCGTCCCTTGGTTCGATGATGGTTATTGCGGGACATAAAATCCATCCATTATGGGCATCAAGTCTGCAACCGATTCTTTTTATCACCTCTGTGGCATTTATGGGATATAGTATGGTTGTACTGGAATCCTTCGCTTCCCACTCCTTTTTTAATATTCCATGTGAATGCAAACTGATACAAAGAATGATCCCTGTGATCGCCATGGTGGCAGTAATCTGGATCTTTTTGCGTTTTGCCGGGATTTATTTTGAAGGGAAGATCTCCTATCTGCTGAGTTCGGGTATCTATTCCATCCTGTTCTGGCTGGAGATCTTTATGGCAGTTGTGGGGGTTTATATTCTCATTACCCGGCGTTACTCGCGCACGCCAAAACGGATTTTTTCCAGCGCTTTACTGTTGGTCATAACCGGAGCGCTGTTCCGTTTCAATGTGTACCTGTTTGCATATTCAGCAGGTCAGGGTTATGTCTATTTTCCATCGGTTATGGAAACAGGAATAACCTTTGGGCTGATTTCCATCGAAATTTTTATCTACTTTTTTATCGTGAACCGATTCGCCATCATTCACGGTTACAAACAACCTGAGATGTAGTCTTGATAAGGAGTATGAATTATGGGACAAAGAATAACCGTTGATCCGATTACAAGAATTGAGGGCCACCTGCGTATAGACGTGGAAGTGGATAAAGGTAAAATCATTAACTCTTGGTCGTCAGGACAGATGTGGAGAGGCATAGAGCTGATTCTGGAGGGAAAGCATCCCAATGATGCCTGGCTTATTACCCAGCGGATCTGCGGCGTTTGTACTACCGTGCATGCGATAGCATCCGTACGCGCTGTGGAAAATGCCCTTGATGTCACCATTCCCATGAACGCCGAATATATTCGCAATCTCATTGTTTTAGGGCACGGATTGCATGATCATATAGTCCATTTTTTCCATCTCTCCGCGCTTGACTGGGTGGATGTTATCTCCGCCACCAAGGCGGATCCAAAGAAGAGTGCTGCAGCAGCGCAATCCCTTTCGGATTGGCATCGTAACAGTGTTACAGAATTTAAAGCGGTGCAGGATAAAATCAAAGGATTTGCCGCTAAAGGAAGGCTTGGCATCTTTGCAAATGGATATTGGGGACATCCCGCAATGAAGCTGAGTCCGGAAGAGAACCTGATGGCGGTTGCCCACTATCTGCAGGCTTTGGAATACCAGCGTTATGCGACGCAGGCTTACGCGATATTAGGAGGAAAAAATCCTCACATCCAGAATTTAACCGTGGGGGGTGTGACAACAGCCATCAATCCAGATAATGACACAGCTCTCAACATGGAAAAACTCCAGCATATTAAAAAACTTTTTGACGATGTTTCTCAGTTTGTGAAGAAGGTGTATCTGCCAGATGTTCTCTACATCGGCAGCCGTTATCCGGAATGGCTCAGCATTGGCGGCGGCGTACCCAATTATCTGGCTGTACCGGATATCGTGACAGCAAAAGGCGGTACCGCATTTGACCTGCCTGGAGGTACAATCATCAATAATGATGTGAAGACAGTGAATGAGATTAAGACTTTCCGTGACGCCTACTTCCGTGATAATGTCGCTGAGAGTATTGCGCACTCCTGGTACCAGGGAGAGTGGACGCGCCATCCTTATGATGAGGTTACGATCCCCGAATATACCGGCTTTCAGGATAATAAGGACTACTCCTGGGTGAAGGCGCCAAGGTTTAAAATTAATGGCAAGTATCTGCCCATGGAGGTTGGACCGGCAGCGCAGGTTCTGGTTGGCTTCGCGGCCGGCCACGCCAAGACGGTTGAATGGGTAAATTATGCCATACAGACACTGAAGCAGCATACCGGCAAACTGCTGCCTCCTACCATTTTGATGTCAACGATTGGCCGTCATGCGGCTCGGGCGATTCGCGCTGCCATTTTGGCTGACCTTGCCGATCGTCAATGGCATCTGCTGGTGGAAAATATCGGTAAAGGTGACTATGAAATCGTCACTCCCGTCACCTATCCAAAGGGCGAGATCCAGGGCTTTGGTTTTCACGAAGCGCCGCGGGGTACTTTATCCCATTGGGTGGTCATCAAAAACGGTAAGATTAAAAATTACCAGGCGGTCGTTCCATCCACCTGGAATGCAGGTCCGCGTGATAGCGGCGACCAGAAAGGACCATACGAGGCATCGCTTGTGGACAATCATCCTATCGCTGACCCGGCCAGACCGCTGGAGGTTTTACGGACAGTACACTCCTTTGATCCATGCCTGGCGTGCGCCATTCATATGCACGATCCTGACGGAAAAAAGGTAAATGAAATCAGTGTCATTCCTGCCTGTGCTATCTAGAGGTGATGCAGAATATACTAAAGGCTTTTTGGTTTTCGGATATCGCAAGGCAATGCCAGCGATGTCGACGCACCCTTTAGCCAGTATAAAACCCGAGAACCAAAGTGTTTCGAGTATATCTGAATGCAACACATCCATAGATCTTGTTAACCGGATCCAAAAGTGGTCCGGTTTTTTTTTGCCCTTTTCTCTTTTAGATGTGGATTTCCTTTGACATTTCACAGAGCTGTTTCAAAAAGAAAAAAAATACAAGGAAGAGTTCATGCAAATATGCGTTTTTGGCATGGGCAATATACTTTTATCGGACGATGGCTTTGGCAGCCATTTTGCTGTACGCTATAAAACGGAATTAGAAGAGCTATGGCCGGGCCATATTCGTGTTATCGATATGGGCGCGCATGATTTGGATGGTCTCAATTTTCTGGACGGCTGCGATGTTTTGTATTTTATTGATGTAATACGCAGCGATAGCGATGAATTGATCTACCTGGGGCGAGACGAGCTTCTGGAAAATCCAGAAAGCCCTATCGTAATGTCCACCCACTCCGGTGGGATTCAGGAGATCTTGCATACAGCGGAGTGGATGGGTATATTACCTGCGCAGATTCATTTGATTGGAGTTCGTCCTTATTCATTAGCTACTTCGATGTCGATGACACAACAGGCTGCTGTTCGCCTTCCAGAGGTTTATGAGGAGCTCAAGGGTCGAATTCTCTCTACCAAAAGGGATTTTTCCAGATAAGGAGAAAGGGATGCCAGATTCACAAAATCGGGATAACGCCAAACAGGTAACTGTGATGAAGGATATCCTGGCCAATAACAATGAGATTGCCTCTTTCATCCGCCAGCAGATTCACGCACTCGGATTAAGAACATTCAATCTCATGAGCTCGCCAGGGTCGGGAAAAACCACGCTGCTGGAGAGGACAATTGAGGCAATGCCGGACAAGCGCATTGCTGTAATTGAGGGCGACCTGGAAACGGAGAACGACGCTGAACGCATCCGGAAAAAAGGGGCAAAGGCCTACCAAATTACCACAGGCACAGTCTGCCATCTTGATGCGCGCATGGTGCGCAAAGCTCTCGATAACTTGTCTCTGGAGGGGATAGATCTTCTCTTTGTGGAGAATGTGGGAAACCTGGTATGTCCGGCCAATTTTGATGTGGGAATGCAAAAAAATATTATTCTGTTATCTGCAACAGAAGGCGATGACAAACCTGAAAAATATCCTGTGATGTTTCATATCGCTGACCTGGTTCTAATTACCAAGATTGAGGCAGCTGCTATCATGGGCTTTGATTTGGAAAAAGCAAAGCAGAGCCTGCGCAAAGTCAACCCGGAAGTTCCCGTGTTGACAATCTCCAAAATTGTTCCGGATCAATTCGATCAATGGCTGGAATACCTGCGCCATGCATGAGATGTCCATTGCTCATAGCATATTAACCCAGGTAGAGTCTTTGCAGATTCAGCATCAGGCTGAGCGGGTAATCTGGATTAAAATTCGGATTGGAAAAATCTCTGGAGTGGTAGCAGAACAGCTTCAA
Organism: Leptospira biflexa; assembly: GCA_020720805.1. Classification (GTDB taxonomy): domain Bacteria; phylum Spirochaetota; class DYNZ01; order DYNZ01; family DYNZ01; genus DYNZ01. Next base: position 4,556 of record DYNZ01000036.1, on the reverse strand, counting down.
TATGCCTTTGATATCTATAAACTTCAATTTCCGACATGTAAAGAGACGGAGTTAAAGATAGATGAGCTGGAAATCAAAACACGCTGCCGCGATTGCGGTAGGGAATCGGAACAACAGGAACTTTTTTTGGCCTGTTCCTTTTGTGGCAGTATCCAGGTTGATATTATTCAGGGACAGGAGATGATTATTGAACAGGTGGAACTGGATGTTCCAGATGCTTGATCGATAGAGATGTCTTACGAATCTCTTCGTAAATTCTTTTTTCCAACTCCCACAAATCCTGAAAATCCGCTAAGCGATGGATATTCCCGATATGCTTTTCATCCATGGAAAAAATCGCCACTCGATCCGCGATGAGGAGAGCCTCCCGTATGTCATGTGTCACATACACCGCAGTTCTGTTTGCTTTTTTTAAAAATATTTTTATCTGTTCCAGCAGCGCCATCCTTGATAGATAATCAAGATTCGCGAGTGCTTCATCGAAAAGAAATAGATCTGCATTGGCTGCCATGGCTCTGGCGATTTCGACCCTTTTTTTCATACCCCCGCTTAATTTCCATACAGGGTATTTTCGATATGAGGCTAATCCAACTTTTTTTAGGATACCAAGGATAAATTTCTGTTTGCTAATCTTGCTGGAAAAATTTTGCAGCACGACCATCTCAAGGTTGCGATAAACATTGAGCCAACTGAATAACAGACTCTCCTGGAAAATCAATACCGGCTTGCTGAAACTGTTTTGATATATGCCTTGATAGGAGGAGTCTAGGCCAGCCAGGATGCGCATCAAGGTTGTTTTTCCACAACCTGATGGCCCTACGATGGAGAGTATCTCGCCAGGAGTAATTTCAAGCGTCAGGTTGTCAAAAATGATTCTTTCCTGTCCTGCGTTGGAAAATCCTTTTGCTATTTCAAGCTTAGCGGACATTTCAATTCTTCCAGGCATTGATCTTTTTTTCAAGTGGCGTTAGCAGAATCCATTCGCTGACCATACCGGCGGCTACCAGAATCAGGGTGATGGCTATGATGCGCTCCATGTCCATATTGGCATGTGCCCAGGACATGGAATATCCAAGGCCAGAATCGGATGAAAAAAATTCAGCGGTGGCCGCCAGACGCCAGCTCAGCCCTAAAGAAATTTTCAAGCTGCAGAAAATCAAGGAAAAGATGCCGGGCAGATAAATGAAAAAAATTTTTTTTAACAATGGAATTCTGTAATTCGTAAGAACATCACCAAACCGCTCATCGATGTGTCGAACAGCGTTCAAGGAAGACATGGCGATCATGGGTACTATCGTTGCAATAATAACCAGGACTGGAGGTAGAATGCCGATGCCAAACCAGACAATGGCAAGGACAATCCAGGAGATCGGAGGAGCAGAGGCCGACATGGACAAAATTGGGGAAAATATATTTTTGATAATTGCATTCTGGTGCATGAAAATTCCAAGAATTAAACCAAGTGTGGCGGCAGTAAAAAAACCCAAAACGACCTTGATGGCCGAAGAAAGGATATCTCTCCATAGATGAATGTCCTGAAAAAGTCTTTCCAGCAGACCGGATATTACAGTTTTTACGTCAGGCAGCAGAAAATCTTCATGGAATAGAGAGGCGATCTGCCATACGATTAAAAAAATAAAAATTCCCCAGATATAATGAATTCGAGATCTATTTCTTTTCTTTATTTCCATACGAAACTGGACCATTTCTGAGCGGGAAGTCCATAAATTGCAGTAATCACCTCTTTGAGATCTGCGTTCGTCAGGTCAGATCTGAAATCGACCCTTTTGGTGTCGATAGCTTCACGAATGACCTCCGGCGCCAGGGTCATCTGAAATCGTTGCGCAAAGAGTCGTGACAAACTCGCTGCCGCTATTGGCGTCTGTTGTGTTAAAAAATTGAAAGCAACTTTAAGATCCTCGTCCAATTGGCTTATAGAAATTTTCTTAGAATTATTATGGAGAAAAATTCCCGCAAGGGGGATTGGAAGATTCTTATCTGGTTCTTTCATATATTTTTCCAGGGAGTGGATATTTATAGGCGCCCTTTTTTTGAGGAGCAGTTGCGAAACGAAAAATTCCGGTAAAATCAGATAGTCCGCTTTGCCTGCCCAAAAAAGCTGTTCTGCTACCAATGGTTCGGCATACTGAACAGTGATCGATTTTTGATCCAATTTGTGTTTGGCGATAATAGCACGGAAGGTGAGATCTGGCGTTCCCTGTTTGTAGGCAATAATTACTTTTTTTCCGTAGAGATCACTTAGGCTTGAGATGTTTCTTTTGCCAATCAGATGCACAGCATTAAAAACGTAAGGTTTGTAGAGTTTATAATCCTTGGCAGCACCCTTTAAATAAAGTTGGATACACCCTGACATGGTGTGAAAGATCAAATCGGGCTTGTGGTTCACGATAGCGGTCGTTAGCTCCATAGGATTGCGCATTAATTGAACGGTATACCTCTCTGGAAAAAGGTGTTCCAATGTCCCTGCCAGCAATAGATTGGGGTTGGCAACGGTCGCAATCTCGATTTTCGAGGTGCGGTGTGTCATTTGGCAGCCTGATAGGGCTATGAGAACCCCAAAAAGTAAGAACCATCTCCTGACCATAGTGTTACCTTTTAAAAATTTGTAATACTGCTGTTTCGATTCAATAAATCAACAGTTGCCCTATTTGTCAACGGAAAGGAAGAAGAACAGGAAAAAATCGATAGGAAGTGCCCTTACAAGTTCCATAAAAATCATTGACACGAAGATGAAATGAGGTAGGATTCGAATCGCGAAACAATTCTGACAACCAGATGGGGGCATATTTCTATGGCTGCAAAATTTGAGGTTTATAAAGACAAAAAAGGGGAGTACCGTTTCCGGCTAAAAGCGGCGAACGGGGAGATCATCGCCTCAGGAGAGGGTTACAAGCAAAAGGCAGGCTGTTTAAACGGCATCGAGTCTATCAAGAAAAACGCGCCTGAGGCTGAAATCGTTGAACTTCCCGATACGGAGGAGTAAAACTTACTCTTGATTTTTTTTGGTTGGATACCAGAAGCGTGATGCCTGTTTCCAGGCATCACGTCCTGCAAAATACCAATAGAGTCCCAGAATCAGCAATAAGAATCCTCCATACAAGGTAAGGGTTATCCAATAATAGAATGGATCCTGGCGGGCAAAACCGTATGCGGGCAGATTCATGGTAAGAATCAGAGGGATAGCCAGAACGAAGACAAACCCTGTTGCAAGCATATAATCCGATGCCGCTGGGCTTTCAAAATCCGGATCTAGTACCCTTAATAAAGCAAGCCCAGTTGGCAGTGTGCCCGTTATCGCTCCATACACCAGAATCATTCTCAGGAAGATATGATCCTTAAATAGTCTTGAGGCAAGCCAGATGTGGGTAGCTGTGGTGATAACCCCACCTATGGTGCTGATGATTGCGATAGGAATCCAGTATTTATACACAGCTACCAGAGAGATAGCTCCGAGGGAAGCCGCTACCATGATATCAACCGCAAGGCCGGAGATCCGGGTAAGACGGATGTTATCCAGCGTATAATCAATTCGTGCTTTTATAAGAATCTGTTTAACCAATTGGGCGGTAAGCGCGGCAAAGACAAAATGGATACCCCATAGATTCCATGCCAAATCCTTACCCTGAGGGCCAATCAAGGTTAACAGGAGGGTTAAACCCTGTAGCAAAACATAACTCAGTATATAGGTTCCCAGAACGTAGGCGACATTGTAGGTAAAGGGGTCAATGGCCTCTGGCTCTGTGGAGTAACGAGTTTGATCCGCTGTCTGGGTAATCTCGCTGTAGATCCCTCTTTTGGCATCGGCGTTTTCCAGCAGGCTCTGCTTGTCCAGATGAATCCACCCTTTTTTCAGCGCCAAGTTGATGATAGCTATTCCGGCAAAACTACTCCAGATGAATCCTAGCGCGCCAAAGGTGAGACCGATGCTACCGCCCCCTTCCAGGCCAAATTTTTCCCAGCCGCTACCGATGGCAAATGCCTGTCCTGGTCCCAATGCGTAACCGAGGGGTAAAAAAAGGCCAATCCCTGGAAAAAGAGCCGGTAGCAGCGTGTAAGCCAGAAGAAGTGCCAGCGCAAAACCGAGAAATGCCTGTACGCCATATTGCATCAGTATAGAGACAGCAGTACTCAGAACAGTGTGATTTTTCTCTTTTGATACGATAGTTTTTCTCAGCGACATGGCAATAAAGGAGATCGCCAGCAGGTGATATACCAGATTTCCCAGCATATCCGCGCTCAGGTGAAGTTCGGGGGCTAAGTAGTTGTAGAAGGGTAAAAGCAGAAATCCGGCCGTCAAAGAGTTGGGAATCAAATATTTTTGGAAAAAGGATATTTTGGCGCGAAGAAGGGTGGCTACCAGCAGAGCCAGAGAGATGATGCCGAGATCAATGATCAGTTGCCAGGAAAAAGTCATATAAGCCATCCTTGTTACTGTTCTGCTAGGGTTGAAACCGTTATACTGTTTGCAATAGAATTTGTACCAAAAGGACGCGGTTATGGCGGCTCGTGCTGAGCTTTGTCGAAGCAGCCCAACC
>DYNZ01000135.1 GCA_020720805.1 Leptospira biflexa | reverse complement strand
TTCGACATCTCGACAAGCTCGATGCATCGCAGGCTCACCATGCAAGTTTATCGAAACATCGATGCTTATGGTATACCCTACCGCCGAAAGGAAGAGTTATGAGATACCTCGTTGCGGCCAAAGGCCCGGACTTAAACGCAGAAATTCACTCCCGTTTTGGTCACGCAGATTACTTCCTCATCGTCGATCCAGACACCCTTCAATTCGAAACCGTTCAAATCGAGGCGGAGCACACCTCAGATCATGGTATGAGCTTTTTCCAACCCTACCAGATCACTCATATCTTGGCTGGAAATTTCGGCAACCACGCCTTTGACGACATTCAAAAAGCTGGATACAAGGCTTTTGTGTGCAGACAGATGAGCGTACGCCAGGCTGTGGAGTCTGTCCGGGAAGGTCAAATCACGGAAATTACAGAACCAACGGTTAAACATAAACATGACCATCACCACTAAACAATCGATAGATTTGATTTTTTTAACTTTTTTACGGTAAAACCCAAGGAGATATCTCATGTCCGAACAAAAACCCCTGCAATTAAAAGATTCTTATGACTATCTGATCATTGGCGCAGACGCTGCAGGCAACAGCGCTGTCGGACAAATCCGCCGCAATGATAAGCAGGGAACGATCGGTGTTTTGGAAAAAGGGAATATCATTGCCTATGGAGCTTGTGGTTTGCCCTACGCCATTAGCGGCCAGGTGAAAAGCTTCGAGAAACTGGTGCACTTTACCCCTGAAGGCTTTGGAGCCAAAACAGGCGCGGAAATCCTTACCGGACACGAGGCCCTCTCTGTCAACACCAAGGATCACTCCGTACTGGTTCGCGCATTGTCCTCTGGCACGCAGAAGCAGGTTTCTTACAAAAAATTGATGGTCGGCACCGGAGCAGAGCCGATCCGGCTTCCCTTTATCGACTATACCAGCCCCAGAGTCTTCGAACTAAAAAGTGTACCCGATGGCCAGGCCATCCAAAATTTTATCTCCCAGCATCAGCCAAAGCGCGCGGCAATTATCGGTTCTGGCTACATTGGCATGGAGAGCGCGGAAACATTCAGGGAGATGGGTCTTGACGTAGATATCTATGAAGCCCTGGATCGGCCTGTTCCCCGCATGCCCCTTCTTATTTCTGAAGGGATTACCCCTCTTCTGGAAAAACATGGTATAACCTTTTTCGCCAATGCAAAAGTAACCTCCGTCCAGACAGACAGTACAGGAATTGATATCACCACAGACCAGGGAACAAAGCGCTATGATATGCTACTATCGGCTATCGGCGTCCGCCCCGCAACTAAATTCCTGGAGGGGTCAGACATAACCCTTGACAGAGGCGCGGTCGTTGTGGACCGTTACGGGAAGACATCCGCTCCGGATGTCTGGTCGGGCGGCGATTGCGCTGTGGTCTACCACAAAATCCTGGATAAAAATATCTACCTTCCCCTGGGACACACCGCCAACAAGCAGGGCCGGATTGCCGGCATCAACATGTCCGGCGGCTCCTTGCCCCTTCCCGGAGTGGTTGGTACAGTGATCTTCAAGTTTTTTGAGGGGGCGTTTGCCCACACCGGGCTAAGCCTGGACGAGGCCAGGGCAGCCGGTTACGATGCCACTACCTCTTTAGCTCAACGCCCCTCCAAGGCAGGTTACTATCCTGGATCAGGCAAGGCTCGTATGCAGTTGATCAGCGACCAGAAGGACGGCAGGTTATTGGGGGCTACCCTGGTGGGTCCACTGGATAGCTTCGGAATGATCGACGCCGCTGCTGTTATGGTGTACCAGGGTATGAACGTTGATGAGATTGCCTGGTTCGACTTTGCTTACGCGCCTCCCTTCGCACCCGTATGGAACGCCCTGATATCAGCAGCCGGTAAATCAGAGTAAGCGTAACAAACTTTGGCAAAAAAAAACTCCTTGCATTTCTAGGAGAACTTTCACAAATCATATCCTAACCCAGATTCATTCCTGATTCAGTGAATTCCCGAACGAAGGATATGGTTCGTGCGCCATTCAGTCTGCTGACGGGTCATTCTATGTTGGCAGATTTTGAAGTGCTTCATGATTTCACCCCCTCTCCCTTTTCGAAAAAAAGTTGCTTATGCGGTATCTTTTTTGTCTGTGCTTGCTCTTTTCTTTCTTTTAAATCTTATTCCTTTCCGTTATCTCCACACAGCCGCAGCATTCTTTACAACGATCATTCTGCGAGTCTATCCCAAAGCGAGAAAGCGCATTGAAGACAATATTGCCTTTGCCCTGCCAGAACTGCAAGGTAGCGATCGCGAAATATTTTTCAAAAAAAATATCCAAAATTCTATACGCACATTTATTGAGATTTTTCATACCTGGAAAATGAAAAAAAAATCATTCCGCGACAGATACATATCCATAGACTCATTTGATTCCATCATACTGCTGAAAAAGCGCCGTCAGGGTATTGTTGCTGTTCAAGGTCACTTTGGTAATTGGGAAATTGCCCTGACCTATTACACGCACAACGGCATTCCTTTAACCTACTCAGCAAAGCATCTGCGCAATCCTTATGTTGACAGGTTTATCGCCTGGCTGCGCAAGGGTTACGGCGGTACCATTGTGTATCTCAAACAGCCTCTACGCTTGATGAAAGATCTCAAAAGAGGCCACGTAATCGGTTTAGCCGCAGACCAGGACGCTGGTAAGAACGGAATTTTTGTAAATTTTTTTAATAAAAAGGCAAGTACCTATGCAGGCCCGGCTGCCCTCTCCTATTTAGGAAACGTAGATCTGGTTTTGGTTACATGCATTTTTCAAGGAGCCGGCAAGTACCAGATACAATACAAGAGTGTGCATGATCGTTTTTCAAATGGCCAATACCAGGGCTATGACGAAGCAGTTTACGACATTACAAACAAATGGGCCATGACGCTGGAACAGGAGGTACGAAAAAATCCTGATCAATATCTTTGGCTGCACCGACGCTGGAAAACCAGACCTTAAAGCGAATTACCCTACCTGATTTCCTTGCCTCTCTGCAGTAAAATGTCATCCGCCATACACAAAAGAAGCCTTACTTTCCTATACCAAACAGAAAGTGGTTTTCGACTCACAGGAGGTGAGGAGTGTTATAATGTCGATTTTGCCATGGCAGCATTTCTGCCCTCCATGGCAAATGCTGCACCTCCTACATCCTGTAGTCGGAATGTCAAAAATCCGGCGACTCACAGGAGGTGAGGAGTGCCGGATTTGACACGGACGTCAAAAATCCGGCCCCAAAGGCATCGCTTCCATTTTTTATTTTATTATTCGGAAGCGATACGAAGACGCTTAGCCAAGGGAGTACCAATCTATAAGGATAACGAAGCTTGTGCTGAGTCATATCGAAGCACCAGAAAATGGTAAAACCATTTTCTTTGCAGTATCATTAAAATCGACTTCCCAGTGCCAAACGGATATAGATCTCTTTGGCAACTGTATTTTGCCTCTCATCTACGATGTCCACAGTGTACAACCTGGTACTCTTCCGCTTGCTCGCCACTTCAGCACGCACGCTATCCGCTTCGGCGTCGCTTAGGGAAAAAGTAGCTGACACCGTCCCCTCGCCTGGACGGATAAAATCCACGCGGGCGCTTTTATCCCAGACAATGTAATTTCCACCTAATTTTTTTATCAATAAAAACATAAACCAGGGGTCGGTCATGGAATAGAGCGAACCACCAAAATGTGTCCCCACAATATTTGTATTGTTGGGAACAAGCGGCATCTCCACCCGAACCGTTGAAGAATCAACAAGTTTCGGAAAGATGGATGCACCAGTGTATGGCCCAAAAAACTGGAAAGAGTCCTCAAAAGAGTATTGCTCGGTTAGAAACCTCCAGAGAGGATGAATTTCAAATTTTTTCATAATGCTAAAAATTTTTTCCTTTGCGAACGCTTACTTAAAAAAAATCTTGATTCTTGTTGGCTAAAACCTTCTTTACCATACAATAATTTTTTAATAAAAAATAAAAAAAGGTACGAAAAAGCAGATGACACGGAACAAAGATTATCCTTTATTTACGTTACTTTTTATCTTGGCGGCAATTTGGAATTTAATTGGTGCCTGATTTGGATATTTTAACACAGCCCTGACATTTCAAGGTCTTTTTTATCAGGAACTCACAGATCCTCTTGTTTTTGAGATCTACCAGGGCGCCTGGGGAACAACCTTGACCTACTTTGTAGGCTATCTGATTGTAGCCTACAATCCAGCGCGACACACTGGCATTGTAATCGTTGGCGGTATCGGAAAAATTGCCTTTGCCATCAAATTACTCCTTTTTTATCTCAACGGTTGGGCCAGGCCGCTAGTATTTCTTATTATCATTGGAGATATAATTTTTGGAGCCCTCTTTGTCTATTATCTGGTCAAGTTATATCTGGACAAAAAGGAACTTATCTGATCAGGGATAAAACCTGGATGCACCTTTTTAATGCTGGGTTTCAGACAATTCTCTCTTGCAATTTGGACAGGAGAGATAGATTTTCCAGTGCCGAAAATCCACCTCCTCTGTCAGGATATCACTAAGCCATTGCGAACCCTCTTTGCTTTTGATAGCGATAGGAAAGCGACACCCGCAAAAGATCAGATCATCAGGCTTTTTTTCCTTCAGCAGAGGCACAACCTGTAATAGAATTTCAAAAATGGTACGGCAGTCATCCTGGTCATTCTGAATCAATTTTTTTATTGCATCTTTTTGCTTTTGATTACCGCTATTTTCATACATGAAGCAATCCTCCTGCAACCATCTTTATCGCGGTAGACACGCCAACGGAATAAGATATACTCGAAACACTTTGGTTCTCGGGTTTTATACCAATAAGCATCGATGCTTCGATAAACTTGCATGGTGAGCCTGCGATGCATCGAGCTTGTCGAGATGTCGAACCA
>DYNZ01000134.1 GCA_020720805.1 Leptospira biflexa | reverse complement strand
TTAAGGACCGCAACCGCTGACTCTTTGACAGCCAGGGCGCTCAGTACCGAAAAAATTATAATTTGGCTGAAATTTTTTAATAGCATTGCCACAGAAAAAGGTGGAGCTATTCTTCATAACGGTTGTTTAATGAGAAGGGAGAGCGTTTTTAAATTCATTAACTACCGATCCCAACTTTTTTCTCATCTCCTGGCCCTGCATTGTGATGACAAAGCTGTCAGTCTTGCTGATTTGGGGGATTTTCTGCCCAAATCGGAAAACGTTTTTTTGAGGATTCAAGAAGATAATGTCAGCACCTGATAAAACTAAAGATATGCTGGGAAGACAGGGATTGACACCGGTGCCTGAGGCTCTTTCTCTTCTCACCGACAGGCTGCAATATATCCAGAGGCCGTCTGAACGTATTTTCCTGGATGAGGCCCTTGATCGTATAACAGCCAGAGATATTCTTTCCCCGGAAGATCTTCCGGCCCAGGCCCGCTCTACCATGGACGGATTTGCAGTAAAAGCAGTAGACACCTTTGGTGCCAGCCAGTCCATGCCATGCTATCTGCAGTTAAGCGGCGAGGTGCTCATGGGCGAGAATCCGCAGGGAGAGGTAGGGCAGGGCCATTGTTTCCGCATATCCACAGGTGGCATTTTACCGGCCGGTAGCGATGCCGTGATCATGCTGGAGCATACTATCCCGGTGGACGACCATATGATCGAGCTGGTTAAAAGTGTTGGATCAGGCACTAATCTGATTAACAAGGGTGAGGATATCAGCAAAGGAAGTGTCGCCCTTGGTTCTGGCCATCGGATACGGCCGCAGGATCTTGGCCTGCTTGCCGGCCTGGGCATTGGTGAGCTTGATGTCTACAGGCAGGTGAAAGTAGGGATCCTTTCCACCGGTGATGAAATTGTCCATTGGTCTGCAACTCCCCCTGCCGGTAAAATCCGTGATATCAACAATATCACCCTGTCCGGCCTTGCCAGACGTGCGGGTGCCCAGGTGATCGATTACGGTATCGTGTCGGATCGGGAAGAGGAGTTTTTCCCAATAATACTCAAAGCGATCGATGACAACGATCTTGTCCTCTTTTCAGGCGGCAGCTCTGTGGGGGTGCGTGATCTTGGAGAAAAAGTCATTGAACGACTGGGTAACCCTGGAATACTTGTCCATGGTGTTACCTTGAAACCGGGCAAACCGATCATTATAGGTCTTCACAATAATAAACCTCTTTTTGGCCTGCCTGGTCATCCTGTGTCGGCCATGGTCTGTTTCGAACTCTTTGTCCAGCCGGCCATAGAACTTTTATCCGGCAATAAAAAAGACCAAAAATTTCCGCAACCAACCGTCAAAGCCATTCTCGAAAGAAATATCAACTCCGCTGCCGGTCGACTCGATCTGGTTCGCGTCTGCCTGCATAAAGTAAACGGCGTTCTTCTGGCCCAGCCGGTCTTGGGAAAATCAGGCTCAATATCAACTATGTCCAGAGCCCATGGCTATTTTTTCATCGATGAAAGTTCACAGGGGCTGGAAAAAAATTCTGAAGTAAGTGTGCATCTATTACAATGAAAAATCGAAATATCTTTGTCAAAAACCATCCCCTGGCCGAGGCCAAAGAACTATGGCGGCAAGCCCTTGCCGAAATAGGATTTGGCAGTAACTCGGCAGCCATCCAGTCTATCCCTGTTGATGAAGCCCTGGGCTATCGTCTTGCCGAGCCGGTCTTTGCCATTCAATCTTCACCCTCATACAATGCTGCGGCCATGGATGGTATCGCCGTCCATTTTGCTGATCTCGCCCAATCAAGCGAGGCCTCGCCTGTGCGTCTTGGTAAAGGTGAATTTATGCCGGTAAATACCGGTAATGCTTTGCCTGAAGGCTTTGACGCAGTTGTGATGATTGAAGACGTCCACTATATCAGTGATGAGGAGGTTGAACTGGCCATACCGGCAACCCCCTGGCAACATGTCCGTACCATTGGTGAAGACATAGTCGCCACCGAGCTCATCCTGCCGGAAGGGCATAAAATCCGGCCCATTGACCAAGGGGCCATGCTTGCCACCGGGGTAACGACAGTCAAGGTACAGCGTCCGCCGAAGGTTCAGGTTATTCCCACCGGCAGTGAGCTTATCCAGCCCGGTCAAGCAGCGAAACCCGGTCAAATTATCGAATTTAACTCTAGGATACTTGCCGGATATCTTACCGATTGGGGTGCTGAAGCGAGCGGTTCGGCACCGGTGATTGATGATCCAGAGCACCTGCGCAAAGCAATTAAAAAAAGTACTCAGGAAAACGACATTGTGGTGCTCAATGCCGGAGCATCGGCAGGAACCAAAGATTACACATCAAAGGTGTTGGCAGAACTGGGTGCAGTCATTGTCCACGGTGTGGCTATAAAGCCTGGAAAACCTGTTATTCTGGCCATTGTCGACAATACGCCTGTCATCGGCCTGCCCGGCTATCCGGTTTCGGCAATCCTTACCATGCGTCTCTTTGTCCGCGACATGGTCTATGCTTTCATGAAGATGGACACGCCGAAAGCACAGATGATTGATGCGCTGATGTCCCGTCCCATGGCATCGTCCATGGGGGTTGATGAATATGTGCGAGTTACCCTGGGCCAGGTTGATAATGCCTTTATGGCAACGCCCTCAGGGAAAGGCGCAGGAGCGGTCATGTCTCTTGTCCGGGCCGATGGCCTGTTAACTATTCCTGCTGGCTGTGAAGGCATTGGCGCCGGTGAAAATGTTCAAATTGAACTGCTCCGTCCCCACCAGGAGATAGAGTCAACGCTTGTCTTTATCGGCAGTCACGACAATATCCTTGATGTCATTGCCAATCAGCTTTACAAACAACGGCCTGCCACCAGAATTTCTTCGGCCCATGTTGGTTCCTTGGGTGGCATAATGGCAATCCGCAGAGGTGAGGCCCATCTGTCCGGTACCCATCTGCTTGACGAAAAAAGTGGCGAGTATAATATTTCCTATATTAAGCGTTTTCTGGCCGATGTCCCTCTTCAACTCATAAATCTGTGCTACAGGGAACAAGGGCTAATCGTCCAGAAAGGCAACCCGCTGGGCATTAAGGGATTTGCCGATATTGCAGAACGCAAGCTTTCCTTTATAAACCGCCAGAAGGGTGCCGGCACCCGTCTTCTCACTGATAAAATACTCCGTGATCTGAATATTGATCCAGGTTCCATCCAAGGGTACAGCCATGAGGAATACACTCATATGAGTGTTGCTGCGGCTATTGTCGGCGGCAGCGTCGACACGGGAATGGGAATTCGGGCGGCAGCAGTGGCTCTTAATCTTGATTTTGTGACGGTGACGGAAGAACGGTACGACCTCATCCTTCCCCTGAAATTCATAGATGACAGCAAGGTCGGGATCGTTCTCGATCTTTTAAGAAATGACCGGGATTTCCAGGATAAAGTCCTCGGCCTCGGCGGCTATGATCTGCGCGATTGCGGCAAGGTAATGTACGAACAATAGAAAATAAAACAAAAGTCTGTAGATATCGTATTCAGGAACAGATACAGGAAATAATATGAGGGTAACTATCAAACTCTTTGCCTTCTTTCGCGAAGGTCGTTTTAAGGTAGAAGAGAGAGAATATCCCGAACCGACAGTAGTTTCTGAAGTTATTGAAGGACTGGGAATTAACCTGGATGAAATCGGCATAACAATGATAAATTCCAGACATTGCCAGTTTGAAACTCTTTTGCAAGAAGGGGATAATCTGGCCATCTTTCCTGTCATCGGCGGGGGATGATATGTCCATTGTCGCCCTGCTACGAGAGAAAAGCCAAAACAATATACTGCTGTTTTCCGACGCCCTTCTTCTGGCAGAGCAGTGCAACATGGATCTGCTGGCGGTAGAACAGGCCGCTCTTTTAGGTAATATCTGGCCTGAACGGTACCAGCGCCACATGGATATTTTTTCAGCAGCCCAACAACACCAACTTCTTGACTCCACAGTGGCTTTGATCGGCTGCGGAGGATTGGGTGGCCAGGTTTTTGGAGAGTTGCTCCGTCTTGGCGTCGGACAAATTGTCGCCATTGATCCGGACAGTTTTGCAGCTCACAACCTTAACCGTCAGCTTCTCTGCACTGTTGAGGAGTTAGGCCAGTTAAAAGTGCAGGCAGCAGTCAGGCGCGCCCTCTCGGTAAATCCGGCCACAAAAATAACGCCACTGGCCCTCGCTTTCTCACCCGTTATTCACAAAGAAGTCCGTAAGGCACAGGTCGTGATAGATTGCCTTGACTCCGTTGCCGACCGGCACGAATTGGCAGATTTTTGTAACACATCTAAAATCCCTCTAGTGCACGGCGCAGTGGAGAAATGGTTCGGGCAAATTGGCGTCCAGAAAGAGAGTGACCTTATTAAAGAACTTTATCAAAAAGCCCCTCTTCATGACAAGATCGCCAGCCCCTCGGTACTTTCCTGTACTGTTGCTACGGTTGCCTCTCTCCAGGTCGCTGAAGCCATAAAACTCCTTCTTAATCTAAATTCCCCTCTTATTGACAAATGGAAAAGCGTTGACCTGTTGATCTGCGAAATTGAAGAGATAGGCTCGCAACAATAGCCCCATTTTCAGCAAGTTATAAAAGTTAAAAGTGAGGTGGTCAAGTAAAAATGGACAGTATTTTTAAGCAGTTTTTTTGCTAATATCAGTTTTTGAACCGAACCATAAGCAACACAATAATTAGTCAATCACAGAAGAAATGCCCATGTCAACATGAGGTTAGTCATAGTGTTGAGAGTAAACAAACAGATTTTCAGCAGAGAAAGATGTCCATTGGCAAGATTCAACATTGAGCAATACAGGGCGATTGACCTTATTCCCTCCATCTTCACTCTGTTGTGGTCCAGATATTTCCAAAATATCACAACTGAAGTGGGTTAGGAAAAATAGACAATATTAC
>DYNZ01000007.1 GCA_020720805.1 Leptospira biflexa | reverse complement strand
CACGAGTGTCGCGGGTGACAGGAAGTCACAGGAGCGACCGATGTGCACGGATGGAGAAGAGCTGACCCAAGGTCGATAAGGACGCGGTTATGGCGGCTCGTGCTGAGCTTTGTCGAAGCAGCCCAACCGGTCACTTGTGCTGAGCTTGTCGAAGTAATTCTTGTGCTGTGGTTCGACATCTCGACAAGCTCGATGCATCGCAGACTCACCATCCAAGTGTATCGAAGCATCGATGTTTATTGGTATATCACTCCCCAAGAGCCGTTTTCTCCGCGATCGCTTGCAGAGAAGACCCATTTGGACGGTTAAAAAGCCTTGCATACCAAGGAGCAACGGATGAGCCTATCACCATGGTTTGAAGAGCATACATATTTTTTGCAGTTTGGAGGACAAGGAAGCTCTTACCTGCAAGAGTTAGCCAACCTGGCATCCAATCATCTGCTGAAACGCTATTTTCAGATTATCTATCAGACCCTAGAGACCGATCCTGTCCGGTCAGATATCCTCGATAACCCTTTGTTTCCCCGAGGTCTTGACATTCAAACCTGGCTGGCCACCCCGGAGAAGGCGCCAGACGAGTGGTATTTGAGCGCTGCTCCCATATCCATGCTCCTAATCGGCCTTACCCAGCTGGCTCATTTTTTTCTATTCCTGGAAAACGGTTTTCAGGTGAACTCCCGCAGAGAGGTGATCATTGGTACAACCGGACATAGCCAGGGATTAGCATCAGCGGTATTCGCTGGACTTGGATTGGACAACCAAGGCTACTACAGCCACTTACCCTACACAATCCAGTACCTTTTTTATCTTGGCGTAAGTTCTCAGCAGGGTTATGGATCCATCGATATCGACCCCCTGGAGCAGGAGGAGGCAAAGAGCCTTGGATTGGCGGAAATCAGCCCTATGGTGGTTCTTATTGGCCCATCCGCAGATGAGATTCAAACATTGCTGTCGCCCTTTAACCAGGAGCGCAAATTTGAAGATCAGGTTTTTCTCAGTTTACTCAATACACCAGATTCCCATGTTATCTCTGCCCGTCCCAAATCACACTTAACTTTTTTCCACAAGCACAGGGAATTTCTGCATGAAAAAAAATGGCGTTTTGTTCCTATTATGACCACAGCACCCTTTCATGCGCCCCTTCTGCAACATACAGCCCCGATTATGGCAGAAAACCTTCGCAAATTCAGCTTTTCCTACCAAGGCAAGGATCTTGGCATACCCGTATTTTCCATATTTGATGGCCGCAATCTCCAGACAGAACAAGGTGAGCTGGCGATGATCATGTACAAAGAAATTATCATCCAGGAGCTGCACTGGAGACACGCCGTTGCCGCTGCTGTGGCCTCCGGCAGCCAGGGAATGATTCTGGATTTTGGACCTGGTCGGGTTAGCGGCAGATTAACAGCCGCTCATCTTCGTCAGGAGCAAGCCCCCACCATCCTGTCGCTGGCAAACCCCAAAGATGCACGGAAAATCTACACATAATTCCAGACTGCAAATTTTTTCCTTTGTCCGCAAAGTCTGGAAATCATTGCGGACATCCATTCCTGGATTGATCATACCCTAGGACAAAGCAGGGATTCTCTTTTTCGAATCCCTGTCTTGCTATTTCCGAAAGAAAAAAAACCAGAAAAAGAAAAAAATACTCATGCAATTTTGCCGTTGGCCGAAATTGATAATATAGCACTCCCTCTTCAAACAGAAGAACTCCAATCAAAATTCGCCATATTTCCACCTAAAAACCACTAAAACGACAAATTTCGCCAAAAATCAAGGTCACTATTGCCACCCCCATACTCCGATTCTTGAAATGGAGAATAGGCAAGGCTACCCGGATCCTCCTCAAACAAGGTTGAGAATCCGTTTCCACCCAACCTAATTGAATCTGAATCCGGGTCTTGCCTAGAACCAAAAATATACAGAGGTATCATATAAACAGAGACATTAATGATACAACAGAGCTAACAACTTAGTGTGGTGTGGGTCGTTGTGATGATAGACCAATCCCGCAGATAAAAATAGATGGGGACGGGCATGGAAGCCCAAGACAACAACCCAGATAAGATTCATGGAGGAATCAAATGATTATTAACCACAACATTAGCGCTCTGAATTCTCATCGTGTTTTGAAATTCAAGCATTGGGATGTAGAGAAGAATTCTGAAAAACTTTCTTCAGGTATGCGTATCAACCGCGCTGGCGACGATGCATCCGGTCTGGCCGTTTCTGAAAAGATGCGGACCCAGGTGCAGGGCTTACGTCAGGCAGAACGCAATACAGAAGACGGCATCAGCATGATTCAAACAACCGAAGGCTACCTTGATGAAGTCAATCAAATCATCCAGAGAATTCGTGTACTGGCAGTTCAATCTTCAAACGGTATCTACACCGCAGAGGATCGTCAACTGATTCAGGTCGAAGTTTCTTCCCTCGTGGACGAAGTGGATCGCATCTCTTCCCAGGCAGAGTTCAACACTATGAAACTGCTTCAGGGAGATTTTGCCCGTGGCTCCCGTTCAACAAGCATGTGGTTCCACTTAGGACCAAATATGCACCAGAGAGAGAGAGTCTACATCGGTACAATGACAGCTATGAGTCTCAAACTCAAGCAAATGGACGGTACCATCATGAGTCTTTCCACAGCAGGCCAGGCAAATTCGGCGATAGGTGTGTTGGATGAAGCCCTGCAAAGAATTCAAAAGCAAAGAGCAGACCTCGGCGCGTACCAGAACCGTCTGGAGCATGCAGCCAAAGGACTGATGAATGCTTACGAAAATACCCAGGCAGCTGAGTCCCGCATCCGTGACGTAGATATGGCAGAGGAGATGGTTTCCTATACCAAAAATAACATTCTGGTTCAATCTGGAACAGCGATGTTGGCTCAGGCCAATGCTCGTCCACAGAATGTACTACGTTTACTCCAGTAGGTTTCAGTTAATTTTTCACAAGCGCGGTAACAAACAAAGACAGGGGTCTGAATTGACCCTTGTCACAGTTTCTGAAACGCAGTTATAAAAAAAAGCCCCTACTGACATGAGAGGGGCCCGAGGCAACAACAACCATATAAGTTGGAGGTATCGATTACCCTATCGGTTTTTTAACAAACATCATAAGCACATTTTTTGTATCAAACTGGGCTCTCCTTACATGGTAATCGGCCACCCAATCAGAATCCCTACCGGGTTCTGGTTCGGTCGCCGAAGCACCTATCCATCGTTTCCCTTGCGCGGCGGCTGTCTTAAGAAAAAAAACAAGCCGTGAAAAGGAAGTCCACGGCCAAATACAAAGGAGTGTGACAATGATTATCAATCACAACTTAAGCGCCATTAATTCCCAACGGACGCTCAAGTACAAACATTGGGATGTAGATAAGAGCATGGAAAAATTATCATCCGGTATGCGGATCAACCGCGCTGGAGATGATGCATCCGGTTTGGCAGTTTCAGAAAAAATGCGTACCCAGGTTCAAGGATTGCGCCAGGCAGAGCGAAACACAGAAGACGGTATGAGCTTTGTACAAACAGCGGAAGGCTACATGGAACAAACATCCACCATCCTTCAACGCATTCGCGTGCTGTCCGTACAATCCTCCAACGGTATCTATACCTCAGAAGACCGTCAACTGATTCAGGTCGAGGTTTCCGCTCTCGTGGACGAAGTGGATCGCATCGCTTCTCAGGCTGAATTTAACCGGTTCACCCTTTTACAAGGGGAATTTGCCCGTGGCTCTGCAAAGGGCAGTATGTGGTTTCACATGGGACCAAATATGCACCAGAGAGAGAGAGTCTATATCCAGACGATGACGGCCAAAGCCCTCAAGCTGAAAGCCCAGGATGGATCCCTAACTGCTTCTCTGAGTACTGCCGCCAAAGCCAATGATACCATTGGTATGGTAGACGAAGCTTTGCAAAAAATTGCGAAGAATCGAGCTGACCTGGGCGCATACTACAACCGCCTTGAGTTTACTGCGAAAGGATTGATGAACGCTTTTGAAAATATACAGGCTGCTGAATCACGCATTCGTGATGCAGATATGGCTGAAGAGATGGTGGCGTACACCAAGAATAGTGTCCTGGTTCAAAGCGGTACGGCAATGCTTGCCCAGGCAAACATGAGGCCAAGATCAGTTTTACAACTTTTCGGATGATGGATACCGGGAGGTTGTTTTCGGAAAATCGGAGCCTGTTCTCAGGTTCCGATTTTCCTAATATTTTTTTGATGGTTTGAGATATTAATTGAGGATTCCATCGACAAAGATGTTTAAACTCAATTTAACATATTTGCTTCGATTTTTCTTATCTTCAAGATCAATAAGGTCAAACTCTTTTAAAAGCTCTTTATAATTGTACGGGTAGAAAAGCATTCCAATAAAAATAAACGAGGCTAGCTGCGGCTCAACGCTTTTCTTCACATAACCCTTCTTTTTCCCGTTTGCGATGAATTTTGTGATTCTATCCACCAGTTCGGGTAACAGCGTTTCAAATTCCTCCTTGGCATAAGGCAAACCCTGGTTCATCTCACCCAGAATCAAATTGTACACTTCTGGCTCATCCTGAAACGCTTTGACCAGTTCATCTGTAAAAATGCGCAATTTTTGGGCAAACTCATTTTGATTCTTGGCATCTACATCGTCACCTAGAGTATTCAAAGTGGCCTGCAACTTAACCTGCCCCATCTCTCCAATTACGTCCTTGTACAGATTTTCCTTGCTGCCGAAATGGTAGTTAATAGCGCTTGGATTGACATCTGCAATTTTCGCAATATCCCTGATGGTCGTCCCTTTCAACCCATGCTCGCTGAATAACTTCAAAGCGGCATCCATAATTTTTTTTTCTGTTCCAGTCATTTCTAACATCCATTTTTTGCGTTTTTTTCTTTTTTTAGTCAATTTTATAAACCCTTTTATGGACTAAATTGACTTTTTTGATGTTTTTCATCGCTAATTGTATAAAATTAAAAAAACATTATATATAAAGCAATTGTCAAGCCAATTTTTAAGGAGAAATTTATTTATCTTTACCACTCTTAAACAGGAATTAATCCTAACCATTATTACTAATTTCAATTTTAGAGCTTTTCAATAAAAAATAATAAATAATTGATGGATCATCAACAATAAATTCACAAATTTGGGCAATATTTGTATCTATTTACTTATTTCAGAAATTAGGCAAACAAACCATGAACATGATTTACCCGTTTCTCTATCTGGTAAGCTCTCTTCTCTTTCTGCTTCTTTTTTCCAAATGGAAAAAAAATATTACTTTTACATCTCTACTTTCTGCATTTGGACTTGGCATGCTGTTTGCGCCCTTGGCTGGAGTCCTGAACACCTTCCTGAGCAGCCACTATCTACTTCCTGAGGCTTCATTCTTCGATATGCAACTCAACAAAATCATACTCTATTTCCTGATTGTTTCTCCTGTTGAGGAGATTTTGAAATTTTTTGCAATGCTACTACCAGGACTTCGCAATAGTTCACTGCGCACCACGTCAGATAGCATGATTCTCGGCGTGGCAGCTGCTCTTGGTTTTGCGGCTATAGAAAATATTTTTTATTTACTCTTTTACGGAGTTTCGGCCACCATTCCAAGACTTATGTTAGGTAATCTGGGGCATGCAGCTTATAGCTCATTCTGGGCTTATGCGGCCGGGGCAGTCCTTGCCGAAGGGGCGCCAGTCCCACTTCTGGCGTTCTCTCTGATACTGTCGATGCTTCTTCACGGTCTGTACAACCTTTTGCTCAGCTTTTCCATTCCCGGGGTGATTTTTGCCATGATGTTTTCCCTGCTTCTGTACGCTTTTTTTATCAGGTTTATCGCCCAGGAAAAAAAACGCAACTCTCCTCCTCACAAATCAAAAAAATAAAATTTCCTCCTCAACTTGTCCATAAGAATAGCGCCATCGACCCGTATTTTCCTCTCCAATAAGACGGTCATCCTGCATAAAGACAACTTTTCGAAAGCGACGACTCAGAAATTTTTTATTTATCCCCCCTGGCCCAACCAGAAAACCCATCATATCTGGATGAGCCTGAATGGTCAATGGTTCCCCATAAACCCTATTTTTTCCCAAAACACCGCTTTTTGGGTAAAAAAATCGCAGAAACTGAGCCCGCCATCTCGCCGCCTCAACCAACTGCCGCAAACCAGGATGATACGGACCAGCCAGCAAAGCCGAGGACTGGAGATCCAAGGACGGGTGCAATCCGATTCGCAGAATTTTTACTCTCCCTTGGTACAATATATCCCTCATTTTACGAATCCAGGATACCGCCGCATTAATGGAAAGCGGTTGAAACTCTCCAGCACGCCACATTCTGGCAAGTGCCGTATCTTCGACTACCAGCGCGGGGTAGATTCTGGAGGTATGCGCACCAAGCCCAACAACCCTTCGCGCACCATCCAGTGCCTTGCTAAGGGTATCGGCTGGCAGCCCGATCATGAGCTGGATGCCAAGCTCGAGACCCGCCTCTCTAATTTTTTGCGCAGCGACCTCTATCGCATCGCTGTTATACCCCCTACCGCTTGCTCTGAGCACCTCATCGTCAAAGGATTGGGCTCCTAGCTCGACTTGGCTCACATGGTTGGCAGACAACAATTGTAAATTCTCTACAGTGATCGCGTCGGGTCGGGTGGAAATGCGGATACCATCCACATTCCCACTCTTTACGTAGAAACCAGCAATCGCCAGCAGTCTCTGCTGTTCCTGGAGAGACAAAAGAGTAAAGCTGCCTCCATAGAATGCGATTTCAACCTGCCGGATCCCTGCAGATCTGGTGCTAAGATTTCGCTCAATAATCCTACCTATCTCACTCTCATCAGGTACGCCTTTCTGACCAGAGATAAGAAACTGATTGCAAAAAACGCAGCGACCCGGGCATGCTAGTTCAGGCAAAAAAATGGGAATGATCATCTTTTTTTTCATTTTTTACATCCCACTTGACAACGAGCTCTACCCTACCTTCATCGGAAACGCTAAGGGTACTACCCCTTACAAAACCAACTATAAATCTGTACATTTTTTTTCGATGGAATTTCTATTTATGAGCAATTATCAGGCATATTTTCGTTGTATCTCCGGCTGCGCCGGCAAGCACTCTCTCGACGAGGTGGTCTACCATTGCCCCACTTGCGGCAATCTCCTCGAAGTTCACCATGAACTCACCCCACTACAAGAGCAAAATGGCACCCAATGGAAAAAAAAATTCGATGAGCGCAGACAGGATTACCGCTTTCCCATGGCTTCGGGTATCTGGAGCAAAAAGGAGTGGATACTTCCAAACATCGAGGATCAGGACATCGTCACAACTTTTGAAGGTTTTACACCGCTTTTACCAGCTGAACGATTCGCCAGGAGTCTGGATCTTTCCGAACTTTATATAAAGCAGTGCGGCAATACCCATACTGGCTCCTTTAAGGATCTTGGCATGACCGTATTGGTCTCCCAGGTCAAAGCCATGATCCGAAAAGGCAAAAAAATTCGCGCTGTTGCGGCGGCTTCGACAGGGGATACCAGTGCAGCGCTCTCTGCTTATGCAGCATTGGCGGGCATACCTTCACTTGTCTTCCTGCCCCGCAATAAAGTATCCATTGCCCAATTGATTCAACCCGTAGCAAATGGCGCCATTGTCCTCTCCTTGGATACAGATTTTGATGGCTGTATGGCTATGGTCAAAAAAATAACCGCCGATAACAGTATCTACCTCGCCAACTCGATGAATAGCCTCCGCGTCGAGGGCCAGAAAAGCATAGCGATAGAGATGGTGCAGCAGCTTGGTTGGCAGGTTCCAGATTGGGTCGTGATCCCAGGCGGCAACCTGGGCAATGTCTCCGCTCTCGGTAAAGGCTTTCAGATGATGCTAGATCTCGGTTTGATTCAGAAAAAACCTCGTATAGCGGTAGCCCAGGCCCAACAGGCGAATCCCCTATACCGAGCCTTTCAAAAAGGGCTTGATAACTTCTCCCTACCTGCCTTTGAGGCGGTGCAGGCTCAAAAAACCCTAGCCAGCGCTATCCAAATCGGAAACCCGGTTTCCATAGAGAAAGCGGTGAAAACATTGCTGTCCTTCCAGGGGGTCGTTGAAGAGGCCACAGAACAGGAGATTGCCGATATCTCTGCCCGCGCAGATCGCGCTGGTCTTTTTGTTTGCCCCCATACCGCCGTTACCTTGGCTGCCCTAGAAAAGCTTCGCCAACAACAGGTCATTCAAAAACAGGATCAGGTGATCGTTATTTCTACTGCTCATGGGCTGAAATTCTCCGAGCAAAAGGTTCAATATCATGAAGGAACGCTTGAGCAAATCACCTCGAGCTATAAAAACCAGCCGGTCTCTTTACCAAATGACGAGAAGGCTGTACGCGAGGCATTGGCCTCCCTTCTGTAACCATCCGTCTTAAAGTGAGACAGATGCGACAAAACGTGCTTGTCTCCCTTTTGTCTCAACAAATGTATCATATTGAGACAAATTTGAGACAAGCCCCTGATCCCGATAAATTTTTCTCACCAAAACTGCGAGCCCTAACTAAAATTACCTTAATATCTCACATAGAAAAAACAATAACCCATTCGAAAAATCCCAGAATAACGCTTTTTCGGCATTTGGGGGTCACGAAACACCATTTTTTTTATTTTTTTTCAAGCGAGCGTAAAAAATTTATGATTCAAAGGTTTTGGCATCAAGGTTGCAATATAATAAACAAAAGATACATTTCACACTTGGCAGTGTAACAAATCCTACCCTATATATAAACTTCCGACCCCTTTCTATCCTCTTTGGTTCCCGCAAAGGTATGGTGTTGCCGACCATACCTTGGTTCCTGCCTTTTTTAAAGCAAAAGCTGCTCATTTCATCATTATCAATAATCACGAATCGCTCCTGATTATCTAAAAAAAGCGATCAAATAATCGCTGAAATCCTTCTTCTCTTTTTTCTAAGTCATCGCATAGATTTCACTTGTCATAAATCTTGCACAGCCGGCTCTGGATTCAAAGACAACTTTTCTATTATAAAAATGAAAAAGAATTCGTATATTGTCCATTCCAAACCTTTTTAAGAATTTCATAGTAACTTTTTCATTATTCTATTCCCCGGAGGACTCCAATGATGCGCTCTGATACCATCAAAAAAGGCTATGATAAATCACCACACCGCTCTTTGCTACGGGCAACCGGACTGAAGGATGAAGATTTCGGTAAGCCCTTTATCGGAATTGCAAACTCCTTCATTGAGATCATTCCCGGTCATGTCCATCTCAACAAAGTCTCCGAAAAGGTCAAAGAGGCTGTTCGGGCTGCTGGGGGAGTTCCTTTTGAATTCAACACCATAGGTGTGGATGATGGTATTGCCATGGGACACCAGGGTATGAAATATAGCCTGCCCTCCCGAGAGCTAATCGCGGATGCCGTTGAGACTGTTATCGAAGCCCACCAGCTCGATGGTATGGTCTGCATTCCGAACTGCGACAAGATTGTTCCCGGCATGATAATGGCCGCTGTCCGTGTCAACATTCCTACAATCTTCGTTTCCGGCGGACCCATGGAGGCTGGCCACACTCCCAGCGGAAAAACAGTGGATCTTATCTCCGTTTTCGAAGGAGTAGCTGCATTCAAAAAAGGGGATCTGGATGAACCAGGACTCCGTGAATTAGAGATACATGGATGCCCAAGCTGCGGTTCCTGCTCTGGTATGTTTACAGCCAATTCTATGAACTGCCTAAGCGAAGCGTTAGGGCTCGCTCTGCCTGGCAATGGCACTATCCTTGCAACCTCTCCAAGGAGGGATGCACTCTACAGAGAAGCCGGCACCCAGATCATGAAATTGGTGGCACAAAACCTGAAACCAAGAGACATTGTTACGATCGAAAGTATTGACAATGCTCTGATCCTCGATATGGCCATGGGGGGCAGCACAAATACAGTTCTGCATACCCTGGCCATCGCCCAGGAAGCAGGCATCAATTATGACCTCAAGCGAATCAATGATCTCAGCAAAAAAGTTCCAAACATCTGCAAGGTAAGCCCCTCCTCGCTCTACCATATCGAAGATGTGGATAAAGCCGGTGGCATCAGCGCCATCCTCAAAGAGGTTGGCAAAATTCCTGGACTGTTGAACTTAGATCGAATTACAGTGACCCAGCATAGCCTCGGCGAGAATATCTCCAGCGCTACGATTCAGGATGAAGCATGTATCCGCCCCTTAGAGAAAGCCTACTCTCCGGAAGGTGGCTTGGCTATCCTGTTTGGCAACCTGGCAGAAAATGGCTCTGTAGTCAAAACAGCCGGAGTAAGCCCCAAAATGCTGGTTCATCAGGGTCCTGCCATTGTGTTTGAATCCCAAGAGCAGGCTTCAGAGGGGATACTTAATGGTAAGGTCAAGGCCGGTGATGTTGTGGTTATTCGCTATGAAGGCCCCAAGGGAGGACCTGGTATGCAGGAGATGCTAGCGCCAACAAGCTATATCATGGGCCAAGGGCTTGGCGAATCCGTGGCATTGATCACAGATGGACGGTTTTCCGGAGGCACGCGCGGAGCCTGCATCGGCCATGTTTCTCCTGAGGCTATGGAGGGGGGATTGATTGCGCTTGTTGAAAACGGCGATCCCATTTTAATCGACATCCCTCAACGTAAACTGGAACTCCTGGTGGATGCCCCGACTCTCGAAGCGCGCAGAAAAAAATGGCAACGCCCTGCAGTGCGCGTAACCAAAGGGTATTTGGCCAGATATGCCCGTATGGCGACATCAGCCAATCTTGGAGCTGTTTTGCGCTTGCCAGACTAAAAATTCTTAATGGCGCCGCAATAAACCCTGAGCCGTATCTCGGCAACAGTGTTTATTGCGCACCGATCTCCTGAATCTTTTTTACCATCCTTTTAGCCTGGTTCACGATACCACGATTGTCCAGACTGGGTAAGGAGATAGCCTTTTGGTAGCAGACAAGGGCATTCTTTGAGTTTCCAGCCTTATAAAAAATCTCTCCCATAAAAAACCAGGCCTCATGGATCAAATTACTTCGCGGGCAGGCCTTAACAAACCGCTGGAATGCCTCAATAGCTGATTTTGCCTTATTCATTTTCATATTGCAGCGGGCTGTTTCAAAAAAGGCCTTTTCCTGAAAAATGACCTCCTGGTCAGTTCTCACGCTTTTAAGACTATGCATATACTCAAAGATCTGAATAGCTTTGGCATATTTTTCCTGACTCATCCAGGTTTGTCCCTGAAAAAAAAGCTCCTCCAAACTCATTTGACGCATCCACTCGTTTGCATCGTCTCCTGGCTGCGACTCAGGCGCTATACCGACTTGAAGAGGGCGACTTAAAAATTCCGAAGTTCTCTCCTTGAAATCTTCTTCGCTTATGGGGAGCAAAAGAAATCCCTGTATAGAATGATCCATTACCTGCAGCAGCAATTTGGGCTGGTTCTGATTGGCTAACGCTAAGACAGGAATCTCTGCATTTTGGGCTCGCAACGCAGCCAATAGAGACAACCCTGCCTCACCTGTGCCGTCGAGATTGAATAGCACCAATTGGATAGCGCTAAGATTGGTACGGGCAAGCTCTTCGATCGATCTTACATCAAGAAAAGTGGCGGATTGATAAAACTTTCGTAATAAAAAATGATCTTTATGTGAAATATTGCTCAAAAAAACGATTGTATCCATATTTCTGCTATGTGTTTGAATTTTCATCCAGCTTGAAATCTATAGCAATAAGATCAAACCGAATTTTTACAATTTTCTATTTTTCAACAATTTAAATGATCACATTATTCGCGTTTGACATTATAGGGCAAAAGAAAAAAATATCCGGACACCTCTGAATGAGAGCAAATAACCAGAATCCGGATCACGCACCATGAAACTCAACCTACTGCTTGTCGATGATAATGAAAAATACAAAAATCTTATTTTAGGAATCTATTCCAGCAACGACTATGAAATCATCTGGGTAAAGAGCGCAGCTCTGGCAAAGCAAGCAGTCCAGGAAAAAGGAATTAATTTTTTTCATACCATCGTTACAGACATAACGATGGAAACGCAGATATCCGGTCTTTTATTCGCAGTTGGATTGCGCAAAAAGGGATTTCAGGGAAAAATTATCATCGCCAGCACAGGATTTGATTTTCCCATCATTGCTGCACTGGCAAAGACTATTCTTGCCTGGTTTGGCATCAATGAAATTATCCCGAAAGTCAGTCTCAAGCAAGGCAATCCGAAAATTCTAGTTTGCAAGAAAGAATCAGTTAATTAGACTATTATAAAGCTATGAATTTTCTGAAGGATTTTCTGGGACGCTTGCGGCATCCATGGATTTATGTCGCTCTTGGCATCAATTTTGTTCTAGCCTGGCCAATCGCATCAAGCGCAATCTTTATCATGGAAAACCTCGCAGGCAAGCAACCCTGGCCGAAAAGGCTAGAATCTTTCTGGAGTTTTTTTCAAGCGGGATACAGCAGCAATCTTTACCTTCTTCTTGCAGCATCAGGGGGAACCATGTTTCTATTTACATTTTTTTATGCCTGGCTGCGGTATAAAAACGACTCCATTCTGGAACGTCACTATCTGCGCGCGATTCTTGGCGGTAGTATCCTGGGAATTATAAATTTGTTCCCGGCTTTTTATATCTACCAGACTGTGCTGCGCAGCACAGCTCCGAAATCTATGATTGTTTCACTCTTAGGACCTCTACTGGCTATCGGATTTATAGGTCCTACCGTACTGGTCGCCGGACTCCTACAGGGGCTGGTAAATGGAATCCTGGCTCATATTGTCCGGCGTATCACGCTTAAAAAGCTGATAACAAAACCCCTAAAGCAGGATTAGATCGATATTAAATAAAGGTACCAGGTGGAATGACTCCATTTTTCGGAACGATGACAATTCCATCGCGAATGAAGTAACCATCTCCATCCTTTTCCTTTGTGCCGGCCTCGTTAAGTATGCGGACATCATTGCCAATTCTGGCATTTTTGTCTATAATCGCATTTCGTATTACCGTCCCCTCCCCAATGCCAATCGGAACTAACTGCGACTGTTGAGAAAACTGGTAATAATCCGCGCCCATCAATACAGAGTGAGCGATAGAGGCTCCCTTGCGGATTATAGAGCGAATGCCAATAACAGAATGGTCTATTCTGGCATCTTCTATTAGAGACCCGTTGCCAACAATACTATTTTCCAACGTTGCTCCCTTAGTAATTTTTGTCGGGGCAAGAAAACGGGGCCTGGAATACAACGGAAATTCTGGATCATACAGATTGAAGTTTGGTACTGTATTGGTCAAGCCAAGATTGGCCTCATAAAAAGAACGGATGGTTCCAATATCCTCCCAATATCCGTTAAAAAGAAAGGATTGAACGCGAAATTTGCCAAGAGCATGCGGAATGATCCCTGCGCCAAAATCATCCTCATCAGTCTCTTCTAATAAAAACCGCAAAACCTCTCTACTAAAAATATAGATTCCCATAGAGGCTAAGAACTCTTTTCCCGGCTCTTCAGGAACCAGACCGGGAATTCTTAATTTTTCGATGACTGCAGGATCCTTAGGCTTTTCATAAAAATTTGTGATTTCAGATTTTTCATTTGCCTGAAGAATGCCAAAACCGGGAACTTTATCTGTAGTAACTGGATAACATCCAATGGTAATATCCGCTTTCTGTTCAATATGATTCGAAATAAATTCATCATATTTCATCTGGTATAAATGATCACCAGAAAGAATCAGGATATATTCGTACGAATCTTCCATAAAATGATGGCGCTGCTTGCGTACGGCATCAGCAGTTCCCTGGTACCAGGCCATAGACTCATTGGTCTGTTCCGCGGATAATACCTCAACGACCCCATTGCGAAACGTATCAAACTTATATGTCTGGTATATATGTCTCTGCAAGGAGGCCATCAGGAATTGCGTCAACACATAGATATTATTGATACCAGAATTGATACAATTGCTCATCGGGATATCAATCAACCTGAACTCAGCGCCAAATGGAACAGCCGGTTTACTCCGATGCCCTGTTAAAGGATACAAACGGGTGCCCCTGCCACCCCCGAGAATTACAGCACAAACATCATTCATGTTCTATTACCTATGCTCTTCTTTTTTCAATCCCTGGTACCATTACACCTATGAAAACGATTAAACTGTTTTATTGACAGGTCTTTTTTTTCTGCGGCGATGAGAATGATAATTTTTAGAACGAGCATTTGGATCTTTCCCCGTGCTTGCACTACCAGCCTGTCCGGTAGTCACGCTCTGGTTGGTTCCGGTATTGGATCCTGCGTTTGCGCTTCCGCCGCTCCCCTGGTTCTGCCTCTGATTGAAATTGCGGGGACGTTGCCTTTTGAAATACTCTTTTGAATTTTTTATTTTCTCATGGATAACCCGGATGGCCGCCTCTACATCCTCTTCATGGTTTGTCAGGCCAAGGACGACACGAGGCAATACCAACCCAAAGTGGTCTCCCTTTTTAAAAAGTATCTTCAGTTTTTTTCCTTTCAGCTCTTTACTCTCTTCAATACCATCTATCTCATAATATTTATAAAACTTATGGCTACGCTCCTCATATTTTGCGTTCACCTCCACAAAGGCCAAACCTGATGTGGTAATACCGACAAAATAGTGGTGAGTTTTTAAGCCAGAAAAAATCGGACCGAGTAAAAAAAACTGTTGTAACAGTGAAGGCTCCTGGATTCCGAACAGGGCGTAATCCAGAGTATCCTTCACATCTATATTTTTTGCCAGCACACTTTTCATGTGCAGTTGATTCAATGTCATTTCCATAATCATTTGTCCCACTTCTTTTTCTTCATGGCAAATTTGCCATCGCTAGATTTCTTACGAACCTCCAGCCAGAGAAGCTCCAGGACATCAAAAAGATTAAGGTTCAAAGGAAATTTCAAATAGTTTCGCGCCCCTCGAAAAGGTCGTTTTCAAAATATGAATTCGAATATATTGAAACTCTTCCTTAAATTGTTCCATCTTTTGTAAAGGAATCACTCTTTTGCCGATCCTGGCTGTCACATCCTGATCCTTGACAACGGTTATCCACTCTTTTTGATTCCTGGATATCTCCACCCAGAGCTGATATTGGATATTGCTATCCAATGATAGAATAACACTCTTTGCTTTCGCAACCTTATCCAACTGGAATAAAACCCAGTCCCCGTTATGCTTCGCTTCCCAATAACTATCCTGTCGCAAATCCACAGAACGTTGGGGCAGGTTCTCTCCAGTATGTCCTGAATCCTTGACCTCTTCGACTCCAAATCCCCACAATTCGTTCTGCAATCCGTTTAATGTGATGAACTCGATTATGCCGCTTCTTTCATGCCGAAAGACCTCTATAGGCAATACTGGATCTATATTCAGATCTACTTTGCCGCCTGCGATCTCACCAGGACCAGAATAGCTTAACTCAATCCGGCTTGCTCCATCAAAAAAGCTTATGGGGATACGACACTCCATATCAAAGGCAAATTCACATAGAAAGCCCTGATCCAAAGCAAAAAAATCGTACCATAAATCCTTTCCCTGCAGCCGCTGCGCGATGAACTCATTATTCTCGTAATCGATGGTAGCGGCATGGTAAGCCTTGCCATTGAAGGTAAATGACAGACGGTGTTTGATATGCTTTGTATTCAGGCGAATATCATTATGATATTGAACGCCGATATAGACAAATTTGTCATCACCGCGCATCATGACTTTACGTACATCAAAAGGATTAAAGGACTTCTTCACATCATTGACCGGATCGAGCACGGATGCCACATTCCGAAAATTGGCCCAATCAAGGACAAATCCATCCACAGCTATCTGTGCTACATTCGGTTTCTTCGAATCCTTGGGATCAAAGCCATTCAGGTATTCCCAGGCATCGCTGTAACCATCCTTATCTGTATCTACTTCCTTATCACTTGTTCCAATGATCTTCTCCTCAAAAAGTAAAAGACCATCTTTATCCTCATCGATAAAAAAATCGGGAGACCAGCGGTCATATTTTCCGGGAAAGATCCAGCCATTGAAATAGGGCTTGTATCTTGTTTGGGTAATCTCAACGATCGCTTCCAGAAAATCCTCGGAATTGATATATTTGGAACGTTTGAACTCCTTTCCAGACAGATTCTCTACAGCGCGAGCCGAAGCTTTAGCAAACAATTTCTCTCCAAGATCGCGATAGATCATATACAAGAAGAGAGCCCCTTTCTCCGCATAGAACTCCTTTCCCTGCACCACCTGACGATACACATCTTCAGGGCCGAAATAGACGCCATCCACCGCAAAATCCTGAAAATTTTTATCAGTCATCTTAGTCAAAGCGCGCTGAAAAGCCAGAACATTTTTGAAAATAAATGGCTGATCGCTCATGCTCTGCGAAGCTGCCCCTGCCAAAAACAAGGGGTAACCACCAGCCAGCCACAACTCCTGGAAATAATCCCACTGCTCCGCAAGGGCTGTTAAAAATTCCTGTGTTTTATCGCCGCTTAAAATGATATTCACGTCAGGGAAAAAAGATTGACCCGATTTACGAAAGGGGTAAGGAGCTTTGTAATCCAGACTGCTGACCTCTGAAGATATTGTGACAGGATAGGGCAAACCAGAGATCTTTTCCATTACCTGCAACGCCTTGGCAAAAACCCGGACTCTTTGCGAGGCTCTGTCATCCATTTGGTGCAGCCAGATAATCGTATTCTTGGAACCTCTTTGCAGATTTATAGTTTCGACATAGGCATGCTTCAGAGGTTTTTTGGATACATTTCCCTGAATCTTCAGGTTCCGGAAAATGACCTTGGCTCCCTCTTCGATGAAACCGTCTGTACCGAGCGCAAACCCACCATAAGGCAGAGGATCACGTTCCACAACACTATCATCTCGAACAGGCTTTACCTCCTCATATTCCAACCTCAAGAAGTTATCAACCCAGACTTTAAATTGATTGGCCTGACGCCTTAAACGAAAACGCATCCATTTATTGGGCTGGGCTTGAAACCGAACCTTTGCCATCACGTTACCGTTTCGAATCAGATAAATGTTCTGGCCATCGATCCCGACATAGAAATGAGTCATCATATTTTCGTAGGAAAAGTAGAGACCCGCACCAATCTGTTTTCCAGAAACCCAGAGCATTTCAAACGTTGCCACCCATCGATCACCACAGGCTGTCCTCATGAGAACCGCTCTTTGCTTTTTTTCAGTGTTCGCGGTATAACTAAGACCCTCAGTATCAAATTGAAAGGCCGTAGATGTCAGAACAAAATCTCCTTTGTTTCCGATGAGAGTGTGATCAAAGCTCTGCGACATCGTCGCTTCAATCATATTATCGACCGCTTTTTTTTCCACTCTCTGAGCAAGTACATTGCTGCTCTGCCACGATACCATCCAGATACCAATAGCAACAAAACCAAGTAGAGTTTTCCCGTATCTCATTGTTAGCCCCTTAACGTACCAATTCGTTTATAAACAGGTTTCTTTGATGAAAAGTCGACCGCTGAACTGCTTTTTACCGAAAAGAAATTGGATTTCCCCATTGGTATCGCTTCCCTTTTTTATCTTATTATTTGGAAGCGATACGCACGCTGTGCGGCATTGCCTCGAGAAACCATTTCTAAAAGGATACCTATGCCAGAAAGTGCGAAAAGCACTTTCATCGCAGTATAATTCTCCTTTTCGAGGATATACCACGCACAATAATAATCCCACAGAATACAGGAAAAGAATATAGGAAGTCTGATTGGTTGTCTATGAAAATTTTGCCTAATTGAATAAAAACCATCCATTTTCTTGCATTCGTTCCCCATTCTCAAGGAGAAATGGTCACAGCTAGATTGATTATGTCTTGCGCAAATTAAGTGTCACAAAAGAGTGTGCCCTGTCTAAAAAAAATGTCCCTTAAAAAACAGGAGCACTATGAAGAACCGCCACTCAATTCGGTTGGGCTTATCCACTTGCCCGAATGACACCTTTATTTTCTATGCTTTACTGGAAAATAAAATTGAGTCTCCGTTCACCATCACGCCCTATTTTGCGGACGTCGAAGAGTTAAACAAAATGTCGCGTCAAGAGGAGCTGGATTTTTGCAAGATCTCGATTCATGCTTACGCGCACATCAGCAGTCGCTACTGGCTTCTTCGCTCTGGAGGCGCCATGGGTCATGCTTGTGGCCCTCTTCTTGTCAGCAGAGCAACCCAGGACTCCCCATTCTCGGCAGAAAAAGCGCAAATTTTGATACCTGGAATCTACACGACAGCCTATCTGTACCTCCAGTTGGCCTTTCCTCAGATTGGAGGCATCAAACCGATGCTGTTTTCGGAGATTATACCTGCCGTTGCCAGAGGAGATGCGGATGCGGGTCTGATTATCCATGAAAGCCGCTTCACCTACCAGGAGTACAGCCTGGTGGAACTGATGGATCTTGGTGTTTGGTGGGAACAAAAAACCGGATACCCCATTCCACTGGGGGGTATCGCGGGCAAACGATCCTTACCTGTTGAGTGGATAGAGGCGATGGAGCAGGCGATTCGCTCCAGCATCCAGTACGCCAGGGAGCATGAGGACGAGACCCTGGCTTACTGCCAAAAATATGCTCAGGAGATGGAAAGTGCTGTCATGAAAAGCCATATCACTCTCTATGTGAACCAATTTAGCGAACAATTTGGCTCTGATGGCGAAGCAGCGATCCACTTCCTGATGCAGACCGCAAAAGCGCGAGGGTTATTATCCGAAATACCCGGTCAATACTTTGCAGGGCATTAAACCGGTTTTTGTAAGTAAGCGTGTACTCCCATGGCAATACCAACGAGAACCAGAATTAAACCTAACAGATACAGACTTCCAGCCACGAAGGGATACAGAAAAAACAGGGCTGCTCCAAGCACAACCAATACAATTCCCTGCTTGCGTGTCTTATCCGCCATTTGAATCAATCCCAGCACAACCAGAATCCCTGAAAGGATATAGCGAATCATCGGAAGACCAGGCAATACCATAAGTAGTATTCCTGCTAACACAACAATGATAGCGTACGTGATTCGTCGTACCTTCTGCTGACGGTTCATAGCGACCCCTTTACCTCTTTTTTATGTTCTTACAATCTCAACCCAGAAAGCGCACCGGCGCTTTCCGGCCCAATTACCCTAAGAAAACTGGTATTCCTATGGCTATACCAACCTCTTCTGGGTTTAAGTATAGCAAGCATTGGTTATTTAGTCAATAATCTTACGCTGCTTGACATGGAAACTCTTCGTTTCTGGTAAAGGTTCGGGCTTATTGTCGAAATGTTCTGGCCAAATAAAGCCCTGGCGATAACCTAGAGTTATCGGGATACGCTTGACTCCAACGGAGAGCATTGATATCAATCCCGCCTCTACGAGTAAACTGCAATAGAACAAGCAACCATTCAGGCTTTGCGTTAGCAAGGATATCCGAAAAAATCATCTCTGTACAGGTTTCATGAAAAGCAGGGTGCCTGCGATACTGAAGCAAATAGAGCAGTAGAGCCCTTGGGTTTATTTTTTTCCCATGGTAGTGGATGTATATGGTTGCCCAATCCGGCTGCCCGGTTACAGGACATACCGATCGAAACTGGTGCGTGAAAAGCAGCTCTTCCACCGATGCACCCTCTAAAACCTCCACCAGTTCTGCCCGAGGCGAACTCGAAAGAATGGATGCCCACTCCCCCTCATGCACGGGAGTATGAACAAGAGATAGGTCGAGACATTGGGGATGAACATTCTGGAATGAAAACGGATTCCCTGAATCCAAGTTTCCAGAGTCTGTCCGTTCCGGCGGGAATTGCAGGTTGATGTGGAGAGCACTGCAGCCGCTGGCTGTGCGC
Organism: Leptospira biflexa; assembly: GCA_020720805.1. GTDB lineage: Bacteria > Spirochaetota > DYNZ01 > DYNZ01 > DYNZ01 > DYNZ01. Next base: position 55,311 of record DYNZ01000007.1, on the reverse strand, counting down.
AGATCGCGATGGAGGGTCTGGAGCAGGCTCTTTTCAGAAGGGAACTGCGCCTGATTCAGGCTGTTCAAATAGAGCTTAACCGATTTTGATTCTAAAATATGAGATGATGATGCGGGAATAGTCATCTGACCCACGGCTGTACGCGGTATTTTACCCCGACCCAAAACCGTTTCCCACCAGGAGATTTCATACAGATTCCAGATATCCAATCCTAAAAAAGAAATCTCCAGGCTATCCTTGATCCATGTCTGCCTGCTTGTCTCTCTGGATAGAGGATACAATAACTCTGGTTGATACTCCTCTGGAGATTGTACCTGCCTGCCGAGTACTCCCTGGGTAGCATCACTCATATCTGCCTCCACTGCTTATACTGTTTGCAATCGACTTTGTACCAAAAGGACGTTGGAAATACCACGACCTGGCATTACCCGATGCAAGGCAATGCCATGTAGTCAGGATTTCCTGCGACTGTCAATGCGATGTGCACGGATGCACGAGTGTCGCGGGTGACAGGAAGTCACAGGAGCGACCGATGTCCACAGTTGGACTAGAGTCAGATTTTTGTCCGTCCATGGACAAATCTGCAGGCGTACATCCATGTACGCACTCAGCGACTCCACGGATAGAGAAGATCTGACCCAAGGTCGATAAGGACGCAGTTATGGCATTGCCCAACCGGGGTCACCTCTACTGAGTCTATCGAAGGAAATCTTGTTCTGTGGTTCGACATCTCGACAAGCTCGATGCATCGCAGGCTCACCATCCAAATTTACCGAAGCATCGATGCTTATAGGTATATACTGCTATAGCAAAAACACACTTCACAGGCAAGCACTCTTTTCTACCTATTAGCATAACTATGTCATTTTCTACCTCATCTGAATGGTCTATTCCAATAGGGCTACTTTCTTTACCGGATCGTCATAGGAATTTATTTAAAAGTTGCCAGATGCACGCGAAAACACCATTTGACCATAAAAATCTATGGATTGTATCACTGTATCAGGATTCCCGTATGCCAAAACGCACAGATCTTCATAAAATTCTTGTTATAGGCTCTGGCCCTATCGTGATCGGACAGGCCTGTGAATTTGATTATTCCGGCACCCAGGCAATCAAAGCCCTCAGGGAGGAGGGATACGAAGTTGTCCTCATCAACTCCAATCCTGCCACAATTATGACCGACCCTGAATACGCGCATAGAACTTATATCGAGCCCATCACATGGGAATTTGTGGCAAAAATCATCGAAAAAGAGCGCCCCGATGCGATTTTGCCTACGGTGGGCGGACAAACTGCCCTGAATACAGCCATGAGCCTGCACAAACATGGAGTCCTGGAAAAATTCCAGGTTGAATTAATCGGAGCTAAACCAGATGCCATCGCCCGGGCAGAGGACCGAAAACTCTTCAAAGAGGCTATGCTGGAGATCGGTGTTGAGGTACCAAAATCTGGACTGGCCGATACACTGGATGAAGCCAGATCGATCATGGAAGTGGTGGGTCTTCCCTGTATTATACGGCCAGCCTATACCCTTGGCGGCAGCGGCGGCAGTATGATTTACAACCGTGAGGAGTTTGACCAGAAGGTCCTCAGCGGTATTGAGGCATCTCCTATCAATCAGGTTCTCATAGAGGAATCCATTCTGGGGTGGAAGGAGTTTGAACTGGAGGTCATGCGTGATCTGAACGACAACGTTGTCATTATCTGTTCGATAGAGAACCTCGACCCCATGGGAATTCATACTGGCGATTCTATTACGGTCGCACCCCAGCAAACCTTGACAGACCGTCAGTACCAGGAGCTGCGCAACCAGGCCATCAAGATCATCCGAAAAATCGGGGTCGATACAGGTGGATCCAACATACAATTTGGCGTCCACCCGCAGTCAGGCCGTATCGTTGTTATCGAAATGAATCCCCGCGTTAGCCGATCCTCAGCTCTTGCTTCGAAGGCAACAGGTTATCCCATCGCAAAAATTGCCGCCAAATTAGCAGTTGGCTACACTCTGGATGAAATACCCAATGATATAACCAAAACAACACCTGCCAGCTTTGAACCGACCCTGGATTATGTGGTTGTCAAATCGCCACGCTGGGCCTTTGAAAAATTTCCAGATGCAGATCACCACCTCGGCCCGCAAATGAAATCTGTGGGCGAAGCAATGGCCATTGGCAGAACCTTCCAGGAGTCGATGCAGAAAGCCCTGCGTTCCCTTGAGACAGACCGCTATGGTCTGGGTATGGACGGCAACGGAGCATTCATGCGCCTTCTGGCATCCCAACCAGAAGATCGCAAACGGGATTTCCTCAGAAATGAGTTGGTCAATGCCGGCGCGAATAGGATCTTTTTTGTCTATGAGGCCCTGCGTTACGGCTTCTCTCCTGCTGAAATTTATCAGCTCACTGCCATCGACCCCTGGTTTTTAGATCAATTTCAGGAGATCATCCAGATGGAAGATTACTACCGCAGCAAGGTTGGTGATCTTTTGCAAAATAGCGAAGAGTCTTACCGCGAACTTTTATGGGAGATGAAGAGAGCCGGTTTCTCTGACCGTCAGCTTGCGTACATGGAGGATAAAAGCCAGATCGATCCACTATTACTCTCGGACCAACCGCTGGAACAGCGCGCGGGCAATATTATCCTGACAAGAAAAGAGAAAGAAATCCGAGAACGCCGCGAAAAATGGCGAATTGTTGCTGACCATAAGATGGTTGATACCTGCGGCGGGGAATTTCAGGCGCAGACTCCCTATTTGTACAACACCTATGAATCCCAGGATGAGTGCAGCCCAACCAACCGAGAAAAAGTAGTCATTATTGGCGGAGGTCCCAATCGAATAGGCCAGGGAATTGAGTTTGATTACTGCTGTAGTCACGCTGCATTTGCGCTGGCTGATCTCAATGTGGAGAGCATCATGATCAATTCCAACCCAGAAACTGTTTCCACTGATTATGATACCTCCGACAGACTCTATTTTGACCCGTTGACATTGGAAGATCTCCTGACTATCTGCAAAAAAGAGAATCCCAAAGGTGTGATTGTTCAGTTTGGCGGTCAGACCCCACTCAAGCTTGCCAAAGCATTAAAGGCTGAAGGTATTCCGATTCTGGGCACACAACCGGAGGCGATTGACAGAGCTGAGAACAGGGAACTCTTCGCTCAGGTAGTAAAAAAATTAAATTTGCTGCAACCCGATAACGGCATCGCAACCAATGAATCAGAAGCAGTGGAAATTGCTCAGAGTATTGGTTACCCGGCGTTGGTAAGGCCAAGTTATGTCCTGGGAGGACGGGCGATGGCCATTGTTTTTGATGAAAGCGGACTTCGCAATTATATCAAACACGCTGTGGATATCTCTCCTGATCACCCCATCCTCATCGATCAATTTCTGACAGATGCCACAGAGGTAGATGTAGATGCCCTCTATGACGGGGAGCAGGTACTGGTAGCAGGAATTATGGAACACATCGAAGAGGCTGGTGTCCACTCCGGAGATTCCGCCTGCTCGCTGCCGCCCCAGGGTTTATCCGATAGCATTATCAAGGAGATTGAAACCACCACGGAGGCTCTTGCCAGAGAGCTGAATGTTCACGGTTTGATCAACATCCAGTATGCCGTGAAAGAGCAAAAACTGTTTATTATTGAGGTGAATCCTCGAGCCAGTCGTACCGTTCCCTTTGTTTCCAAAGCCATTGGCATCCCGCTGGCAAAAGTAGCAACCCGACTCATGCTTGGGCAGAAGTTGAAGGATTTTCATATACCAAACCAGCCATGGAAAACTAGCCATGTTTCCGTGAAAGAGGTTGTTCTTCCCTTTAACAAATTCCCCGGAGTGGATACCATCCTTGGACCAGAGATGAAATCCACAGGTGAGGTCATGGGCATTGCCAAGGATTTTCCCCTCGCATTTTATAAGGCTTCGATTGCGGCTGGCGATACTCCGCCCAGAAAGGGCAATGTCTTTTTCTCCATCAATAATCGCTCCAAAGAGCAGTTGCTACCCTATGCCCAGAAATTGCATCAACTCGGTTTTCAGCTTTATGGCACAGAAGGAACCGCTGATTTTTTTCAAAACCATGGACTTGAGTGTACTGTAACCAAAAAAGTCCACGAAGGCCGACCCAATATTGTGGATCTGATCAAATCCGGAACTATCCAGCTTGTCATCAACACGCCAACTTCGGGACGCAACCCCCGTATTGATGCGTTATCGATCCGTCAGGCAGCATTAAAATACGGTATTCCAGCGATTACCACCGTACCTGGGGCTCGTGCCGCAATCAGCGGTATTGAGGCTATTCTCAGCGATCAGAATCGGGAGGGAGTGAAAGTCCTGGCCATTCAGGATTATAACCCTGACCCACAATCCTATCTGAAAAAAAACGAACAACGATCCTAAAAAAAACCAAAAAACCCGTAAGGTTTTACTCTTTTCTCTGTTGACTTGATATCGGATGCTTTTTAACCTGTCCTGGAAAATCAAAATTCATGGGAAACCAAACCGCTTAAAAGCAAGATAAATTGGAAAAAGGATTGTACTATGGCAAAAGTAGTTTATGTTAATAAAGATGAGTGCACATCATGCAATGCATGTGCAGAGAATCTTCCAGAATATTTCCGTATGGATGATGATGATCTGGCCGAAAGCCATAACGGCGGTTCCAATGTGAACGCTGCCTCTGTGAAAGACGGCGATGTCAGCAAAGTTCAAGATGAAATTGATCAGTGCCCAGGCGAGTGCATTCACTGGAAGTAATTTCAAAAGAATGTTTTCGTGTTCATGCAAAAAGGCTGGTATTCACCAGCCTTTTTTTTTCCCCACACTCTTCCCTCTTTACCCAATTCAAAAAAAAATCCTAAAGTATTTCGCAAATATCCCGAAATTATAAGGGATTGGTAAATCTATCACACACCTACATGTGTTCCGTTTGTGTCTTGGCCTCATGGGAGGGATTATAACCTGTGAGGCTTTTTTTTTGCCTTTGCCTCACTTCAACAGGTCATCACGAAGTTTGCGTTGATTTTTCCTGGAAAGGAATTCGTTAGCGCTGATAACAAGATTTATTTTTAGGACTGTCGAGAAAGGTATCTACGGAGGTCGGCAGATCGCTTATCAATTGGGAAGGGGGTGTCTGATAGACCACTGTGATAGTGTTCCCATCTCTATCTCGCAAATTGGTAATATCCCCATCACCAAAATCCTGCCGCAACGCCTCCAGGGTGGTGTAAAGATGCTCATGATCCACACTTTTATCGACAACCCACTGGGAAAAACCGGCTAATAGAGAACCATACCTCTTCTTCCCGGTAAGATCAGTACAACTTCCAGGATCGGTTAGATCTGATGGTAGATCTTGAAGATCCAGACTACTAATTTGAAAAATCTGGGCTGCCTCAGAGCGCGCCTGTGCATCGGCTTCCGCATAAGATTTTGATTGAGCCAGCAGCGCACGCACCCGCTCAGCGACCATACTCGAAACCGGAGTGACTGCCAACCGGATGTCTCCGCCTGATTTCCATTGGATGGCCTCCAGAATAAGCCCGCCTGGAACCGATAAGGTTATACCCGTGGCCTCGTCATGGTAGCTTCCCCCATAGGATCGTACGAGCACTGGCTCCTGCAGTAGTCTCTCTGGAAAACGGAAAAGGCCGGCAACATCGCTTGAAGTACTCCATACCGGTTCCGGATCCATCCTCCCACTCTGGTCTAAACGATAGATACGGATTGTCGCATAGGCGATGGGTCCTTTACTGACCAAGCCCTGAATCATGGTTTCATCATCCGGAGTATCCGGATTGCCAATTTCTGTAGCGCAGGTCGGGAAAAACATCAGAGAGAGAAAAAAAAATGGGAGTACGCCTACACGATACCAAAAATTATTCCGGTTGATCATCGTCATAAAGGTATTCCCTTAATCCCATTTCATTCGACTAAGATTAAAAAACTGCATACTTAAATTGTAAAGAACCCGATCTCTGTGTCTACCAGCAGCAAAATCCTCAAGAGTTCCTTCAGATACATGGTGATCCTCCGCAGCCCGTAGATCCTGACGATCCCGAAGATACTGAATCAACTCTTTGCGAAACTCCTGAATTCTTCTTTTAATATAGCGGAACTCTTCTCGGTCTATGGGAATAATGAGTGCAGAGATATCCCTGCTTTTGGCCGGAGTTTTTTTCATGGCATGATTCGCCAGTAAAAACATACTATTATGATAATTTGCCACATGCAAAGAGCGGACTTCTGGCCCTGTGCTTAGATCAGGATCCTTCTGCTCAAGCTTACCATTTTCATCCCTGCCCAGATAACCCAGTTTCAACAATATTTCTAACCCTTCTCGAGCCTGACTGGTAGTAATCCTTGGATACAGATGGTGAGCAATCCAGCCGTAATCCTCCTGAAAATCGGGCAATGTTACCAATTCACGAATTGCCAGAATATACCAGTTGGATAGCAAGAAAAAGTGATCATCTGCGATCGATGCAAGCTCTCCCTTGTAGCGAAAACGGATCATCTTGCGATAGTGCTCATTTTTTTCATCAAGATCCTGTGCATGGGCAAAGCGCACCATATACTCGAGATACTCTGCTTCGGATTCTGATAGCTCAAATCCTTTGGCAATTTTTCTTGCCGATTGAGCCGAAGCATCGCGGATCCCCTGTATCAATTGAATGAGATAGGCGTGAGAACTAAAACCAGCCTTATGAGCAAACTGGCGCAGGGTTAATCCTTCATGCTCCTTCTTGAAATCATAAAAATCTTTGATAAATGCGCGGTAATCGAGGTAAGTATAGATCGATTTTGGTTCCTGATTTTGTGTCTGCGTCATCCTGTTCCTGCCTCGCTCCAGATGCCACCATTATCATCCTTAGTACCAAATTGCTATTAAAAAAATGGCCGCCGAATGGGAATGTTCCGGCAGCCTGTAGTGGTCTCATTGCATCGTGAACATGAAATAATGAGAGATATTTTTTAACGATGGGAAAAAGGCTCAAATCGTCTCTCCAAGAGAGCTGGAGATAATGATAGCCTGCTTCCTTTTCCTCTAATTTTGCGGAATAACAGGATCGAAATCAGAGATTGCCATACCGCTTTGATTCCGCTGCTGATTCTGGTAAAAATTCTGCACCGCAGTACGAAATTGGTTCCTGGCCTGAAGTGGCGCAACAACTTCGGTAGAGACAGAAATAGAAGTACCATCTCCATCGTTACCACCCAATGAACCATCCTGCATATCCTGCACCATCGCTTGGATCATCTCCATAACCGAATCGGCTGTCTTGGATTCCAACTTGGCAACCTGGCAGAATCCAGCCAGGATAGCGCCATACTTTTTCTGGTTCATAGTGCGCTCTCTGCTTTGCGTCTGGGTGAGATCCGCAGGCTCAGTGGCCGTTATATCCACACCATACAGGTCAAAAGCCTGCGAAACTTCAGAATTTGCCTCAGCAATATGATCCTGAAGATGAAGCTGTGATTGTGTCATCGTACGTAAGCGGGTTTGAACCCGCTCTGCGGCCATCTCGGTGAGCGGAGTAATGGATGCTGTAGTCTCTTTGTCTGTACTCGCCAGCATAGTTCTCAATCTGGTCTGTGCTTGCAACACAACCTGGTCACCTGTGGCCTCATCGGCGTACTGTCCGCCTTCGCTCTGCAGCTGAATCATCCCCTGGTAAGCGAAGCGAAGCCTGTAGCGACCGTTTTCGTCCGTTGTGGTCGTGCCAAGCTTTTCTCCTAGCGTCCCGTCGCTTTGCAACGCATACGCGGTTACCACTGCGCTTTACAACGGCCCTTTACTCACCACACCGGAAATCGTGGTCTCCTCGTCCGAATTACAAGCAATCGAAAACATTGCTATAAATGACAGCAGCAGTAGCCGCATTGAAAAGCCTTTCATGGAAACACCTCATAACAGTAAAATGTATCACTACCTTATATATATCCGAAGAGAAAAAAAAGTGTGACCCTTTCCCGAAAAAGGTGTTTCCTGGAGGAAACAGGGATTAGAGGAGCGGAAGAGTCTGTTTGAATTGTTCGATATCGCGCAGAATATGTATAGCTGGTGATTTACCACAAAAATCACAATCCTTCGGGATATGAAGACCATCTCCCGTTACCAACACATGGATCTGCGCCTTGAGGGTCTGGATAAGCTTATCCAGTTCTCGAAGAAAATCCATACCGGTTCGCGGGAAAATCAGACTTAAAGAGATAACACTGGCGCCAAAGAGCTCAGCGGCATGAAGAAGCTCCTCTCTACTGGCAAGCTTGGCCCCAGATAGAGCACCTCCCATCCAAGAGAATAGGCCATTGCCGCATTCATCAAGGCGCCGATTTCATGGTACTGTCCTGGCGGCGTACTCACCACCATACGGGGATAGGATGTCTCGTCCGGTCTATTTTTGATATACTGAAGCAGAATTGTGCGCACTGCCGTTGTTAAAAAATGCTCTTGATATACACGAATTTTTCCCTGCTGCCATTGCTCACCTATCATAGCTAGCAGGGGGGAAACAACCTCAGCAAGAAAGCGGAAAAGACCTAATTCCGTTAATTGACGCGCCAAAGTCTGTTGCAACGCAAAAGCATCCAGCGAGCGAGAGAGCTCAAATAGATCTTCATAACGAATCAAGTTTGCTGCGTTGACAACAACCGCTTCATCTCGAAAATTGATTAGGCGCACCAACTCATCGGTTTCAAAGGGGGCAACCTGACCAATAGAATGGCCTCGATCCACTGCCATCTTCAAAAAACGCAGCATCTGCACCTCCTGCCAGGTATAACGCCGCTGGTTTGCCGCGCTTCGATTTGGATGGATCACCTGGTAGCGGTTTTCCCAGGCTCGAATGGTATGCACACTTAATCCAGTTTCTACCGCGACAGCTTTAATGGTATAAAGTCCCTTTTCTGCCATACTCTGTTATCCCTCTTCATATTCTCAAGTATAACAATAATACGACAAAATGGGCCAATTGTAAGAAAAAAATTAGATAAAATCTAATATTTATCGAAAAGTTAACTATTCTATTGGAAATGCCTTTCAAATTTCACGAAAATGCGGCCTGACCGAAAAATAGGTTGTCCAGTTTTTACCTCTGCTTTGGGAAGGATTCTACATTCAAAAGGATTCACCATAAAACCATACTGATAACAATTTTACTGCTCGTTCTCTCAAATATCTTTATGACATTTGCCTGGTATGGTCGTTTGAAGAAATTGAAGGAGAGTCCCCTGCTAGTTGCCATTTTCGTTAGCTGGATGATAGCGCTTTTGGAATATGCTATACAGGTGTCACAGCGTTATGAAGGTCAGCCAACTGAAAATCATCCAGGAGGCGATTACGTTGCTTGTCTTTATTCCCTTTTCCCTGTTTTATACTAAAGGCATTTTGGTTTTCGGATATCGCAAGGCAATGCCAGCGATGTCGACGCACCCTTTAGCCAGTATAAAACCCGAGAACCAAAATGTTTCGTGTATATATACAGGAAAAACTGACCTGGAATTATGCACTTGCGGCATTTTTTATACTTCTTGCCGTCTTTTTTGCCTTCAGAGATTGAACAGCCTCAGAGGTGTATGATTTTTTCAGTATCAACCGACTTTAAGGATTCGCATCAGGTCTATCATGAACCAGCGAGCTATTCAAAATTGTTATTTTCAGTTTACCACCAGCCGGAAGAATGGATAAAATTTTTTTTCTAACTTTCGCAATTGCCTGCTCTTGGGCGTCTGCTGGTATCATGAGAATTAGCTTATACTCTATTTTCTGACCAAATTTTACAGATTGCAGAGACAAAATTTCCGTATCAGGAATTGTACGGGCAATGATCGAAACGATGGACTCGCGGGCTTTCTTCTCTTTATAAGTTTCAAACATAAAATAGCCAAGCGGTATTGCAATAAGTAAAAGCAGAATGGCAGACAGATAGATATTCCTTGCAGTCCGGATCGAAACCTCCTCCCTCTGGGCTGTTACCGGATGCACTCGCAATCGCCAAAAGACAAAGCTTGCCGCAAGGGAAATACCCACAAGATTCGTCGCATAAAGCAAGATGGCGCCACTGGCAGCTCTGGCATTCATTTGCCCCAGACTAATACCAACAGTACAAAGAGGAGGCATCAATGCCACAGCTATGGCAACTCCAGAAATTGACGATGATATGCGTGGATTTACGTAAGCGTACGCGCCCACAAATCCTGACGCGATGGCAATGAGGATATCATAAAGATTTGGGTTTATTCTTGCCATTATTTCACTGTTGAATTCGACGCCAGGGATAACCAGGGAAAGTGAAGCTGAAATAATCAAAACCAAAACGGTAGCTATAAGCAGGGTAATTAGCGAACGCCAGAGCAACCCTTTATCTCCCCAGACGGAACCAAGGGCAAAGCCAAGAATGGGCATCATCAATGGAGCGATCAACATCGCGCCAATAATCACTGCCGTCGACCCTTGAAAAAGTCCGAAAGTGGCGATAATACACGAGCCAAACAGAAGCACAAGAAATTCTCTGTTCAATCTTGCACCCGCAGCAATGCTCTCATAGATATTTAACTTTTCATTTTCCTGACTCTTTTTTTCCTGAAACTGTAGATATATGCTCTGAAATTTACCAAAAAAATTTTTTTGTCCGGATAAACTCGCATTCTGCTTCCAATGTTCACGCAGATACGAAAAAAAACCGGGCAACTCAGCTTTCGATTCTCCTTGCCTTTGACCTGCTTCCGGTAAATCTGCGCCGGAAACAAAATCTACGAATTGACGGACTTTCCTTTTCTCCTGAATTGGCTGTACCAGCTCCTGATTTTTTTGAAAAAATTTCATGCCAATCCCCCTCAAATAATTAAACCATTGGCTCAATTCTCTGTTCCTTTTCAATTTTTCCTTTTCCCTGAAAAATTCTATATCCAAAATCCGTTTTAATAAAAAAGAATAGAAGCGCAACGATTAGCAAAAGAGCAAAGCCAGCTAGCAGCTTGTTGTACTCTATCTCAAAATAGAGTTTTCCATAACCTATTGCTGACATACGCGTCGGTCCAATTGTCAGATCATATTTAGCAGCTACCTCCTTAATATTCGACATGTGAATAACCGGAATTCCCTGCTTGGCAAAACGCGACAACAAACTATCGATGCGTAGAGCGTTGCGCGAACTCCGCATATTCAGTCCTGGCTTAAATAATTTTTTTCCATCTATAGAGCCAACGGCAATTGTACCGCCACCGACATTCACAAAAGCTTTAATCTTATTTTTCCCTGCATGAACCAGATAGTGCTCCATTCTGGAATCCAGATTTGCCTGTCGATCCTCATGGGAGATAATTGGTTTACCAGTTTGCTGCATGAGATTTAATAGAATAGCTCGTCCTTCTTTGGATAGTCCACCGCCATTATCATTAATCGAACCCATCGAAACAGCTATGGAACCATTAGGGAAAAATCCCTTTCCCAAAAGTAATTTCTCCATTGTTAACCAGGAGAACTGTGGATGATTGGCACCCCAGTTCGATGCAGCAGCTGAACTGATGATTATCAAATGTAGATTCATTGCCTTGGCTGCTGACAAAACCGCAATATTGATAGCAGGAAAAGAACCCGAGAACGCTACAGCGACTGAGTCTCCCTTCTTGATTTTGGCTCTCCTAAACATATCTATAATGACAGCCCCCCAGTTTGGATTCACGCTGGTGAGCTTAGAAATATAATCTCCCTTCGAGCTTGTAATAACTGAATCCCTCAAACCAATCAACCCGCTACTTGAGGGATCATTTTTTTTATTTATGGGGCCGATTGTGCGCTCTCTTTCTTTCCCGAGATATTGGGTTGCATCACGAAATAATTTTGCTGCTGCTAATTTTTCCTCATAAAAAGGCTGCTTTTTCTCAATTTTAAAAAATTCTACAGCAATTAAAGAAAGGAAAGCAACAACAGCCAACAAAAGGTGAATCTGCCAGGTTATTTTAGTAGGCTTCCACAATACTTTTCTCATAATTGGATCAGCTCCTTTCCCAGAAATAAAATGAGTAGCAATCGAACAATCACACTGGATGTAAGAAGCGCTGTTAAAGTTTCCAGCAATCCCTGTCGGTCAATCCAGATCGCAATCAAACCTGGAATGATATAACCGACAACCTGTAGGTCAATAGAATCATAAATTATCTGAACATTTCCAAAGCTTCGAAAAAACCAACCCAAAGCAAAACCAATAAGTATCATCGAAACAGTACGCCTTCTGCCATAAACTATAGTTATGCTACTAAGACCATGCACAATAAAATAGGTTAAGTAGCTGACCAATAAAGTCATTACGATTGGTAATGGCTGATTCAAATACAAGGCAATATAGCCCGGAACCACCATTCCCCCGGCTGCTATACCAAGCAGCTCTGAAAAAAATAGACTGACCACAAGACCTATTCCGATTGATAAAGTAATTATTGACTCCATTAAAATTACCTTCCAGCGTACTCAAAAATATCTGACCTATTGTTAAAATAGTTTACAAGCTCCATACCAGGGCCAGCTATATTGCCGATACCCATAATCATAGTTGATTTCAGACATAAACTTAGAATTTCTTCAAAAATTTTCTCAGAACCTTTTCCTTCTGCATTGATAAATAACCGCGGATCCATCCCCCGTCGTCTGACATATTTCAGGAGAAAGAATGATCCATTGCCGATTAAAATATAACGATCCGCTTTTGTCCAAAGCGGAATAGCCAATCCCAATTGCCTCGATCTATCAGGGCGATCTAGCCGGTTATTAATAATCATGATTTTCCTATCAACATTTTGATGTTCCAGACACGCCTCCTCCCAGAGGCGCTCGGTTGACTCTGGATCATTTGCCGCAAAGGCATTGAGAAAATAAATTCTACGACCAAAAAAATTTATGCGGCAGTGATTCATCGCTCCTGCATCAGGATTAACTTTTTGCATTCCCCGAAGTGCTGTGGTTCGATCCACCCCGACAGCCTCACACACTTTTAAAGCAAGTGCTATATTTTCTTTATGCTCTTTGTATTTAAAAAGAGCTACTTCCTCGTCGCTTATTGAATGAATATCCTGAGCATCCACAAGATTCAGGTTGGTTCTCCTCTCCTGACAGGCATTATGAAATTCCGTTTTATAATCCTGTTCACATGAATAAAGATTTGCGTTAACCGGAGTGGTACCCAATAGAGCAAGCGCAACATCCCGTTCATCAGGACCCATCACATCAAGGTGATCCGCTCGGGCATTCGTGATAACGCCATGGGTAGATTGGATCAATTTTAATTCACAAAGAGCCTGCAGATTGGGCTGCAAGGCCATGCACTCTATGACCAAAGCCTGAGCCCGATTTCTTGCAGCAAAATTTACGATTCGTACCTGTTCGATAATATTGGCTCTACCATTTCTAAATACAGGATATTCTGTGCCATCTGCAATAATCACCCGAGGTAAGGTGCCCGTTGTCTTCGCAAATGTGCGAATACCACCTTCACGAAGTCCTCCAGCAATCAGCCGTGTAACCGAAGATTTCCCCCTGGTTCCATTAACATGGACACGAATCGGAATTTTCCGCAGATTGCGCACATGAACTCCATATTCCAGAACCCCCGCAATGAGAACAAGGAGCGACAACCCAATAAAAAATTCAGTCATATACAACCTTTATTAAAAAAAAATTTTACAAATATAGTGATAGATAAAAAATAGACAAATAACTAGTTTTAAAAACTACAGCCATTTTTTGCGGTGAAACATATACAATAACAGAACGGGAATGGTCAGAACCAGTCCCCAAAACGCATAAGGATAAAACCATGGCCATTTCATCTCTGGCATATTGGAAAAATTCATGCCGTAAACACCTGCCAAAAATGTAAGCGGTATAAAAATTGTCGATACCATTGCCAATATTTTCATCACTTCATTTGTCCGCTGGTTTTGAAGAGTGTACACGGTATCAATCATATTCATGATCATTTCTCGATAAAAAACCAGCAAATCATGCTGCTTGCGAATATGATCCTGCACATCGCGCAGGTACTGTTTTGTGGATTTTTTTAACAAAGAGCCTTCCAAACTAAGCAAATCATGCCAGAGATCCAGCAAGGGGGAGATATGCTTGTGGAAGAAATGAAAATTCTTGCGCAGGGTATAGATTTTATCTAGAAAGCCCGGTTCAAGCCGTCCCGTTATCTGCTCATCTAAATGATCAAACTGCTGACCAAAGAATTCAAAGACAGCAAAATAGTGGTCCACAATCATATCCAGCAGCGCATATAGAAGATATTCAGATCCCCCTTTTTGAAGCCTGGTCTGGTTGACCTCCTGGCGGCGCAGCACTGGGTGAAACAACGCAAAATTTTGCTCGTGAAAGGAAATGAGATAATTGCGATGGCGATAAAAGCTTACCTGCTCGTGCCGTATCCCTGGATCTGCATCTTCGATATAAAACATCTGCATTACCACAAACAGCGAATCATTATCAACCTGCAACTTGCTGCGTTGGAATGTATTTGCGATATCTTCTATTATAAGGGAATCCATCTGAAATCGATCACCAATATCAGTTAACGTTTTAGTGTCAGTCAAACCCTGGATCGCTATCCAGCAGATTTCAGAGGCGGCCGGTTCAACCATCTCAGAAGGTTTGTTCCAGGTAAACTTTTGTACTCCCTTACCATTAAAAAGGAATTGATAAATATTAATTTTTCCAGATGAATGTTCCGAAGTTGGTATTAAAAAACCTGGTGATTGACCTATTTTCGCCTTAATATGTTTTGGCAACCTTAACATAGCCATTTCCTTCCTGTCGAAGTTTCATTGTCAGGATTGCCTGAAAGAAGATGAGTGGGTTGTCAAGATCTCTTTTCTATATAAATATGGGTACTCTGGTCAGCTGTTGGTAAATATTTCATGCCAAGATAGGTAAAAATAACTGCTACAAACCCAAGTACCAAAAGCCATGAAAGTTGTTTTTGCGATAGGATCTCCCTACCCTTAAGGTGAAAATATCCTGAATAGAGCAATACCGTTATCAAAGCCCAATTTTCCTTAGGATCCCATGCCCAGTAATCCCCCCAGGCCTCCTGCGCCCAGAAGGCACCAATTATCAATCCAAGTACGATAAAAAGAAAACCCAATTTAGTAGTAAAATGAATCAAGCGAACCAGAGAAATTTTCTGCGACATCTGCGCATACTCACGAAAGGAGAGTTCGAGGTTTCCCTTCTTCAAATAGATCAATGAGAAGGCAAAGGAAAAAAAAAGAGCCGCATACCCTAAAAAATAGACAAGCACATGAGGAATAAACCAAGGACTCTGCAGAGCTGCCGGTAATTGACCCGCTTCATTATGGAGTTGTGTACTTGCATAGATGAGAATGCCAGACTGAAATAGAGCTGTGGTCAAATCCAGCCAGAAAAAAACGAGAAAATAATGAGTCAGAATCTGTAATAACTGTATGCAAAGTGCTAAAAATAACAGGGACTCAAATAATGTCCTAAAGGGCGGATAGGATACTTCAATATACTTCTGAAAGAAAAAGAGCAGCAATAAAGCAAGAAGAGTCAACGGCAAAAGAGTTTTCAACCTAGCAAAGGCCATTTTTCCCACGATCACCAAAACAAAAAGGGATAGTACCCAGACTAAGGCGACAGCTAACGTCGCATAGAAAAACAAATCACTGTGCATATACCCTCTCCCCGTTCTCTTGGCGCAGAAAATGCCATAACAATCCGATAAACAGAAAGAAAAAACCGGTGTACGAAATCCACACTCCCTGGTCTCTTACCAGCAATAGACCCGCAAAGTTGGCATTGTCCTCACGGTAGTGAGCCTGATAGATTCGATAGCCTTTGTACCATCCCGGCTGATTTACCCGAATCTTCATCTGCTTCACAGGATTTCCATTTTCCAGAATGGTCAGCAGAGATTGAAAGTTCTTAGCCTCGACCTTCGCAGGTTGCAAAGTGAGTCTAACACCTCCAGGCAACTCTTTGACGTGGAGATTGTCGCGGTAGGTGAGAAGAAAATTGTTCTGATGAGAAAAAGAACCCTGCACTACCGGAAGGATAGATTTTTCCTCCCCTGGCATGCGCTTCGCGCTGGCAACCAGCCTACATTTTTGTCGAATCTCATTGGCTCTGATGAGAAAAAGAGCATGGCGCAACTCCGCAACTGCTGGCGGCCCCCCCATTGGGAGAAAGCGATTCTGCTGCGCATCAAACTGATATGCGGGTCGCTGATTCTGTCCCTGGCACAATTTCACCCCCTGGAGACAGAGTGAGGCACCTCCTCCCAAGATGGAGGAGCGCGAAAAAGGCTCTCTGCCACTGTTGTCGAGCCAAAAAAATTCATCCTCGCGTTTCCCTTTTCTGCCAGCAAATTGCACGCACACATCCTGCAGTTTAGGACTTTTTTCTGGTACAAAGAGCACCATTCGATGAAATTGGGCCGGCTCAGTAGTTACCATCACACCATTGACTAAGATGCGGTTTTTCTTTGCGGCGTCATAGATCTGGTAATTACCGGACTGGCGAGTGTGCAGGATAAGATTCCAGCGCAGCGGGTAATCCTCCCTTAAAAAATGATCCAACCTGACTTGAAAAGGCAGCGGCTTTGGCGTTACACGCGAATCGATCGCTTGATAATCCAGAAAGACCGATCGTGACTCCCCAACCTGGAGATTCAAGTTCCCCCTTGTGGATGTTAAAAAACTGACAAAGCCACCAACGCAAACGATCACCACTCCTGCATGCAAAAGCCATAAACCTGCTGTTTGCAAGGTCAAAGGCAACTGGCTCAGATAGATCATGATACAGAGGACAAACCAGGCTAACAGAGAGATAAAAGCGCCGTGATGAAAAATATCATAGATATGAAATCGCAGAAGAATGGTCGCAAGCTCGCCGTACAACTGTGTATACCTCGCAGCAGACTGATTCTGTAGAATCAGGGTTCCCATCACAACCCAGAAAATCAGAGCTACAAGCAAACTAACAATCAACGGGGCAGAGAAAAAAAAACGGAGCTGGAAATATTTTTCAGCTTGAAGAGTAAGATAGAAAAAAAGTGCGCATGACAGGGTAAATAACAAACCATAAAAAAGAAAAGAAAAAGAGAAAAAGGAAAAAGGGGGCGAAAAGGCCAACTGCCCCACAAAACCTATCCAGGAGGCCAACGCTGTCAGAATAAAGGAATATCGCCAGATGCCACCTACTCCTTTTGCTCGATTAAGGCCCTGATTGTTATCCATAATTCAGTTCCTTCCGCTTTCAGGTTCAATTGATAACCGGACTGCAACCACTGATTGACCAGCATCCGCAAGGATCCAAAAATAATTAAAAATGAATAACGCGCATTGATATCCTTTTTTATCTCCAGATTCTTTTGACCCTTGAGGATAAAATCCTTCAAAATCTTCTGATGCTCTTTAATGGTTTCCTGGAGATTCTTTTTTACCTCTTCATTAAAATTGTAAAGGTCATTGGATAAAATGACCGAAGAGATGGAAGGATGTCCAATAAATAGATTAATTCGATCCATAAAAAATTTTTCAATTTTCTCGAGATAGGAGCTTTTCTCTTTTTTCAAGCCTTCCAAAATTTTATTCGACTTTATTCGATATATCGTAATGATAGCGCAGATGATCTCGTCCTTAGATGTAAAATGTCGATAGATCGCTCCCTCTGTTAATTGGAGCTCCTGAGCCAAGGTCTTGATCGTAAGAGAATTGACCCCCTTCTCAGCAATTATTTTTAACGCTTTTTCAACGATCTCCAGTTGCTTTTTCGTAAATGGTTTTGGCGCCTGGGGTATTTTATCTGTCATGCTAGTATTCCACACATAGAGATATGATATAGAATCGCAAAGACCATTAAAATAATCAAGGCAATATTTACTTATTTTTCGACGATGTCTACTATACCAATAAGCATCGATGCCTCGGCTCACTTGGATGGTGAGCCTGCGATGCATCGAGCTTGTCGAGATGTCGAACCACAGCACAAGATTTACTTCGATAGACTCAGTACAAGTGACCGGTTGGGCAATGCCATAACCGATCAAATTCGATGCCTATTGGTATAAAACCCGAGAACCAAAGCGTTTCGAGTATATCAGTAACCGCGTGCATTGACAGGAGTAAAGATATCCTCAGTGCCGTAAGGATCTTTGGCCTCCTGGTTACGCTGAAACATCAGCTTCTTCTTTCCCCGGTTATTCAGGTACTTGGACAATTCAAGATTCACCTGCTCAGGAGCCTTCACGCCTCCGGAGGCAAGCATCTGCCGGATTAAAATCTCTGATTTGTTGCCGTAAGCAATCGCGTCGCCTAGAACCCGCCCCGCTTCAGATGGGTTATGAAAGCCAGTTGAATTTTCCGCACTAACAAAAACAACACGCAGAAAGGCTTCTTTATAGAATTTTTTGGCCTTTTCATAAGGAGCTATATCAAATTTTTTCCCACTTTTCTGTTCCTTATGCAGCAGCTCAAACAACTTGGCTGTGACCGCAGTCTGGTAGCCAGCCCGATTCAATAATGAGGATGTGCGATCCTGAATTGTGACCACCTGCTTTTTCAGCCAGTCCGCAGACTCTGTATGGCACTGGGCGCAAGCACGCATCTCGGGTTCTGTTTTCAATGGGCTGGTTATGTCATGATCCGTCATTTTCATATTGCCTACCCGCTTGTACGGCATGTGGCAATCGATGCAGGTTACACCTGCGTTGTAATGAACACTGCTCTTGGTAAAAAACTCGAACTCAGGATGGCGAATATAGGGCATCCGAAATCCCGTAACTGTCTGCGTCCACTCCTCGCGTTGATAATCGGTCAGTAAATCAGCGATGATCTTTTCTATACTGATGTTACCCCATTTCGCGCCAGTCCATGGAGGAATGACATCTCCGGCTGTTTTTCCAGCTTTATCCCTGGGAACATAGTAGGTCATGTGACACTGGGAGCAGGCCAGCATTTTGTTATCCTGATGATTGAACTCCTTTTTGCCGATCAGATCCATTCCCTTCAGGATATGCCATTTGTTCGTTCTCATGCCCATTGTTTTGTTATCATGGCAGTCGATACAGGCGACACCCAGGGTTTTATGTTTAGATGGAAGCATATCTACAGCCTTGGTATATGGTGCTTTGAGATAGGCTTCTCCCTTGCTTTTGACAAACTCTTTATGAAACGGAGATTTGCAAGCAAGACATACACCGCCAGGAGCAACGCGGGAAGGGTCAATCTCTAACTGATCAGTGATCATATAGAAATGGCCTCGTGGTTCATTGTACTCTATTCCAAATCCCCATCCGTTATAAAGGAGCGCCTGGTAAGGATATTCGCTTAACCTATCGTAGGTTACTCTATCCTTATCCCATCCTTTTCTATATTTACTCCGATTTGCAGGTTTAGGCTCCTTTGTTTTTTGCCAGGATTCATAATGAAAAGGATAAATTTTCCCCCATTCTGCTGGATCATGCTCATTATCTGCGATATTGCCCACCCGTATCGGTTTTGAGGTATCACCTCCGCCACAGGAAACCGTGACAGCCAGCGCCATCAATAGGGCAAACAGTAAAAACAGTCTATTTTTTTTCATGCTCTCCTCCCTTCACAGGATGTTATTGTAATTCAATCAAACGTGTCTCCATTGGAGCAACGCGGTGACTAACCCGTCTATGACAGCTCCAGCAGTTCCGCTCTGTTGTGTTAACGTGGCTTGCCATGTGACCATGACATCGCACGCAATTTGCCTGGGCGACTCCGGCGCCATGACCAGATATTCCGATTGGATCACCAATCATTCCCAATGTATTCATGACAAGATCCTTGGTTCCGTCGATACTCTTCCAAACCAGATGGTTGACTTTATTGTTGTTGGGCAGATGGCAATCCACACATTTCAAGTGCCTGTGCAGGGCAGATTTCTGCCAGGCATCATGTTGATCAGCCATAGCATGGCAGGTGACACAGAACTCTGGAGAAGATGTTTTATGAACAACATCCGGTGGCCCAAATCCTACAAATAAAAGCAAAGCGGTTCCTGCCAGGACAGCAATGCCAATTTTTTTCATCTTTGTATTATCCAAAAGGCACCCCCTTAATAGCAGAAATATTGAAATTGTCCCTTATTCCGTTAGAGTTTGCAGAACCCTCAGACCTATTTTAAGCTAATAGTTTATTTTGTCGATTATTTTTATTCAATTCCAAATAATTAGCAATAACCTTATCATTCAAGTAAAAAAATATTAAAAATATTTTTTTTCATATGTTACACAGATTGTCATCTGATAACCTAAAATATTTGGCAATACCCAAAAAGGCAAAAAAAATAAATTGCCAAAATGGAAATAGTATCACATCATGGTAAAAAATCATGAAAGCCGGATATTCTCAATGAATCTCCTTGAATGCTTGCGCAAAAGCACCCTGTTTCACAATATGCCCGATCACAGCATTAACTCAGTGATCTCCGAGGCAAAGACCATCACCGCGGAAAAAAATACTGTTCTTTTCCACGAAGAGGAGATTGGATCGCGCGTCTATGTTCTTTTAGAAGGCGCCATTAAGCTTTACAAAAATTCTCCTGACGGCAAAGAGATCATCATCAAACTAGTTAAACCAGGTGAGCTATTCGCCGAAGCCATCCTTTTTGAAAATTCAGCCTATCCTGTTACGGCAATGTCTGTTACATCCTCTACCCTGCTGGCTATTTCAAAAGGGCAAATTTACAACCTGCAGGAAGATCAGGAATTCCGTAACCGATTTCTCTCCTCCATTATGAAGCGCCTTCGTTATCTTACAGGTCGTATTCTTTATCTGTCCGCTTATGATGTAGAAGACAGATTTTTTCAATTTCTGATAGCACGATACGGACACAAACAGAGCTACCAGATTGATCTTTCCAAGAAAGAGATTGCCGCCGCTATCGGAACTATCCCCGAAACTTTTTCGAGGCTGCTTATGAGGCTAACAAAAAATAAAATCATCACATGGGAAAAAAATAAGCTGACTATCAGTCAGGATTACTGGGAAAATCTTGATAACAGCTCAATCGACCAAAACCCCTTATACCAATAAGCATCGATACTTCGATAAACTTGCATGGTGAGCCTACGATGCATCGAGCTTGTCGAGATGTCGACACATCCTTTAGCCAGTATAAAACCCGAGAACCAAAGTGTTTCGAGTATATCATGACTACAACAGACGCTTTTCCCCCTGCAGTGATTGGATATAGGCTATATCACTGGTAATCTCCAAAACACCCTGGTAGATTCCCTGATCGTCACGCACAGGGAAATACTGGATATAAACCTTTTTGCCCATAAAATTTATCCAAAATTCCGCCATGTCCAAAGTGCCTGCTTTAAACCCACTTACAATCTCCAGAACCTTATCTACGCTTTTTTCAGGATGGCATTTTTCGACTTTTCTGCCGATGACAGATCTTGTACGCACAAAGATCTTTTCTTTATCAAGCCTGTTAAAATAGGCAACAGTATCAGAGGCATCAACGAAAGTAATTTCAACGGGTAGAGTTTCAAAAATATTATGAATCTGCTGATAGGACAAATTCTCGATTAATAATTTTCCCTGCTTGCCGGATCTCTCTGTCTCCTCAACCATGGAAGCATATTTTACGCGGGCACTCTCACCGTAAACAGAACTATCAATCTGTTGAATGCCTGAAGTGACCCTTTCATGATCTGAAGGAGTAAAAAAGCGGTTGGCCATGGGGTAGAGAACATCATTTTCTTTCCAAATGTGCTCCTTACGGATTTGAAAGTATGCCTGACACTTCTGTTTCAGCTCTGGCAATATATCCTGTTGCGGTTTGCGTTGCATAACCAACACCATCAACTGGCTTAATAGCTCGCGCTCTATCTGGTGCTCTTGCAACATCACTCCAATAGGGCCACCGTCTCTGGGAATGCCTTTACTTTCCATGAGCGGAAAAAGAAAATCCTCCTCTTTTTTATTGTGAATCTTATCACCTATCTCAAACAGAAAATCCAGCGCCCGTAAAATCCTGTTAAAATCGACCTCGACGCTATTTTTTTTATCGAATTCAATTTCGATGACGGCAATACAGCGCTCTATCCACTCATGCTCTTCAACCAAAATCTGGTTCCATTTTTGCATACTTTACCTCAATTTATATATATATCTCGTCGGATTTATGTTTACATCGGTTTGGCGTGAAAATTGTCCCACTCCGACTCAGACCACCACTCAATTTCAATACCCTGACAAATCGTACCATATTTCCCACAGGAGGCGCAGCCTTCACCGCGCGTGTACGAATCCAGGGTTTCTACTGGGGGGTAGGCTGAAATAAGCGCCATCGCTCTATTCTCTTCGCTCTGGACAGGATTACGGTTTTCAAATTGAATGAAGTCACTCTCTGCCCGAATTTTTTCCTGACCCCGGATCCTGTCAATCGCCTCGGGAAAAAGTACAGTATCCTCTTTATCAATGTGCTCCCATATATTGGCGCAATACTGCTTTGCTAAAGAGTGCAACTCATCAATTTCTGCAGAAAGCAGTTGGCTTTTGCGCGAAAGATCGATTAACCTCTGGATAATCAGTTTGTTCGCGCGATGTTCCTGGAGAATCACCTCTAACGGTGGTGAAGTTTCGGGAATGCTAAGCTCATGAAAGGAGCGAATCAGAATATCTTCCTCTTTTTGATGATGGTAGGCATCGATATAATCTTGAAAAAACTTGGGATAAAAACGAAGATTATCAAAATCCTCTGGCTGATTTTGAAATTTGCCTGTAAATGTAATAAATGAGGCAACAAATTTCTCTATGATTCTGTGTTCTGCTTCCAATCTTTCAATAAGCTTCATACTCGTTCCCTTCATTATCAATTGACAAAAATGTAACCTATTGAACTAATAATTCCTTGACTTAAATCAATTTGTAAGGTAAAAAAGGTAAATTTTGTCATTTATATAAAAATTTATCCGAATTGTTTCGCGGCGTGATCCAGATTCCTTGAGTTTTTCCTCTGAGAAAACCAGCGGTAGATAAAAAAAATTAGAGACTCGCAGAATGCACTCTCTCTTTTTGAAAGGGGTTAAGTATGCGCAATACTGTCACAACATTATTTCTCTTGATGTCGCTATCTCCTCTTTATGCCAATACTATGAAAAAAATTGTATTTGTGCAAACCTACGACAGCGTCAGAAAAGTTTCTGCAGTTCGCACGTTGATAGATCTGAAACTTGAGGTAACCTATCAAAAATATAGCCTCGCTTTTCTGGTCAAACATATCAAGGTGGTTGGTTATAGAAACCATAAATCCTATTCTGGAAGCTACACACCCTGCCAATCTGGAAAGTGCGCAGTGAACCAGACAACGTATGGGCGAGACAAAGGATACGTTGTTGATTTCTATGGCCAACAACTCTTTTTTCGTGAAGATCGTGTCAAAAGATAAGCAATGACGGCCTATTCGGGATTAGCGCAAAAATTGTAGGAGAGCAGCTACATTGGCGGCAGTTTTTCCGTTTTTTAACTCTACCATTATATCAAGAATATATTGCTCACTTCGATGAATTGTTTTCTCGCCGGAAATTTTACCTGTTACACCAAACCACTCCTGCTGTGCTCCCATGATGGCGATATGAATTTTGGAATCAATCAATGGTTTTTCCTGAGAAACGATGCGAAAACCAATAGAGTCCAGATTTTTTTCAGGCAAATGAATTTTAATATTTTTTCGGTCTGAAGTCAAAAACTTATTCCGATCGACATAAAAAACAATATGCAGACTCTGTTCACTGTTCTCTTCAAAAAAAGGAATTACCTGAAGGTTGAAAATCTCCTCCACAGAAGAGCCATAAATCGCGCTCATTTCCTTGATCACTTCTTGCAATTGAATTTCTGAAGGTAAAACAAACTCTTTTTCAGGCAAAGTAGGAAAGGCCGTCATAGGCAAAGCCCTACGTAACGGATCTGTATATCTTTTATAACCCAACGCCAAAAATGAGTCTATATCGACGATAAAGTAATAATCCACATCCTGATAAAGTACCTGGTCCATTTTTCGCTTATGATAAATTAGGCTTCGCTCTTTTAACAGTGCATCCTTTATGTCAAAGGCAGTTAAGGAAACCGATAGCTCATTGATCTCCCCAGCCAGCATTTCAGTCAGGAAGCCAATTTTAAATACAAAACTGGGAATCGAAGCCAATCCAGGAAACCGTTTCTCCGAAGAAAAAATCAGCTCAGTGACAGGCAGGTCTTCATCCCGAAGCACATAGTCGCCAGCTATAAGCCTGGCAACAAATGCTTGATTCAATTCGCTATTTGACTCTTGCATGCTTATCATAATTTAGTAAGGCATTTCTCAATTGGGATTGCAGTTTCCTGCGTTTTTGAAATTAATTTCAACTCCTCTAAAATTTTCTTTAACTGCATCCAGTCGCTAACAGACTCATATAAGATTGCAAGTGATTTTAAAGAAGTTATTTTCATTTTTTCGTCCTGTGCAGAGATACAAAAATCAAAATAACCAATGGCTTTGCGATAGTCTCCGACTTTTTGACATAAAAAAGCTAAATTGTAGGCAATCTCAAATTTCAAAATAGAATTTCCTGTTGTGCAGGACAAAAATGCCTTTTCATAGCTGGCCAAAGCCTGTTCATATTTTTTTCCAGAAATAAAAATATTACCCATCATAATATAGGATTCAACACTATCTCTCCCAGGTTTTTTCGACTCAATTTGCAATGCCTGCTGCAGAAATTCTAAGGCTAAAATTGCCTTCCCTGACTGGTAGTAATTCCATGCAATTTTTTTATAAATAAATGGTGATTCATGTTCCAATCCGATTTTTGAGATTTCTGCGAGGTTTTCTTGGTATAATGCGATCGCACTTGTACTATCTTTTTTAGATTCTTGCAACAAAGCCATACGGTTTAACGCAAAAATCTTACCAATGGAATCGCCAGATTTTTGAAAAAATGAAAGGGATTGCTTCAAATGCTCTTCTGACTCCATTGTGTTACCAACTAATGCCAGCATTTCGGCTAACTGCAAACCCAGATAGGCTGCTGCCTTACGATCGTTCTCGTCCAGCTTGATCCGCAATGCCGAATTGAGGTTTTGAACAGCTTCTGCGATTTTACCAATTTGCTGCTGGTAACGGGATGCCGCAAGATGCAAATCGTATAGCAAAGGTAAAAATGTAACATCTTTGGCTTTATCTAAGGCACTTTGAATAATAGTATTTGCATCCTCGAATTTACCTAGATAAAAATAATTTTCTGCGATTTTCAGGGATGCTTCACTATAAATTCGCAAATTTAAAAATTGAGCCTCCTTGAGCGCCTTTTGCAAACTATCAAGCGCTGCATCAGAACGACCATCTTTTATGAAAATCAAACCCAAATTATAAAAGGCATTGTATAAGCCGTGACCGTCATATAGGGCAGAAAAATAATTGATCGAATTTAAAATCAAATCCTTAGCGGAATCGTATTTTTCTTTATAAAAATACATAACACCGCGATTCAGGTAGAGATTTGCCAGAAATCGTTCATCTTGAATTCGATGGCAAATATCTAAAGCCTTGATAAAAAAATCATCAGCCGCATCATAATTTCTTTTAAGAAGGTATGCATTGCCAAGATTATTATAAGTAACAGCCTTCCCTTTTTCGTTGCCAATTTTCTCTTCAATTTGTAAGCTAGCATTAAAATGATCGATCGCCTCTTTATATTTTCCCGAGTAGGTATGCAGCGTTCCAATATTATTATAAATTGTTGCCTTGCCGATTTCATGGTTTATCAAACCATAATCACGTATAGAGAGTTGGTAATATTCCAGGGCTTTTTCCATATCTAAATTTTCTTTGGAGAGATTGCCGAGATGATTTAATGTATCCGCTGCTCCTGAAAGATTTCCAATTTGCTGAAAGGATGTTACCGCTAATTCAAAATAACGTTGCGCTTCATCCCGATGATTTTTATCCTTTGCAATCAGACCCAATTCTGTATAACAATGACCAAGCTGGGTTAAATTTTGCAACTCTTCGTATAGAGACAATGCCTTCTGATAATAGGACTCAGCCTTTTCGTAGTCATATTTTAAATGAAAAATTTTGGCCAAATTAAATCTAGCGTAAGCAAGTTCATTACGCAGATTATGCTCTTTGCTGATTTTATAGGATCGTGAAAACATCTCTTGAGATTTGCTGATTTCCTTTTCAATAAAAAATATTTTTCCAATTTTACCCAAAATATCAGCCTGCAATGTCCATTTTTCTGTAACATCATCAAGATAAACCATGAGCGAGATAGCCTTTTCAAAAAAATCTTTGGCATTCTGATATTGATTTAATTTGACGGCTTTATCACCAGATTTATCAAAATACAATATTGCCTGTTTATAACTTTCCGCCATTTCATAATGATAAGCAAGAATTTCATAATAAGCTGAAATCTCTCCTTCCTGTTCATAAATCTGGGCAATATGCAGATGAAGCTTTCTTCGTTTCTGCACAGAAATAAGGTTATAGATAACCTCCTGAACCATCATGTTGCGAAATATATATTCACCTGGATTATTTTTTAATATGAAATCTTCAGAAATAACAGCATTGATAATTTTTTCTACGTTACCGCTGGCATCCATTATTTTCTTGATAAAATAATCGCTGAAAGTGACGCCAAATATTGAAGCTTTTTTTAGAAATTCCTTTTTCTCTTCGCTAAGTTCATCAACTCTTGCAAGTATACTTTTATAAATGGAATCGGGCAGTCGCGCATCAATCCCATGATCTCGAACTGAATTTAATAATTCTAAAAGAAAATAGGGTATACCACGACTTTTTTCGAAAATTTGCTTTTGAATCTTGGGCGAAATTTTTTCTGTACTTGGATATTTTTTTATAAAATCATAAGCCTCTTTCTCAGAAAACGGTTCTAAAAATAAAGTCTCCATCTCTTTTGGCAAGTTAAGTTCATTCCGCGTAAGTACTAAAATAAAAAGAGACGGAACCCTTTTTTTTATTAAAAATTGAATCAATTCCAAGGTTTGGTGATCCAGCCACTCACCATCCTCAAAAATCATAAGAACGGGAACGCTTTTTGCTTTGGCTTGAAAAATCTGAAACAACGTATGAAACAATAGCTCCTTTTTTTCAATCGGATCCTCAATTTCTAAAACAGGACTATCTTTATAAGCTTTAGAAAGAATAATCCCGAGCAGGGGTATGGTAAAATTAAGGTTTTTTAACTGAAGAAAGTTTAAAACTTTATCAATTTTTTCCTTTATAGTGAAATCATCATCTTGGTGTATAATGCCAAATAGAATCGTTAGAATATCCTTCAATGCAAAAAAAGGAACATGACTACCGTTTGCCAACCCTCGACCTACCATTAAATCAAATTTAATTTTTTGACGAGAAAGAAATTCCCGAATTAGGAAAGTTTTTCCAATTCCTGCGCCGGCAATGATCTGCATAGAGCCATATTGCTGAGTTGATTCACTGAATTTTCGCATCAGACGATTTAGCTCTTCTTCTCGACCAACAAACAGATCTATACTCGTATCCTTGTGTGTTTGTATAGATGAAACAGCATGAACTGGTATTTTTTCCGATTTCCCTTTAAAGGAACGAAGGTCTGAAAAGGCAAGAATCGCTACTTCTCTTGTTTCTTTTAAAATGGAATCACTGATTAAAATCTGGTTTTGCTCTGCTGAACTCATAAGCCTAGCGGCAAGGTTGACAGCATCACCCATAATTGTATACTCCTGGCGCAAAGGAGAACCCACATTACCACTAAAGATAAATCCCGAATTAATTCCAAATTTGGCATGGATAGATATCTCTTTTTTTCCAAATCGGATTTTCTGAAATTTTTCTAATTTAGACTTTATCGCATTCGCGCAAAGCAGAGCTCTTTTTTCATCATCAGAATGGGTTTTCGGGAATCCAAAAATTATAATAATTTTATCACCTTGAGTGTACATATCAATTTTATTGATTGTGCCATCAAAATTTTGGACTTCGGATTGTAGCATAGAAAAAAAACGGGAGTATAAATTATGAATATCTTCTGTATTTTTATTGTCATTTAAAAAATCTAAATCCCCGCTAAAATAATAATTCAAAAATAAAATAGCGACCGGTCGATGCTCCCCTTCCAACACAAGGCTCTCCCAGGATAATCGAACCTTATCGTACACTCCCTTTGTAGCAAAGGGCAAAAGTAAATCAAGCCTGATTAAGATATCATCAATAGAATCAAAATCCAACTCTATCAAGGATTTAGTAGCTCTTGGAAGGTTTTTACAATTGCAGGATTCAATTCGAAAAAATTCTTCTTTGCGATAAAAAATTTTAACATACTTTTCTATCAGAGAAAAAGTATTCTTATCTGTAACAATTTCGTTTGTGCCAGTACTTTTTTCTATGATAGCAGTTTGTTCAACACCGTTACCAGTTAAAAAAAATTCTTGATGCAAATCAGGATCGCCGATTATAGACTCAAAAAAAGTGTCGGAATGAAGGGATAAGCTTACTTTCAAAGGAAAATTGCCAAATTTTGATTCAATCAAGGCAAATTGTTGCATCGAATCACGCATTTCCATAGCGCATGAAATAGCATGATAAGCATGATCGTCGCCGCAAAAATTAACTTCATCTGAAAAAAATATCATCATGGCATCGCCGCCATATTTTAATAAATCGCCACGATACTTGAAAATAATCTGGATCATCTCTCTAAAAAAAAGATTTAATATTCTAGTAATCTCTTCTGAACCTTCATAACCATGGCTGCTTAGTTTTTCTGTAAGAGCGGTAAAGCCATTAACATCCGCAAATAACAGAGTACCAGATACAAACCGACCACTCTGTTTTTTGTCTGCCCCCTTTTGAATTTTCCTTAAAACAAGGCTTTCTGGAATATAAGTCGAAATAATTCTGAGAATATTATTGTATTTATGGAGCATAGCCCGGTTTTCATCTGGCGTTAGTCCATAATTTTTCAATTTTGAATAATAATCCTCGAAAAGATACTTTTTATATAAAAAATCCATTATTTATCTCCGAACAAAAGTTCCAAAATTGCAATGACTTCCCGATCCACTCCATCCTCAGTCTTAGGAATTTTCATCGTCATCTCATAAAGATTTTGTTTATTCGTATATATTTCCAGTAACTGTACAAAATAATAGTCGTTAAATACCATCATATTTTCTTCAGGCTTAATATTTGCTTTATAAAAGCAGAATATTGAGTCGAGTATAAATTTTCTATCAGTGGAAATGATAATTGCATCAGCTTCTGTCCTTAAATGAATTGCATCAAATTGCAATAAAGAGTTTTTCTCTTGATAAAAAAAAGTTATTTTATCTCCAGATGTGAAACTATTTTGAAACAAAATATCGCCTACTTTTTGCTCTTTTACTGTCATCAATGACTTACTTTTATTCCACCACGCATCAAGATGATTTACATCCCGAGCCTCATCTATATTTAGATTCAGATTTAGAGCCATCTCCTTGATCAGGTTTAAATTAATATCTTTCTCTACGCCTTCGGATTCTTTGGCCACATGAATCATATAAGGAATTAATTTTAATATTCTATCCTGATCTAGATTATAAATATTTTTGATTGCCTGATCCAATTCGAAAGGAGAATTCCCAGTTCTCAGCAAAAAAAGATCAGCGAACAGATCTGTAGATTTTAGTTCGTTTAGATTGATACCGCTACGCAGCACACTATCCTGAGCCCCTTGGACTTCTTTGTGAAAAGTATCCAACAGAGATTGCAATTCTGGAACATGTAATGCCAATTTTTTTCTACGAGTATGAATTTTTCTATCGAATACAAGCCTAGCAAAAAATGAGTGATGGCTTGCTGAACGATTTCTTCTATATGCGGATAGAGATCCCCCCCCTGAAAGCATGAGAATAATTCTTTCGTTTCGCCAAAGAAATTGCATAAAAAAAGAAGACCATCCGGTCGCTTTTTTTTTCACAGCGGAGGGACGATCCAGTTGCTGTAACTCAGTATTCTGATTTGCAAATGGATCTCGCTGCTCCTCTAACTTATTCCGCATCCATCGCAACAAAAAAAATGCAATCAAAAATACAGCCAGAAGAATGAATATTACCCATAATATATTTTTCCAAAACGAAAAATTGGATTTTACATTTTGATAACCATGATCCGGCAATAGAATTGTTATGTTAATTCTTTGATTTGTCGATGTATTTAGTATAGATAGTTGATTTTCTGCCTTGAAAAAATCTGAATCCATACGCACAATAAATTTTAGTAATATTGCATTTTTACCGGGAATATTTTCCGGCAGTATGGGAGGGTTGCCAAATTGCGAGAATGCACCATTCGTCTGTTTAGATAAAAATTTTAATTTTTCCAAATAGAATTTGTCTACATTGCTGTAACCGTCAGAAAAAACCTTAATATTCGCAGATGAGATATTTTTTACAGCTTGAATTTCATCTATTGTTGATTTTTCATCAAAGCCATCGCTAAGTAAAAAAATAGAATTGTATTGATTCCAAACATTGGATTTCAATTTTTCTTTGATTTCGCTTAAGGCAGAATACAAGCGGCTGAAATTTCCACCTCGCTGTATTGAAGCGATACATTGGAGGAGCCTAGCTTTATCAGTACTAAAATCGCAATGCTGTACCAGATTATCGTGAAAAGAGTAAACACCTACAGAATGCGAATCTGAAATATTTTGAATAAAGCGTGATGCACTCATCTTGATTCTGTTAAAATTATAAGCACTGAGCGACAAGGAAGAGTCTATCAATATCACCGTCTTCTTTAATAATGATTCCTGAGCTGCTTTAAATTGAAATGCAGCCTCGTGACCATTTACCTCGACCTTAAAATGTTGAGGGCTTGTTGCTTCCATGACAACACCAACAACAATATCCGGCCGCAATGCAGTATCTACACCTACGACCTGAAAAGTAGGAGGAGCCACATCAGTTGCAAAAACTAATAGGGGTAGAGACATGAGAAAAAGAAGGGTGTAAAGGCATTTTTTCATATAGTATCCAGATCGCATGGAATTAGTGACCTTCCTTTGTAGACTCTGCTTTTGCAAAAAAAAGTCAAACCATTTTTTAATCGGTAAACCTGACTTATGATAATGCCCTAATTATTTCTTAAAATGCACTTTGACCTTTGGTAGCACTTATGCAATGCTCACCACAAATTTTATTATCCATGATTGGCACATTCGCCGCTAGCTCAAAATGAACCATATTTTGCGAGTCTTTACGATATTTTGCGAAGCCGGGCGAGTTCAGAATTGATTGTCTATTATGATAACACCAAATGTTCAAATTGTTTCTATTTTTCAAAATGAAACCTATGCATAAAATAGACGAATGGATCTAGCTCAGACTCCGAAAACTGTCCTGAAGCAAGAAAATAACGTATCCATGGTGTTAAGGCTAATTTAGTTGCCACCGGCGAAGAATTTGCAAATGCTTTTTGAATAAACCGAGGGTCAAAGTTATCCAACAACTCTTCAACTGAATCCGGCTGATGTATTGATTTTAGAAAATGGGAAGGTAAGCCATATAGCTGAAATTTTAAAAGCTTTAATCTATTCCGACGCTCTTTTTCCGAAAATGCGCTTGCGGCTATCGCCGGTTTGGCAAAATGGATTATTAGACCGGACTTTCCCATTTTTTCCTGAAGGAAATGGGTCCCAAAATTTTGAAAAAATTTTACTGGATTTTTTTTTATCATGGCAATTTCTTCAGATTTTAATTTTTGCTCAGGAAACCACTGCTCCGTCCTATATTCAAGATTCCAAGCCCCCTGGTAATGGTGTTCACCTGGAAAGGACTTCCAGAAAAGGAAAATTTTATAGATCCAGGAGGATTTTTTTGCCTCTTGAAAATTATAGTCGAACCACATATTCATTGGCTTTTTTTGATACGAAGTTCCATGAACAATCTGATCTGTTTCTGGCTGGCCATCATCATCTTTCTTAAAGAAAAATGATTTATATACCCTGCCTTGCATATCGAAACCAATACCTAATGGAGGATTTTGTCTATATTGAATCTGATTTTGAAACAGTGTATCTTGTGAATCCAGCGATTTACTTCTCGGATTTTTTTTTACTTCCGGTAAGAATTGCAATAAAAACGGGTACAATTGTTGCGAAGATAAATATCCTGGTGACGTAGCCGAGATATTTGGCTGCTGCGTACGACCATATTCGGATATCCATATTTTATTTTTTTCCAATTGTGACAGCAATGTTTTACAATACGATATCGATTGAATATCTGCTTCCCCCCGCCTCCATAGCGCATCACGACACTTGTAAAAATGATTCCATGTTTTTTCAGGCTTATATCGAATCAAAAAACCGATAAAGCTTGGCTGTATTTCTGGATTTTTTTTTAACTTTTTTATTATTTTCTTTTGATATAAAAAAATTTCAGCCATCTTAAGATGCTGTTGAAAAATTTCATCACGCAAAAAATAAATTTCGTTAAAAATCGTTTCGCTATGCCACCGAAACATAGGAGTTTTTTTATTATTTAATTTCGAAGATATACCACTAAATTCTGACCAAGATTTTTTTTCGAAAGAAACAATAGCTCCATGCTCCGACTTATAGAGATTTTGGATAATATTTTTCAAAAATACATCTATATTAGATACTTTTATTTCCGGAAAATAAAAGTCCTTTGGCAGGTATGGTTCGGCTAAATGCATACGCATTGAAAGAAAGCTATTTAAATAATTAGGCAAAGAATGAAGAATTTCAATCTGGTAACTATTCGCTGGCTTTTCCCCCTTTATCTTTTGCAACATCTCATTTAAAATTCCTTGATCCTTGGAGTCATAATAAAGAGCCAGAAAAAGTGATACCGAAGAGTCAAAAACCACACTGTCAATAAAATGAGTTCCGCAATTATCATAAAACAAGAGATCATGCCCGCTCGAAAGAATTTTTTGAATATCATCCCTCAACTTGGATCCAAGATAATCCAAATATGCAGTCCGATTTTTTAATTTTATCCGCAGTAGAAAGCTAAATATCTTTTTACTTTCTTTATTAGAGAGAATAGCCTGACGCCAGCTCTCTTCTGTAAAAGTTCTTATGGAGTTGGAAAGAAACCGAAGATCGATTTTATCATCAATACGAATAATTTCAATTTCAAGGTTGCCTCCCTGTACTTTAATCTGAGCCGATTTCATGCAATATTTTGGAACAAAACCTGCACTCGTTAATTGCAAGCCCCTGCCTAAAATTTCAGAATGATCTAGCATCAGCGGCAAATGAGAGTTTTTCTGGTTTACAGGTTTCCAAACATATTTTGCGCTGCACCCCGAACTGACCAACCACAAAATCAGCAAATAAAATATAACAATAACTTTACTATTTACCATCTTCATTGTAATGAAGCTCGGCTGGCTGCGGAAGGCAATATTGTCGGATGAATTGTGATTCTTTTATAAAAAGGGAGGTATGAATCTCGCTAATATATTTCATGGTTTGCACGCATTGAGGAATTCTCTGACTATCAACAGAATCAATACCTTGAGCAAATATTTCATGAATACAACGCAAAGCCCCAGTTGTTTCTGGAATCTTCACCTTCATCATAGACTCATTTCCATACAAAAAACTCTTGTTATGTTTTAAGAATATTTCAGGTGGATATTTTTGAAAGGTATTTACAAAATCGGACAATGAAATTCTTGCTTCTTCATTATTAGGATTTTCCCGGTTATAAAAACGGGTGAATTTGGCATCATACATCGGTTGATTCCGGGTATTGTGAATATACCAGACATTAATAAATTTATCATAGATCATTCTTTTACAAATCATAGCAAGATGATACTTTTCCATCTGCAAATTACTTACTCTATTAATTTCAGTGATAACACCCGCATTTGCTTCAAGCCTGCGCTGCCGCAAATAGTGGCTGGCACTCGACTCCTTCTGCTTATTTGGCTCTGCCGTAGAATTGATGGAACTATTCTTTGATTCCTTTTTCTGCTTGCGCTGGTCATCCAGCTCGGTCAGCGATTTGGTTAAGGCGACATGAAATTCTGGATTTTCAAACCATGGCACAATTTCCATTTGTGTTATATAACCTGCGCTCGGATTTTGCATCATTGTAAACGCATTCTTAACCACCGCCCGGAACTCCTCTAGATCCGTAGGCACGATATTTGCTGCCTGACTCCCCTTGGACAGACCAATGCCATTTACATAAATTTTTAGACCACGCCGAGTAGCTTCATTAATAAAGGCATCCTGTTCTTTTTTGGAATGAGAAAAACGAAAAAGCCCTTTCTCCAAATCCCGAACAAAATCTTCATTTTTTTTCTCGTTGTCGGGATCACTGCGAAACTGTAAAATCGCCAGATAGGAGGAAAAGCTGCCCATGGAGCGAATATAGTAAAATCCACAGCTATTAAAAAAATTTACATAGTTCTGTTCTCTGATCAGTCGCTTAGCATTGACACTGATTGGCGATCTGGTTTCATTCATTGAAAAATAATAATTGGACACCTGTAGCCGCACCAGGTAATTTTTTAACTCAACAGGATCTCCCCAACCAGTAACATCTGTCTCCTGAAAATATTTTTCAACAAATTCTCTTAAATAATTGGCTTCAATATTATTTTTATCGTTGGCTCGAATATGACTAAGATATTCATCGTTAATTTCGGTCATGTCATATTTGAAGTCAAAAGTGGGATCATTTTTAGCGATTTCCTGGAAACAGACAGAGTGCAAAGAGTTGCTGTGCAGATTATACCCGCGTCCCAGCGCAGGATACCCGTTCAAATATTGAATTCGATTATCTCTAATAATCTGCGGCGCAGTACCGGCCGAGTGGATCGCAATAAAAAAAGCAGCTACAAAGATAGTAGCTGCTTTCCATATATACTTCAAAATTATCATCTTAGCCTAACACTACGCACAGGAAAGACCTATACGTAACCAGGTAAATTTATCTTGGCCTAGGCGGCTGGGTAGCATTGTTTGTCGGCGGCGGAGTATTCGCTCCCTGGGGTGGGGATGGCATTTTGGGTGGTGGCGGCACCAACATTGGCATACAATGGTCATCCACCGTCCTATTTAGTAACGCTGCCATTTTGGGCAATAAGGAGCTGCAGGGTCCAATCTGTTTCCAGCTTTTACGAAACATACCAGCGGCCATCATCTCCTTGATACAGGGTTGGGACTCCTTCATGAACTGTTGCTGTTTATCAAGCAACGGCGTTGGCTCTTTTACCATATTGTACAATTGGACCAGGGTTAAAGTACTGCTAAAGCCGGTTTTATTATTAAAAACCAATTTTCTATCATATCCAGGTAGCCACTGCCCCTGTCCGCCACCAACACTCTGCGTCATATAATTGGTCTCAATATCCTCTTTGCAGATTTTTGCTTTATAGTAGATATTCAGCAAATTCCTGTCAGCGCGATCAATCTCACCTAAAAATTCACCATTCAAATTAAGATTATATTTTTTTTCATACATTAACAGGGGCGCGCCACCAGCGGGATTTTCTTTCTGCTCCAGATTGATGGATGCTTGAAATTCTGTATTTTCAACCCAGGGGACGATCTCCATATTCTTTACCTTGCCTGTAGCCGGGTTTTGCATGGAGATAAAAGCATCTTTTATAGCTGCCTTAAATGTTTCCAGATCATAGGAAATCAATGTCGCACCTTCATTTTTGCCAAGACCATAGGCATGTGTTTCAATAGTCAAACGCTTGGATGCAACCTGAGACTTAAAAGAATAGGTCACTTTTTGACTGGCACTACCGGATAACCCTGTACTCGTACCCTGGCTAGCGCACTCTTGAAGTTCAGATCCGGGACAGGCATCTTTTGAGCCAAATCCGGACACAGCCACCTGCATATCAGCTTCAAAATTGGCGTCACGACTTTCACTTTGATCCTGGTAGGTAAACAGCGACACAAACTTGGCGTTTCTTCCGATAGAACGGATATAATAAGAACCGCAACCCATAAAAAAACCTGGAATATCATTTGCTTGCAGCAGCTTGGCGGCAGATGCGCTAATTCTGGACTTTGCCTCATCCACGGAAGCATAATATGTATCCATATTCAGCGTTACCAATACTCGATGAAAAAATAGCTTTGTATTACCGCTGTAGGAAAACGCGGTTCTTGCGCTGCCGGAAAAAAAACCATATTTTCCACTGACCGAGGTTTCAGAGCTGGCAGAGTGAGTAACATCGCTCATAGTCTCCATGGACTCAAACTTATACTGAAAATCATAGGAAGGCTCAGTCATGACCACATTATCAAGACATTTCGACTGGAAGGTATTTGTTACTATCGTGTACCCTCTTCCAAGCACCGGCGTTAAAGCGGTATCATCAATGCGATTATCACGAATAATCGTTGGCCCGGCCTGGATGGGCAATAAATAAAACACAGCCACCGCAATCGGCAGTAGTGCCAAAATGAAACTTAACCTCACCCTTTTGCGTGTATCCATGCAAAACTCCATGTTACAAAAAAAATCACGGGATAATCGCTGATAGATCCGTAATCCCTATTATTTGAGATAGAAAATAATATGCAATCCTCGTTTACAAGAATTTATTTTTTTTCATGGCATGAATTACCATTTTTTTTCATGGCCTGGAAAGCAAAGGACGCCAGTACTGACCATCAAAAAACAGTTTCAAACTGTACCCAGGGAAAATCTTAAAAAAGCTCCCTTCGCTGTGTTTAATTCTGGATTTATCGATTTGCGGTAAAAAAAATTTTTGCTCGCCTTTATCAGAAAGGTGGTGCACAAGGAGCTCCTTTTCGCCGCCGTTAAAAACAATTAATATTTGTCCCGCAACCCCCCCATCCAAACCATACAGATCTTGAATCTGCTGACCAAAGATGATACCTGCCTGAAAAACATCCTCATCAACGACCTCTGCCTTTTTCACGGTGACCATGCGGTATTGAATCGACCCTGTTGCCAGTTGCTCCTTGACTCGAAGCTGCGTGGTTTCTATTGTTTTTCGCAATGTCTGCCATTTTTCATGATTTTTTACCCATTCCTGGGAATGTTGCTTTATTTGCATGCGGTTTTGAAAGATCTGGTGACGATGGCTTTCGGCCCAGGATCTATTTTTGGCAATAGCACGATCCATTTCCTGAATCTGAGAGGCCTGTTTAAAAAACACCCGTTTTTGATCGCGAAACTCCTCCTGCATGGCTGCTGTCACAACCTCAGTTTGTCGGATCTTGGTCTGCATTTGGGACTGAAGCTCCTTGGTGTCTTCAAATAACTGGCGTAATTTAACAAGCTCACCCTTGAATCCCTCTAATTTGTCAATATTCTTCTGAATTGAAGCCATTTTCGACTCTAATGCGTCCAGTTGACCTTGATCAGCCGGTTTCCCTCGCAGATCCACCCAAGCTCCCCATGATCCATCTGCTGTTGCAAACCGCAAAGCCGTTCCATGCCATTGATACGCGGGGGCCGCTCCAATATCACCTCGCTCGCCCTTGTCGCCACGTTGACCTCGCATACCAGCTTCGCCTTTTTCTCCCTTTTCTCCACGCTCGCCCTTGTCACCGGTTACTCCGCGCTCGCCGATTATACCAGCCTCACCTTTCTCACCTCTATCTCCCTTCTCGCCCTTGGCGCCACGAAGATCGACATACTCACCCCAACTGCCGTCCGGAAAGGCAAAGCGTATTGCGCTCCCCTGCCATTGATGAGCGGGTGCTTTTCCATTTTCACCTGGATCTCCCTTATCTCCTTTGTCTCCCTTATCTCCCATTAAACCGCGCTCTCCATGAACACCCCTTGTCCCTTTTTCTCCAGGATCTCCTTTCTCTCCTTTCTCTCCTCGATCACCTTTGTCACCAGCTACTCCGCGCTCGCCGATTATACCAGCCTCACCTTTCTCACCTCTATCTCCCTTCTCGCCTTTGGTGCCACGAAGATCGACAAGCTCTCCCCAACTGCCATCAGGATAGGCAAAGCGTAGTGCAGTCCCCTGCCACTGATGAGCAGGCGCTTTTCCATTTTCACCTGGATCTCCTTTATCTCCTTTATCGCCCTTCTCTCCCTTTAAGCCGCGCTCGCCTTTGTCGCCCTTTGAGCCAACTGGCCCCTGAAGCTCTACCCAATCGCTCCAATTGCCATCCGTTTGCAAAAAGCGAAGAGACGAACGACGCCATTGGTGTGCTGGAATCTCTCCCCTTTCACCTTTCTCTCCTTTTTCACCTTTGTCACCTTTATTTCCCTTTTCCCCTTGTCTGCCCTCCTCTCCCTTTCGACCTTGCAGGTTGACAAACTCTCCCCAACTCCCGTCAGGATTCGTAAAGCGAATGGAGGTTCCATTCCAATCATGGATCGGCGCCTGCGCGGATACCACTTCCGCGCCAAATAGAAAAAAAAGGAAAAGGAAGCTGTGAAACATCAATGTGGGTTTCATAATAACACCATCTGCATAGGATATTCGTGGATAAAAATTCAATTCTTGAGGCAGAGCAATCGCAAACGCCCGCTCAAACTTAGCAGGCGATCCATCGCTTCACTGTCTAGCCTAAAAAGAGGAGAGCTCATTCCTGGATGTCGCAACACCGATAAAAATTTTTGCTTGCCAGTTTGGAAGCAACCTATTTGGCTTTGCTCACATTACTGAAAAGGTGCTTTATGAAAAGTTATATGGATCATTTCAAGGCGCAACCCTCCATGTTGTTCAACAAAGCCGGACTACTTCTATTAACAGCACTCCTGTTACTGCCGCAAACCGTAATGGCTAAACGGCTTCATTGCCAAAAATTTGTCGGAACCTATGAAAAATGGAAAATCACAATCTATTTTAACAAGGATGGGGTCATGATCGTTCAGGCAGATAAGCCTGGTCAAGGGTGGACAGCTAGGTTAGGCCAATATCAGTATAAGGGGAAAAAAATATCCGCGATTATTCACTCCTATCGCCGAACGTTTACGATCGAACCCAACCAAACCATCCAGGGTTCTCCCTATGATTTTGATGTAGCCAAAGATTACAAATCCCAAATCCATTTGACAAGGGATCCAAGCTATATCTGCCCAAAGTAAAACCAGATGAGACTATCAGCTAAAAAATCGAATATCATCTCCGCTCCTAAATCTCGATGGTTTTGGCCGATCCACGTACTGTTCATGATCGCTCTATTCACCGGATGCGCACGTACACCGGACATCAATGGCACCTACAAAAAATCCTATGGCGACTACAGATACGATACCATCGAAATCCAAAAAGTAGAAAATGACAAAGGAGAGGAACTCTTTCAGATCACCACGATGCAGGACGGAAAAAAAATGCTCTCCACGAAAAGTCCGCTTCAGAACAAAAAGATACTCCAGCTTTGGCTGATTGGCCCAATTGAATTTTCTGAGGATTATAAAAGCTTCACCCTTTTCTGGGGACGAGGGAGCCGCTACCATAAGGTTCAGTAGCAGCCAAAAAAGTTATTTCTCGCCTTTCTTCGCTAATTGAGGCATACAGTAATCATCGATAATCTCATTCACCGGAGCCGAGAAACGGGAGCGCAGATCGCGGCACACAGGAATATCCCTCCAGCTTTTTTTAAAGACACCTTCTTTCATGATTTCCTTCATGCAGGCTGCTCCACCGGCAGGCCCGTACATAAACTGCTCTTCTGCATCTAACAAAGACTTGATCTTTTCGGCGGTCAATTCAAGATCTAAGCGAGTAACGGTTATCGTTGTTTCATTACGATTGTTCTTTATCATGGCATCTGCCAGATCAGGAAAAAATTTCCCTTCGCGTTTCCAGCGAGAGTCGATAATCTGGCGGCAGATCAGGGCTTTATAGTAAATATTGGTCATCTTCCGATCTGTTCTCTCGATACGCGCCAGAAACTCGGCGTTCAGGTTGAGGATATGCTTCTTTTCGAAAAGCATTAAGGTCTCTCCCTTTTCATTTTTGGCCTCTGTATCCAATTTGACAAAATTTTGGAACTCGACATTCTCTACCCAGGGAACAATCTCCATTGTGGTAACGCGTCCCGTCTGCGGGTTTTGCATCGAGATAAAGGCGTCCTTAATCGCCTCCTTGAAGGTTTTCAAATCATAAGAGATCAAAGATGCCTTCTGCGCCTTGCCCAATCCCCAGCCCTCACTGGTGATCATCAGTTTTTTCTTTTCTGCCAGAGAACTAAAAGAGGCCTCATTGCGTGTGCTAAAACTTGCCTGCGTTTCATTGCCGCCTATTAATTGCATCAAGCGACCGCCAAACCCCTTTATGGCCAGCTCGAGCTCGAACTCAAATTTTTTATCGCGCTGGAGGGAATCGTGAGTATAGGTAAAAACGGAGACAAAGCGGGCATTGCGACCCAGCGAACGTACGTAATAGGTACCGCAGGAGTGAAAAAAACCAGGAATATCGTTGGTTAGAAGCAGATTACGGGCCGAGTTGCCCAGGGTTGACTTACTTTCATCCAGGGACGCATAATAGGTATCCATATTAATATTCACCACAATATTGTGATAAAAATGTTTCTCCTCCTGCCCTGTGGTGACCGAGGTACGCGCTTTGACTGCGGTCAAAAGATGACTGATATCAACCTGACCACTCACCGTCTGGGTCTGTTTTATCTCTTTCAGGTCTTCCATGGATTGAAAGGTGTACTGAAAGTCATACGATGGTTCAGTCATCTTTACATCCCGTACACAGGTCGATTGGAAGGTGTTTGTGGACATAGAATAGCCGCGACCCAGAACGGGTGTCATGGCCAGATCAAAGATCCGGTTGTCACGGATAATTGTAGGTCCAGCTGTCAGCCGTGAGGAGGCCAGAACGGCAAGGCCGATCAACAGGAGAAACCATTTTGAAACAGAAATTTTTCTAAATAAATTCATCGTCAGTATTCACTCCTCGTGCCCCGGTTTGATCCGCGGCATTAATCCTTCAGCATAGGCATACAATAATTGTTGATCATTTCATCATCTACTGTCACCAGACTCTTCCATGTTTGGCTGCACGCTTCCAGCTCGCGATAGGGAAATAGATGCAACCCGCGCCGCAAGAGCTGGCGCATACACATTTGCGCTCCGCTTTTAAAATCACTGGCAGAAAAAAGATCTTTTCCACCATAAAGAAAGCGCTCTTCCCTGATAAGAAGGCTCTCCACAAACTCAGGGTGCAAATAAGAATCAAGCCTGGTCAAAGGTATCTCTTGACCGCCGCGTAGGTGGATCACTTTTTTCTGTTTGTACTCCGGTTTCAAAGCTCCACTGCCCCCGCTGGCCCGATAATTTTCATTGATGTGCTGACGGCACAGACGAGCCTTGTAATAGAGATTGAGCATTGAGCGATCAATTCGGCTGATCTCCGCAAGAAATTCGGCATTCATATTGAGAATTTGCTTTTTTTCATACAGAATTAAATTTTTCTCCCGGCCCGAAGCGACTTGATCAGCAGGCTGTGCTGTTCGCTGTTCCAGACGAATCACAGATTGAAAATCTGTATTTTCGACCCAGGGAACCACCTCTATGCTGCTGACCTTGCCTGTTTGCGGATTTTGCATGGAGATAAAGGCCTCTTTCAACGCCTCCTTGAAAGAGTCGATATCATAGGAAATCAGGGAGGCATCCTGGTTTTTGCCGAGGCCAAAAGCGGATACGTTGATTTTTAGCCGCCTCTGCTCGCTTTTCAGGCGAAACTGATACTCGGATTGCATCGAGATCTGCCGTGCATTCTCCTGGCTCTTATCTTTGCCAAAGCCGTTGATCTGTGTCTCGATATCAGCCTCAAATTGGAGATCACGCTCATTGGTAAGGCTAGAATAGGAAAAAACAGCGATAAACTTGGCTTTTCGTCCAATGGAGCGGATGTAATAGGCGCCACAACTGGCAAAAAATCCAGGCAAATCCTTATTCGTTAAGAGGGTCTTTGCCGGGGAGCTTAATTGAGCCGCGCTCTCGTCAATGGATGCATAGTAGGAATGCAGATTAATTTCCGCCAACACATGATGGTTAAAATAGCGGGTGTTATTAATAACAGTTGTTTTTCCATTTCCCGACAACTTCTTAGCCATCTCGTTGCGAAAACCTTCGGCGGCTCCGGCAATACTCAGTTTTACCAGCAGATCCGTTTCATTTTCAATCGAGGAAAACTGATAGGTAAAATCGTAAGATGGCTCTGTTAATTTAATTCCACTCAGACAGATGGATTGGTAGGTATTCGTACTGATGGAATAGCCGCGCCCCAAAACAGGCGTTACGCCAAGATCCATGACGCGCTGATCGCGGATTACCACAGAATCTGCCAGAATTGAGGAGTGTGAATTGACTATCCATGCCACACCCACAGCCAAAAATATGTGTAATCCGCGCCTCAACATCTTGAACCCGACTCTCGATAGCTTACTCGCCTCCAACGCTGAAGAGATTGGGCAAACAATAATGCTCGATCAATGTATCTTGAACCGCAACCATATTTTTTTTCAAAGCTGTACACTCATTATGAAAGAAGTGCATTTTTTTATGAATCCCTGTTTTCAGTATTTTATCTATGCAGGGAGAAGCCTCTTTCGCCATAAAATCCTGCGCGCTCTGGAACAACATAGGAATGGATTTTGTCAGGTGCTGATCAAGATCAGACAGTTTATGAGTGGATTGCTTGTCATTATTGTTGAGCAAAAGAGCCGCTTCCAGATTTTTATCTTTCCACTCTGTGCCATTCTTCCAGTTAGTAAGGATCTCCTTCTGGCAGATGTTCGCCTTGTAGTACATATTCCACAAATTGCGGTTTACACGCATTACCTCGATGAAAAATTCAGCGTTTTCGTTTACAGTTAGCTTTTTTTCATAATCGAGAATCTCAGCCCCAGGAGTGCTGGAGGTGGTAGTTGTCGTAGTGGTCTCATCTTTTTTCTCTTCAGATGTCCCCTTACTTGAATCGGGCAGCACATCCAAACGTACATTCGCCTGAAACTCAGTGTTTTCAACCCATGGAACCGCCTCAATATGGCTGACTTTTCCGGTCGCTGGATTTTGCATAGCGATAAAGCCGTCTTTGATCGCTGCCTTAAAGCTGTCCATGTCATAGGAGATAATGGAAGCTTTCTCGTTTTTTCCAAGGCCAAAGACATTGGTTTCGATCGTCAGGCTGTTCTTTTCGGCATTCTCGTGAAATTTTGTAGCAAAACCCTGCTCGGCAGTAGAGGTCGTTGAGGTGGTTGTTGTCTCTTTCTTCCCCCAGAATAGAAAACGACTGTTTTTGCTCTCTGTGGAGAAGGTGGAAATCGCCGTGCGCAACTGCGTTTCAAAGGCCTCATCGCGGGTTTTGGATTGGCTGCGGTAGGTAAATTTGGAGACAAATTTAGCCTTGCGTCCAATCGAACGGATGTAATACACACCGCACGCGTTAAAAAAACCTGGCAGGTCATTCTTTTGCAGAAGGATAAGAGCAGAATCACTCAACCTGGATACGCTTTCATCAACGGAGGCATAATAGGAATAGAGATCGATAACAACATACATATCGTAGTTGTACCAGGTAACTCCATTTACCACAGTTGATGTCGAACTGCTGCTACGCGCATAGCTGAAATCTCTCCTGCTGCTGTTGCGCCAGCGATCCGTATTCACAGACTTGGTATTTTTTACATCGCTACTGGCTGTATTGGTCGTACTACGAGTTCTATTGCCAGAATCCGAACTGGAGATAAAATGATACTCCATATCATAGGAAGGCTCCGTCAATTTGACATTTTTCATGCAGATGGATTGGTATGTGTTCGTCGACAGCGAATAGCCGCGACCCAGCACTGGAGTTAAAGCTGTATCTTGCACCCTGTTATCCCTGATAATCGTAGGACCAGCAAAAATATCCGCTCCCTGGCTACCTAAGGCAACCAGCAGAACAGCAATTGCAATTTTTTTTGCGAATTTGGACAGTTGATTCATAGCGCACCTTATTCTACCTGTCCGCAGCAACGGACTTGGTTATTGAGAAAGTTGAGAATGTCAGAAAATCATAAAATTTTTCACTTCGCAAAGAAAGAGATTTTTCTATCTATCTTCGCGAACTGCAATACAATAAAAAATCATTTTCATTTCCACGTCAATGCAAATAATCTGGTTGGCTTCATTACCGCAATCATAAAAAAAATTACGAAGAAAAAACATTTTCCTTATTATTCTACTTGCGCAATTATTGCAGAGCCAACCCTTTTATACTAAAGGC
Source organism: Leptospira biflexa (assembly GCA_020720805.1). Taxonomy (GTDB): domain Bacteria; phylum Spirochaetota; class DYNZ01; order DYNZ01; family DYNZ01; genus DYNZ01. Next base: position 11,050 of record DYNZ01000007.1, on the reverse strand, counting down.
ATTTTGGTTTTCGGATATCGCAAGGCAGTGCCAGCGATGTCGACGCACCCTTTAGCCAGAATAAAACCCGAGAACCAAAGTGTTTCGAGTATAGAATGGTTTTCACCATTGCGACACTTGTCATTTTTGACATTATCGATTCTTTTAAGGATAAATCATTCCTATGAGCCTCCGTTTTATGAGATTCCTGCTGCTGCTCTGCATCATGATGCTTTTAAGCCTGCCTGCACCTACCCAGAGACAAACGGTGCAAAAAACCAAAGCCTACTCCGTTTACATGAAACTTCCACCCTATCTGCAAACCAGATTTTCTATAAACAGTACCCATTCCGGCAAAATCACCTCCATCTTGCCGCATCCAGTAAAGCCAATCTTTGTCTCCGGGGGAGAAGATACTGCCATAAAAATCTGGAGCCATTCCGGTTATCTGATCAAAACACTCCATGAGCACCAGGCAACCATTGTCTACCTTGCGTGGCGAGCCAGGGATACCCAATTGCTATCTGTATCCGCAGATGGCGAAGTGAATCTCTGGAATCTGGACGGCAAGCTTTTGCAAAGCACCAGGACAGGTATCCGATTTGATGCGCAAACGAATGTCTACCAGAGTGCTCAGGCAATCCATTTTGTCCAGTATGCACACAAACCAACTCCACACCTCGTCCGCACGGTCTTTGCCAAGGACACCCTCAAGAATCAAGAAAAGATCATGCTGGGTCGCTGCCATGCTGAGGTGCCGACACAAACGCATACCCTGGTTCGAGATCACCAGTATATCGCGATCTATCCTGATGCAACAGCCTGCATCTGGGATCAGCGAGGTCGTCTCCTTCAAAAAATTTCTGATATTCACACATCTGTGACAGATATGCATGAAAATACCTCACGAGCTGCCATGACCCTACTACTGGAGAATGCCGCAGTAAAAACAGTGGCAATCGGAGCGACTGCTCCGCGCAAAGCCCGAACCTTTTTTACATCTCTACACAGCGTACTCAAAACAAAGAGCTATCAAAACTTATCTGGTCAGGATCGGGTAGCGGTATTAGCCGAAAACAGGCTCTCTATTTTTGACAGCCAGGGCGCGAAAATCAACTCCTTTCCCGGAACTTTCACCGGCGTCAGGGCGTTTGCAATGGATGTCACGCGCGATCTTTTTTTTACCGGAGACACGAAGGGTAATATCCAGATCTGGCACCTTGGCTCCGGACAAAAACTTCACTCCATCGACTATCACCTAACACCGGTTTCCGGAGTTAGACTATGCCATAACGGCGATAGACTCTTTATCTCTTCAGGGAAAAGTCTGTACGAAATTGGCAGACATTCCACGCAAAGAAGCCAGGTTTTGTCAGCGCAAAGCCGTATCCTGAATTTCCAAATAGGAAGCCGTTGCAGATCAAAATTTACCCAGGAGAGCCCAGCTTCAGTCAGCCGTTATGAAACGACAGTTATCAAAAGCAAAAATGGAGATAAGAAACAGAAAGTACACCGAACGATCCATATCCGCTACACTTATCATCTCCCCAAACCGTTAGCCGACTATCAAATTGACAGGGAAGACAAAACAATTTATTTTCTCGATACCCATAGCAATCTTTACCGAGTTCCCTTAACGAAGGCTGAAAAAATAGTCGGACAGCACTCTACAAACAGATCCGAAGCATCAGAGACACAAAATCTGGATGCGATCCAGTATGTTACCGCATCAGACCGCATCAGTTCCGGCGTGACCGCCTATGCACTCGCTCCAAAACAGGACGCCATACTCTATGCCACCCAAAATCCCGACACAGTAACTCTCATCAATTACGACAAACATAATAAAGCTGTCTCACGTAAAATAACATTTCCTGGTCAACCAGGGAGCATTCAAGGAATTGCCTGGCTCACTGCGGATAAATTTATTTTTTTTAACAGCACCAATCGCCTCGTATTTAGCGACATTGCCGGAACCGTATTAAAAGTATTAGACTTTTCCGGATTACCAATACGACTAGTGAGGATCCTGTCTGAAAGCTTTGTCCTATTTGACGATGGAGGAACAAAATTTTATCTCTGGGACTTAAAGAAGAACAGACTACACACAATCCTTGCCCATGACAGCTGGATAAAAGATTTAAGGGTTGCTTCTGACAAAAAAATTATCAGTTTAGGCAGCGACCATGTAATCAAAATTTGGACGGTCCAGGACGGCGCACCTCAGGACTATCTGGCTCATGCCATCTTCAGCAATGACGAAATCTTTCGTTACAATAGCTTGGGGCAATTTCAAGCTTCTCCGATTTTAGCCGGCGCTGTTCAAGTGCAGTCAATCCACGGTTTTCACAACCTGGAACAGTTCAAGGATGCCTATCGGTTACCCTTACCCTCAATGCGCACAAAGGAAGAGCATAACCCGCCACATGTAGCAAACATCTCGATTTTTTCCGGAGTGAAAACATTACCCCTTGCCGTGATTGCCAATCCAGCGCGCAACATCCGCACAGACAAAAAAAGCATCCAAATCTGGATTCAACCCATAAAAATTTTCCCGAAAAACAGGATACTTCTCAGGGTAAATGGCAAGATCCAGCACGAGACACCTAATCCGAAGATAAAGGGAAAGCCCCCAACTCCTTTTTTCTATTATAAAGGATATAAGGTTTATAACCTGGCACTGGAAACTGGTCTGAACGAAATCCAGGCAATTATTGAGAATGATAAGCACCATGTCAGCGGATTTAGCCCGCCTGTTTATATTTTCAGAACCAGGTAAATACAAACATCCCTGCCCTACTGTTCTAAAGAATCGCAGAAACAGGATGCAAAAGCGCAATAAGCGACATAATGTGTATAATTAATCCTATTTCCTTATAAAAGTAGAACAAATTCAAAGTTTTTTTGTTGCTTTTTAGGGCAACTCTGGATATTTTGTACTATCTGCAATACTATAGGCAGCAAGCTGCTACCAGGAGTTTTCTCTTACCAAAGTTAACAAATTTTCGGATATAGCATTTCTTTTGTCCTCTTGTTTTCTAGACCGACCCTACTTAATCGCAGGCAAACCCTCAAAACAGACAACAACGGAAATAGATCTTGTTCCACTTTTGGTGAGTGTTGTCAGACAGATTACAATTTTTCGAGGTTTATAATGAATTTGTACGTTGGAAATCTTTCTTACACTGTTAAGGAAGATGATATGAAGGCTGCCTTTTCCGCCTATGGTGAAGTAGCATCAGTGAAGATTGTCATGGACCGCTTTTCCGGTAAATCCAGAGGATTCGGCTTTGTAGAAATGAGCAGCCAAGATGGTGGTCAAAAAGCAATAGACGAGGCTAATGGCATGAATCTGCAGGGACGAGAAATCGTTGTTAAAAAGGCAGTTCCGAAAGACGACCGAAATAGCAATAATAATTTCAGACGCCAAGAACGTCGTTATTAGTAGAACAAGATCAAGACAGCCCGGCTTTTCGCCGGGTTTTTTTTTGCTCGCGAGGCAAACATCAACTTCAGGTAATCATTTCAAGATGCTGCCCAACCCATAAAGCATTCGCTAAAAATAAAACGAAACTGCCGGTTGATAGGTAAATCCACTCAGATCAATCCGGGTGGAAGTACTCAAATCCAGATGTTCGCTTCCATTTTTCGCGTTTAGTAGCAGAGTACCATGCATATAGCTTAGGCGGAGTGATAGCGCAAGCCTTGGAGCAAGAAAAAACTCTACCCCGCCACCGGCGTGATAAGCCAAAGTTTCTCCATGCAGTTGTGGGCCGATTTCATTAATTCCAAAACCTTTACCATTCGAAGGAATAAATAATCCAGAAAAATTTAGCACAAAATATTCGACTCCGGTGAATGCAAAAAAATTGACACGACGCCATGGATTTATGACTCCATATAAAAAAATAGGCAAAGAAATTCCTTGACCTTCAATTCGAAAGGCACCTTGAGAATTAAAATTTGTTCCCCCTGAATTGTCATAAGCCAGTAAAGGGAAAAATCTGGTATTCGCATAGATCCAATTCGCACCGGCGCCCATCATTAAATTCTTCGTGAACCGATAGCGAAATTCCACTCCGGCATTTCTGCGCAAACCAGTCTGCTCTTCGTTGAAGAAGGGATGCCAGGAAACTTCGTTGCCGCTCATAGTATAGCCCATGCCAGTCAACGTTATGCCAACACCTGCTCTCTGCACATACGCCATATCCAACACATATTCACGAGTCGCAAGTAGATCTTTTTTTTGAACTAACACCGTTTCGGATATCGTTTCGCCGCTGGAGACATCTGTCAGCTTTGCATTGATTTGAAAACCGTTTCCAACCTCAATTACTCTTCCGCTCAGCAAAAGATCAGCATTCCGAATCCGACCAGTTTCGACAACACCACCTTGATCCGTAATTCCAGTTTGCTGTAATGCCTGCTCTTTGAGTACTCGTTTCAAATCACGCCGCTCGACGACTCGAAAGTTGGATGCGTTGCTAAATATCTGGGAAAAAATTTCTGTAAGGCTTTGACCTAGATGATTGTCCTGAGCTGTTTGTCCGATATTTTCAAATTCTATGACAGCTATCGTTTTTTTAAAAATGATATTTCGATTTTTTAAATACGATTGAACCAGTTTTTCAGAGAGCGTTAGTACCTGGCTCTCCAATGGATAGTCTCCCATTGCCTGAACGGGATAAACCACAAGACAGAACAGAAGCAAAATATACCCAAAAAAAACTCGTCTTACCATACGCTTAGCCCCTCAACTTTTGAATTATATCCCTATAAAATGGAAACATAAAGAAAGCACGGAATAGTTCGCAATTATACATCCCTCTGGCGTATTGATACCTGGGTGAGCCGTTAGATGGCAACTCTCCACCTGGGAGTTTCATTCACGTCCGCGGTGATCCTGCGATAGGCAAGGGAGTGCTGATGGTCAAACGAATTTTGCCATCCCTGGCAGCGTCTGCGATGAGTATATCCTGATATGAGGTTGCGACCTGCATTTTGAATGTCATATAAAGGTGTCTGTCAATCGGAGAAGGTGGGATTCGAACCCACGGTCCAGGTTGCCCCGGACAACTCCTTAGCAGGGAGCCCCGTTCGGCCACTCCGGCACTTCTCCTAGACACTTCTCAAAAAAAAACCCTGAAAAGGATTGTCAAAATGTCCTGACAGCTACTCGTTGTCAAGGAGTTTTGTCAAATTAAAGCGCATCCAATGGTTCAAAATGTATGTACTGGTAGAGCCTATTGTACCGCTCCAGAAGATCCATGGTCGTAATGGAAACCAGTTTGCGGTAGCTGAAATCCTCCACCATAAATGAGGCCATTACAGAGCCAAAGTTTACAGCCTCCCGAAAAACATCCTCATCAAGGCGATCATGACGGGCAATATAGGACATAAAACCACCGGCAAAGCTATCTCCTGCTCCTGTAGGGTCGATGATTTTCTCTGTTGGATACGCGACCGCCGCAAAAGAGAAATCCCGCGAGAACAGAAGTGAGCCATGCTCACCTTTTTTGATGATCACAAAGGATGGCCCCAGATCGAGCAAACGATTTCCTGCGGTGATCAAATTCGGGGTGTTGCAAAACTGCCGCGCCTCCTCTTCATTGAAGACAACCCCGTTGACACGGCGGATCACCTTCTCCAGAGACCCTTTTTTACTGGAAATCCAAAAATTCATGGAATCCAGGAAAGTAAATTTGGGTCGATCCAATTGATCCAGTACACGCATCTGGATATCCGGATCGCTATTGGCGAGAAACACATAGGGCACGCTGCGATAAGCAGCCGGCAATTTAGGATCAAAGGTCGCCAACACCCCTAACTGGGTATCAAGGGTATGTGCCGAATTCATGTCATACTCATAAAAACCCTTCCAGTGAAAACTCTTACCCTGCTGTTTTTCTATGCCAGCCAGATCAATATTTCGCTCGGAGAGCAGATTCAGGTGCGCTTCCGGCAGATCCTCTCCAATAACCCCAACGATCCCCACCTGAACCAGGTGGCTTGCCGCGATACTGAAATGGGTAGCGCTTCCTCCAGGTAGATTTTTCTCGTCACCAAATGGGGTGCGAATATCATCTAATGCGACAGTTCCGACTACAATGAGATCCATTTTATCCTCATTTCCTTTATTCAAAATTTATTTCTATAATAACTGTACGATGGCAAAGAAAGCTATACCGTTTGCTCATGGCACCTGACTATACTCCAGCAGCGCCGCCCCAGAGCTAACTTTGTCGCCGCTGTGAACGAAGAGTCTCTCCACCTTTCCGGAATCTGTGGCTTCCAGGGAGAAGGCCGCTTTATCTGTGGTCAAAACCATAAGCTCATCCCCCTCTGCAAAGGTATCACCAACGGAACAGAGAAGCTCTACCACCTCGGCCTGCTCGTCTTTGCTGCCCAATTCGGGCGTATAATAGGTATGTGCCATAATTCATTCCTTTTCTCGTTGTTCTGAAGAAGAGATTGACAACCCTGCAAAAAAAGCAAGAATTTCTCTGAAATGGGTTAGCGCGGATCTCTGCTTTCCTGGAAAATAGGCTTGAAAAATGCGCCTAATCTCCGCACTCTCACCGCTAATAACCTGGGATCATCTGGCTGAATCTGCGTCCTTGTTCCCATACGGAGGAAAAAATCCATGAGAGCGCCCTTTACGCTATTAACGATTCTGATATGTATGATGACTCTGTTTGGCCGCAGCGGATTTTCGCAGAGTGACAACCCTTTTGTCCCCGAAAAAACGGGAGAGACTCCACCCCAGAATCAACCCAAAGCAATAGATAAAAATTCCATCCCTAAAGAATTTCCCAGCGCACCGCATCGGCAGCCCTGGTTGCAAGAGATCTGGGGTTTTGATTTCCCCGAGCAGTTTCTGCGTTATCCTGTCCGCAGTATTCGCGAGCATCTGCCCCATCATGCTAAGGACGACAGCAAACTTGAACTTCGCTACCAGTATAAAATCTATTATAATCAACGTAGGCAGATTAACAAAATTTATAAATATGAGTTTTCTGGCCACCGCTCATGGTTAATCCGCTCTTACTCCTTTTCCTATGGTGCAAATCGGCAAAGCATGTGGGTCGCCAACGGATACGGTAAAATTCTACTGCGCGTTGATTTTACCATTCATCAGGCTGAATCTCCCTACACCTATCTATCTTACCTCTTTCCTGAGAGATTCAGCGATAAATTTTTGGAGGCAGCCAACAGCAGGTGGCCAGAGCTCCGTTATCGCCTGCTCCGCGCAAGCAATGTCTATTTGGAACGAAAAATCACAAGCGCAAATGGCGTTCTCACAGATCGACAAATCTGGCTATATCCAGAAAATTTTCCTGCAACAAAGGGACTCATTACCCGAAAATCCATCTATTTTCCCAACTCGGGAGCAGGTATGTGGTGCCGTCTGGCTCATCCCTGGCTCAAGTTACAGTGGTCAGGAAAAGAACCGGCCTATGTGAACCTGCTCGACCCGGAGGATCAATCTTGCGCTGGAGTGAATAGCAGGACCACTTCTCAAGGCAAATATCTTAGAGACCGCTTTCAGCTCCTGTACCGCATCGACGGTAAGGGGCCCGGCCTGCGTCAAGTCTCCTATCTGACATTGCGCCAAAATGTTCCGACAGATTCTCTAACCAAAGGATGGCGCTGGCAGTACGATTTCCTGGCAGAACTTCCTCCCTATCTGCGTCATCTGAATACCTATTATAGTTCTGACACAAAAGAGATTTCAAAAAAACCAGCGCCCGAAACAGGAGATCCATCATATCAAAAACTTTTTTCAGGATTTCCGCCGGAAACCCTTACGGGACTAGATAACCTGCTGTTAGCTCCTCCGGCCAGCACAGGTACCTTTCTGGAAGCGATCCAACCGCCATACCCTTTACTACGCCAGGCGCTGCGCAAAGACAGCCAGGGAAGAGTGGATCGTGAATTTCTGTTTAATTATGTACCTCTTCGGCCATAAACCTGGCAAAATCCAACTGCCACGAGCCGACGCGAGTTGGGTGTTTCTGGATATCCGCCTGAACAGTATCCAGAAATTCATCCCGCGGGATCATCTGCGCGCCCATGCTTTCCAAATGGGAGGTATAGACCTGACAATCGATGAGATTGAATTGCCAATGATGCAGCAGGCGCGTCAGAAGGATCAAAGCCATCTTCGAAGCGTTGCTCTGGCGGCTGAACATCGACTCTCCAAAAAAGGTTTTTCCTAACGATACTCCATAAAGGCCGCCGACTAGATCGCTGCCAAGCCAGACCTCAACGGAGTGGGCAACCCCGAATTTATGGAGATCCAGATAGGAGTCGACAATATCTTCGGTGATCCAGGTTCCGTCCTGGCCGCGGCGAGGCTGCTGGCATGCCCTGATCACATGATAAAATTGATTATCCATGGTAACAGTAAACTTCTGCCGCCGCAGCTCTTGCTCCATACTGCGCGACACCCGAATCTGATCCGGATAGAGAACGAAACGGGGATCTGGCGACCACCAGAAAATAGGACTATCCTCAGAAAACCAGGGGAAAATGCCGTTGGTGTAGGCGTCAAGCAGGCGCCAGAGCTCCAGATCCCCTCCCCAGGCAATTGGTTGATCGCCTGGAGCTGTTCTGACGTCGGGAAAACTGGAGTCGCGCAGATAGGTGTTTATATCCATGAGATAAACGACCGCCCACTAGGAGTTCTCATCAAGACGGAAAAAAGCCATTTTCTTGTCCAGGAGCGTTGCATAATTGCGCAGCTCTTCAGCCTGGCTGCTCAACTCTTCCGCGCTGGCAGTGTTAGCCTGAATGCTCTCATTAATACCGCCAATGGTATTGGAAACCTGGCTCGTTGCCAGCAAATGCTCTTCCGTGGCAGCGCGGATGGTTTCTGATTTGCTGCCTACTAACCTTGCATTGGCATTGACCTCCTGGTTCTGGCGAAACTGCTTTTCCATCTCTGTATTGATACTGATAAAGAGCTCTTGGATGCGCTGCATACTACCGGCAAGTTTTGTCAATAATTTTTCAGTAATATCCATTTTACCGCTGCTCTGGGAAATCTCTTCCTGATGCCCCGTCAGCAATTGGTTGATACTTTTGGTACTGGATGCTGTTTGATCGGCAAGTTTCGAAATTTCATCTGCCACCACGGCAAACCCCCTGCCGCTGTCTCCTGCCCGCGCAGCCTCTATTGCGGCATTTAGGGAGAGGAGGTTGATCTGTTCTGAAATTCCTGTAATCATCTCCGTGATCTTCATCATCTCACGGGAACCCTCCACAAGCCGGTTGCTGCTCTGACGCAAATCCTGCAATGCCTGCTGTCCGGAACGCATATCCATGCCAAGCTCCTGCATGGTTTGGGTAGACTGGGTAATCCTGGTCTCCACCTCCTGTATCGATTTGGACTGTTGCTCCAGGCTCTGCCACAACTGCTGGGTAGTTCGCAACTGCTCCTGGGAATTATCCGCGATAGCCTGCATACCAGCGGATAGCTCCTCCACCGTTGCGGAAATCTGTTCCATTGAGGCAGCCTGATTTTGAGCACTATCGGAGAAAGATACTGTAATCTGACGCATAACGTCAGATGACTGATTCATTTCTATAGCCATAATCTTCAAATTGCCAATAATTTCCCTCAAATTCTTCACCAGTTCAGCAACACTCCTGGCGATCAAGGCCAGCTCATCGCGCTGCCGCACCAGAGCCGAAGAGATATTCAAATTCAGATTGCCCTTGCTGAAATGGTTCACAATATCAGCCACCCCGGCAGCTCGATTGCCTATATCCCGTCCAAAGAACCAGGCCAGCAAACCTGCAATAACAGACATCAATACCAGCAATGCTACGATGATCCAGCCGATCTCCACCAACACCGCGTTTTTCTCCCTGTCCAAAACAGAAGCGGCAATCGTCCATTTCCAGGGGGCAAAATAGGCCAGCGCTACCGTTTTAGCCTCCTCTTTTTTCTCGCCAGGATTGCGCCATTCATACTGGTATTGGGTTGACTCCCCTTGTTTTAATTGAGCAGACTTTTGCAGCAACTCCTTCATAATATAATTGCCTGTTTTCGAGCGGCTCTCCAGTATGTTCTCTCCATCCCTTTTGCGGTTCTGGGAGAGTTCATAAACACCAGATTCATTTAGAATAAACACATATCCTTGTTTGCCTACCTTTACCTTTGCCAGTTTGTCCTTGAGCATCTCCTGGTATATCTTTTCAGGGACACCAAAGTAGAGCGCGCCTATCACAACCTTGCCGTCAGGGGCAAAAATCGGCTCATATCCAGTCAGGTACCAGGCGTTCACCACAAAGGCTCTGCCAAAATAGGCCTTTCCCTGCATTATGGATTGATAGACTGGCGACTCGGGTGGAATATAGGTACCAACAGCCCGGTCTCCTTTCGCTGTTCGGACATTGGTCGCGATGCGCAGCAGACCCTGCGGCAGGCGCTGAAATATGGTAGTGGTTCCGCCATACAGATTTCCTACCTGATCCACAAACTGAGTGTCATTGAGCAGCAAACGTCCCCCCAGGGTCATCGCAGGCAGCACTACCGTACCCTCTGCCTTGGTGATCTGGTTGGTAATCCGCAAAGGGGTTAGTGCTCCAGGTACAATCTGAACCCTTCCACCTCGATAGAAGAGCGCGCGCGCTTGCCCCAGATTCTCTTTAACCTTCGTCATTGTGATTTCATAGGTTGTGGCCACCAATTCTACGGATAATAGGGCTTGATCCTTGGTGTTGTCATGTATCAGGTCGCTGACATAGCGCTGGGTTAAGGTATATACGATGATACCCACCAACCCGACAGGTAGGATAACAAGCGATAGGAAGATTGTGAGCAATTTGTTACGAAGCTTCATAACAGCCTTTCTTTTCAATCCAGACGGGATAACGGCACCGCTAATGGGGTTAATTTTTATCGGTGAAATATGGCAAACCAGGAAATGAAAAATATACTCGAAACACTTTAGTTCTCGGGTTTTATACCAATAAGCATCGATGCTTCGATAAACTCAGCACAAGATTTGACCGGTTGGGCTGCTTCGACAAAGCTCAGCACGAGCCGCCATAACCGCGTCCT
>DYNZ01000434.1 GCA_020720805.1 Leptospira biflexa | reverse complement strand
AACACATCAAGGCGGGCGGCATAGGCCAAAAAACACACAAAACCGCACCGCCACGTTCTTTCCATACCATTTCCGTACCATCCGCCACAAAAACACCACAAACCCGTCACGGGCCATCCAACGCTATTCCTGGCCGTCACACTAAAAATACCATTTATCACCATTCACCGCCATTTTTTCCCTTGACGGACTATTATCATTGTGTTACCGTTCACCATAACACGTTTTTACACGTCACGCATCACCACACACGCACCGGCCCACTATATATAAGGGCCACCAGGCACCGCCCAATAAGGGCAATCACCCCAAGGCCGAAAACCGGCAAAGGAACGACCATGAAAACTAACACCACCATCACCATCACCGACACCGACCTGACCACCAAGGGCCTCGAACTAACTGCCAGAAATGAGCAGTTTCAACTGGCTGCTCACCAAATTCACAAAAACTGCCAAGAATATCTCGATGGCCTAAAGTTAGGCGACAGTTTGTATCAAAAAGAGATTGTTATTTTTTGTACTCCAAAAAACAATATCTCAAAATTATGGCTCTCCAATTTTGATACGGAAATGCCAATCATCAAACATATTCCTAAGGAATGTACTAATTGCAGCTATGATAGTTGTGAAAATTGCAATTACGACAATGAAAAAAATCACACCACCTTGACCCCTTCCTTGTTTCGAGAAGTCGTCAAAGCCCTCCTGATTCAGCGACAAGAGGAAATCTGCTCCAAAGAATCAGACCTCATACCTTGGCAATCAGAAGGTCTGCCCTCCCCTGAAGAAATTACAAAGCTCCGCCGTCAGGTCGAAGATCGCATCCGCAAAGACACCAAGGCATTAGTTTACTGCCTTAAAGTCCTCGGATAACCTCCAGGTCCTAAACAAGACCTAAAACTGCCCACAATCAAATAGGCACCGAACCGGCATCCCCCAGGATGCCACCTCAAAGCCAATTAACTCTATCACCATCAGAGTTAATTGGCTTTTTTTTT
>DYNZ01000433.1 GCA_020720805.1 Leptospira biflexa | reverse complement strand
AGAACCAGGCAGTTACTTATTCTCATGCCGTTCCGGAAGCTAAGCTGATAGCAGGAAACGGTTTCTGCATCAGCCTGGCCAGCGTCTGGTTGGAAAACAACGAAGCAGGGGAACACGATAAACAGGATTGTGAACTCAAAGCATTTAAGCGGTTGGCGGCAAAGATAAAAGAACTCTACCCGCGTCTGCCAGTGCTTATCGTGGCAGACGCCCTGTATGCCAATGCCCCGGTGATGGATCTTTGTCAAGCAAATCTATGGGACTATTTACTTGTGATCAAAGAAGGAACGCTTAAAGACCTCAATGAAGAAATAGCCCTCAGACCCGACAAGAAAAGCCTGAAAACCAAAAGAGGAAAACTATCCTACCTGGATGATTTGCCTCTGGGAATACACCGACTCTCGTGGATAAGGTGGGAGGAAGCGGGCAACAAGTTTTCATGGATTACCAACCTGGAAATAGAAAATGCAGAGGAAGCCACCAACCTCCAACAAACCGGACGCCTGCGATGGAAGATTGAAAATGAAGGATTTAACACCCAGAAAAACCTTGGTTACAACCTTCAGCACAAGTACAGCAGGGTCAACTTCAACGCCACTAAAAACTACTATCAATGTATGCAGATTGCCCATCTGATTGAACAACTGACCTTACTGGGAAATGCCATTAAAAGTTTGCTGGGAGGCAAAACCAGTATTATCAAATTGAGTGAAAGAATACGCAACATGTTGGCCTTGATCAACATCGACCTCATGGCTATAGAAGCCCTACTGAAAAGAAAAATCCAAATTCGGTTTGATCCCATAGTTACCGGATAACATAATATAGCGATACCCTGCTCTATGGAAATCAGGGCCCAAAATCTTAACTGCAAAGGAGGTAAAAAACAATAGTAAACAGGCAGATGAAATACTTACCATCCATTATACGTTGCAAGGACAGACCTTCTATGCCCATACCAAACATCAAAGGAATTTATTACTTTTAAGCTGAATTGCTG
>DYNZ01000432.1 GCA_020720805.1 Leptospira biflexa | reverse complement strand
AAATCAGCAACCGAGCCGGAGAACGAAGCGATGGCGCGGGTAAAAACATCATGGAGGCGCAGCCAGAGGGAACGTAGAAGATCTTCATCCACATGCTCGCCACCGGTCATGGGTGGCACGCGGCCAAGAAACCCGTGCAGTTCCTCCTCGTCAAGATGGATCTCCACCTGTTCCCGCATTTGCTCAAGATCGGATGACAGCCGTAGTTTGCGAACAAACAGAGCTGCGAATTGCCGCCAGAATTCCAGAGAGGGCGAAAAACGGGACTCCCTGCGATAGAACCCCAGGGAAAATAACCAGTCTTCCGGCTTCTCCAGGAAGACTCTATGCAACGCCTCCTGCAAGGACAACGAGGCCCTGCTGACTGTACGCGAGGAATCAATCCATTCAAGCTGAATTGTTCCGTCCGGCATGACTACGGCTTCAAGTTCACTGTTTTTCATCATACATTTTGCTTCTCTTGTGGCGCCCAGTCTGTTTAGGGGCCGTTAAGTTAAGAAATAACCATTACATTTTATCTGTTTCTTTACGGCCCCTTATGCCGTTCACGATATGAGATCGTTATAGCAATTTATTTACAACGGCTTAGCCGAAGAGATCCATTGACTCCTAAGGGTAAAATGTCATAATAGTTTCCATGGCACCAACAATATCTAATGGCGGCTAACATATCAACGTGTAATAAGGAAACAAGTATCGTGTAAATGGGATTATCGTGCTGGAAGAAACTGCTTGTGCTGGCGATGAACTGATAGTAACAGTCAATTCAGAATAGGCTTACATAAAAACAAATTAATTTGATCTTTTGCGATGAGTAAAGTTAGCTAAAACTCAAGTGGAACAAAAATGGAGCAAATTGGATGAATGCTGCTGAGAATAGTAGTTTAAACGGTGGGTTATCGTTACAATTCTCAGGATTCCTAATCCTGGTGTCGCGCGTTCGATTCGCGCCGTGGCACCAATAAAATAAAAAGGGGTTGCAGCTGAAAAGCTGCAACCCCTT
>DYNZ01000431.1 GCA_020720805.1 Leptospira biflexa | reverse complement strand
TTTCGCGGACGGGTGAAGTTGATTTACATTGACCCGCCATATAACACGGGGACGGACTCTTTTGGATACAACGATCATTTCAATCATTCAACATGGTTAACTTTTATGAAGAACAGGCTGGAGGTTGCAAGAGAACTTCTCAGCAACGACGGCTCGATTTGGATAAATATTGACGATGACGAAGCGCATTATTTGAAAGTGCTCTGCGACGAAATATTTGGGAGAGAGAATTTTGTAGCCAATGTTATCTGGGAGAAATCAGATAGCCCAAGAATGGACGCGGAATATTTCTCTGTTCGCCACGATCATATTTTGGTATATGCCAAAACCATAGACGAACTTACGATTAACCGAATCTCCCCTGAAAACGGCGAAACACCAGCACACTACAGTAAAGTTGATGAAAGCGGAAGGAATTATTACCTGAAGCCGCTTAGAGGAATGGGAGGGCAAGGCTCGACTCGCGCGGCTCGCCCCAATCTTTACTATGCGTTAATTGCGCCTGATGGGACAAAAGTGTTTCCAAAGTTACAAGATGGATCAGACGGCGCTTGGAGATGGAGCAAAGAAAAGGTTCAAAAAGAGGAAAACCGTATTGAATGGATAAAAAGCCAAAAGGGATGGTCGCCATATTACCGCATATATGGTGATGAAAATTCATCCCGTCCCCCTGAAACTATTTGGACACATTCCGAAGTTGGCAGCAACCGAACATCAAAAGCAGAGATAAACGCTCTTTTTCCTGCATCCGAATCTTTCAGCACGCCAAAACCCGAAAAACTCTTGCGAAGAATTATCCAACTTACCACCGAAGAAAATGATTTGGTTCTTGATTTCTTCGTCGGCTCAGGTACTACAAGTGCCGTTGCACTCAAAATGGGTAGACAATATATCAGCATTGAACAAATGGAATATGTTGACAGCATACCTGTTGAGCGTCTAAAGAAGGTAATAGAAGGCGAGCAAGGCGGCATTTCAAAGCTCATAAACTGGCAAGGCGGCGGCGA
>DYNZ01000430.1 GCA_020720805.1 Leptospira biflexa | reverse complement strand
CCGATTTTTCCCAGGGCCCTTATGGCGGCAATCTGTATATCCGGATTCGGGTTATCGAACAGGGGTTCAATGATGGCAGCGGTTTCCAAGCGAACATGCCCTGGCGCATGAACCGTATTATCTTCAATGATCTTGAGCACCTGATTGATTTTATCCGTGGACATATCCTCACGTTGCAAAATGCTGCCAAAAACAGCAGGACCCGCCTGACTTTTCGCAAGGACAGCCAAGGATTGGGGCGCAAGGTCATCCGAGGCAACAGCCTTGACGAGATACTCAACTCGATTGCCTGAGGCGCTTGAAGAAAGAGCCCAAACAGCGTCCTGTTGCAGGGTTGGTTCCTGGGAATAAAGATTTTTCTCTAAAATCGCAGCCGCCTCCGGAGTATTGATCGTGGCAAGGGTGCCAAAGGCGGTGCGTCTGTCGTCGGAAGATTGCAATTTGCCAAGTATGCCGGCAATAACGGGAACACTGTCTTTCGCCTCCAAAAGAGACAATGCACGAATAGCATATGTAGAGACTCCCTCTTCGTCGGATGATGCAACCCTCTCAATAACCGGCAATAACTGTTTGCCGTCATCAAGAGATGCGGCAGTCAGAAGAGCGTCACCGCGATATGCATAACCATCATCTGTTATTTTATTGATGAGAATATCGAGAACCATCTGCTTGAGGTCGCTGTTCGAGCCAATATAGCCAAGACTGTCAAGCGCCTCCTGAGCAACTGACGATTCCGCATCATCAAGGAAAGAAGCCAATTGTTTCACACTGTCGCTGCTGGGATTTTCCCGCAACTCCATAGCCATCCTCATCTTGTCAGACAAGCCCGTAGGAGTATAAATGATGTCCTTTCGTGCGGATGGAGCTGATTCGTTTTCTATTTTTTTACCGGTATCCTCCGTCGACTTTTTCACGGCCGGGGGAGATGTGGCAACAACGGGAGACCCGCCTGCCATATCTTCCTGTTTTTTCCCTGAATCCTTGAAAAACGTGAAAGAGATTGCCCCC
>DYNZ01000133.1 GCA_020720805.1 Leptospira biflexa | reverse complement strand
GGGTTCCTTTTTATCAACTAAAATCAAACTCTAACGGAATAAGGGACAATTTCGAAAGCTCAATCCGCCTTATCAACTGCGAGTGCTGGCGGCTCACTTTGATTTAATTACGATTATGCATCTTATGAGGATCTTGCTCTGCATAACTTTTTATTCTGGCTTAACGCGGTTACGGTAGACTCGATAATCAGGGTAGTTGGTAACTTCTAAAAGGGAAAAAATCGAAAAAATTTTTTTTTTCTCATCTTCAGAAATGTACGGAATGATTATAGGTTTTTTGGAAAAAAAAAGGTTGACCTATCATCGTATTATTCTAATATTGTATTATTATGGAAATACGATACAATCAAATGGAGGTTTTTTTGGATTACCAAAAGGAGAGCAAAATCTTAAAGGCATTGGCGCATCCGATTCGGCTGAAAATGGTCGAACTGCTGATGGATGATGAATGTTGCGTAACTGATGTATCAAACGCTATGGGGATTTCACAATCTACATCCTCCCAGCATTTAGGTATTCTAAAAAACGCTGGTATTGTCTTTCCCAAAAAGTACGGCACAAAAACCTGCTATATCGTAGAAAACCAGACAGCACAGCAAATCATGAAAATATTATTGAAGGAAGCAAAATGAAAGTACTGATAGTTTTTAACCGCTTACCCTATGACGGCACTGATGTTACCTGGAATGGTCTGCGCCTGGCAGGCAAGCTTTTGGAGGCTGGCCACGAAGTCAAAATTTTTCTTATGAACGATTCTGTTGATATGGCCAGAGATGTCTGCAAAATGCCCGAAACATACGATCAGGATCTTTCGCAGATGCTCAAAGATCTAATCAAGAAAAACGTCGAGGTCAAGGTTTGCGGAACCTGCATGGCCAGGTGCGGTATCCACAAAAACGCACCCTATTTTGAAGGAGCCAAAAAAGCTGTCATGGCAGACCTGGCCAATTGGATTGTTGAATGCGATCGCGTGGTTACTTTTTAACTGCAACCAATTTAAATGCGCAGAAAGTGCTTTTCGCACTTTCTGACGCTTCAACAATGCCCAGCGCAGGCCAATAACAGAAATTTAAAAAATATTTTTTATTGTTATTTTGTTCCGCAATTCAAAATCAATCAGCTTCGAATGCAAATTATTTTTAATAAAATTCTTTTATATCCTTTAATAACACAAAACGGTAGCCCTGCTTGAGCAGTCGTGGCACGGCGTAGCGCACGCCAGCGTTCGTGCCGCTGCGGGGGCTATTTACATGAAGAATGATAATGGAGCCAGGTTTGGCATGCAATAGTTTCCAGGCGACTGTCTGTGCGGGCAGCGTTGCCCCGGCGTCACCGACCACGGCAAAACCGGCAATCCGGCTTCCCAGTGTTTGTACTATTTCAATGCAATGCTCATCGTAATAGGCTGTACCCGATCGAAAAAATAAAGGAGTCCTGCCGGTCAATGCGGCAATCTCTTTTTTATTGTCCTCAACCTCAATAATAATCTCGCGCACGCTACAGGTTCCCCTGATACCGTAAATAGAACGCCCATTAAGCGAGCAGGGGCGGTGCCAGGTACCGTGATTCTGCACATCAAAAAAGGGGATAGCAGCCAATTTTTTTACATCCTCCCTGTGCTTTTTAATCCAGCGACCTGAGACAAAAAAAGTAGCCGGAACCTTATGCTGCAACAGAAAAGCGACCAGAGAACGGTCATAGCCATCGCCATAGTGCCCGCAGGCATCTAGAGTTAACGCCAGCTCTTTCTCCTGGGTAGGAAACTTCTGTAAAATTCCAGGTAGATAAGCCCCCCATTTCTGCGGCTTTTTCCCTCGATATTTTTTTTCCAAGGAGGCAAGCAGTGGGTGATCCCCTGGCTTCTTCTTTGTTAAAGGGGAATAATCTGATTGAGCAGCCTTATAGGTCGGACTCTGTGCCGGCAAATTCTGCTCATTGGCAAATCCTGACCACAATGCCAACATCAAAAAAAATAGCAAACCAAGAGCATACCGCCTGTCCGTCAAAACAGAGGAGTAGAAACGATATAAACGCAGCATAAAAGTGACCCAGCCAGAAGAAAACATTCAGCAATCAATATTGCAGCCATAGCTTAGAGGATCCCGCACCGACGCAATCGCTTTTGCAAATCTACAATTGCTCGATCAGGATTCGAATGCTCCATAAGATAGCGAACTAGAGCCACATTGCGCGCGCCTGCATCCAGCACTTCATCCAGATTTTCCGGAAAAATACCGCCAATAGCAACTACAGGACAAAGAGCATTGCTGAGTGTCTGGCGCAATGGAGCCAGGCCAGTCACGGGGTCGGGCCGCACCTTGGTTATAGTATCCCAGATTGGGCCAAAACCAATGTAGTCAGGTTTACATTGCATCGCCAGACGCGCCTCTTCTGGTGAATGGGTGGATAGCCCTATGCGTAAAGGCGATTCGCTAGGGAGGCAACCTGCTAGCTGACGCGCTGTAGCAATCTCCAAATCCTCCTGCCCCAGATGGACACCATCTGCTCTGGACAAAAGAGCAATATCCACGCGGTCATTGACAAAAAAAGCGGTATCGCTGCCACGAGTAATTTTCGCTAATCGCTGTGCCAGTTTGAGCAGAGGACGATCCGACAGATTTTTCTCCCGAAGCTGTAGCATACGTACAGCGCGTCGTACGCAAAGCCCTGCAATCTCTTCGTATCTGCGCGGATCGCCGCTCAAAATTACATACAGGCCAAAATTATCCACGGGGTTGAAGCAAATCCTGGACAATCAATTCAGCAATCTTTTTACCAGACAGCAGCATACCGCCGAAGATTGGCCGGCCCCATTCGAAAGCTGCCGCTCACCCCATTGGCAGCCATACCGCACACATAAAGGCCTGGTGCGCAACCTTGCCAGTGTGGACAACGGTCAGTCGCTCACCCTCTTGGGCAGCTAGAGAACGCTCCCCCGGAACGCCCTGCGGATGCAGGTGCGACAATTGAGGATTTTTAGAAAAAACAGTCTGGACGATATAGGCGGGGTGGCCGGTCGCATCTACAACCGCTCTGGCAGTAAACACAAGAGGATCGACATGCATCTGCTGGCGGTTCACAGGAGCCCAATTGACCACAACTCCTTGAATGGCACCCGTATCTGGATCCACCGCCGCGTCTTCAACAAACATGTTGGTAAAGATCCTAGAGCCTGCATGAACACTCCGGTGTATCAGCGCGGAGGTAGCTTCCACAGAGTTTGCCGTAAATAGCCCATTTGTATAGGAGTGATAGCGAATGCCAGCCTCCTCCAGGATAAAAAGAGCCTCCTGTTGTACTATAATCCGGGGAAACATCATAGCTCCCCCCCCACATCCCCCCGCCAGGCGCCGAAGCAGCCTCAAAGAGTGCTGTTTTAAATCCTGCCAGCGCCAATTGTGCCGATGCTACCAGCCCAGAGGGCCCGGCACCCACTATAGCAACATCCAGCTCAATCGAATCATGAAGCTCTTCAAAAAAACCAGAAAGAATTCCACGGGAAATTAGTTGTTCCAAAAAGGTACCTCCTACCAAAGTTTATGAGGAGGATAATGCGAGAAAGGCAATAACCGGAGATCTTGATGTCAAAATCTTTTTTCCCTTCGCTGGCATTATCCAGATCAGGTTTTAAGGGTATCTTCTCAGCCTTGCGGCACCCCTAAAAAGAGCACGATCCATATTCAATTTGATACTTCAAAATGTCAAGATCTTCTTGACAGACGCAACGATCCCCTATTTGGTTTACTATGGAGTTTGAGCTGTATTTTTTTACACAATTACCAAAATATACTGCAAAGAGAGTGTTTTTCGCATTTTTGGGTTGTTCGATTCCTCGACAGCGTTCGGGATAAACTAAGCTAAGCACAAGCGTCGTTATCCTAAAAGATTTGGTTCCTCAGGGCGATGCCGCGTAGCGTGCGTATCGCTTCCGAAATCATAAAATGTAAAAAGGAAAGCGATGCGTCTTCGGGGCCGGATTTTTGACATCTGAGTTACAGGATGTAACTCATGCAGCTGTGACAGGACGTCACATAAAGCTGCCGTGTCAAATCCGGCACTCCTCACATCCTGTGAGTCGAAAACCAATTTCTTTTCGGTATAGATAGTTATTCAATATGAAATCAGTCGAGCAAATTCAACTTTCGATATTCTGGTAGCCGATAATAAAAAAAGTAAAGTACGGAGGTAAAACAATGGATATCGCAGCAGCCAGCACATCCCTGGCGTTACAAAAAGTACAGGCCGAAGCAGGAGTTTCCATCCTGAAAAAAACTATCGACGCATCACAAACCCAGGCTCAACAATTGATCCAAATGCTGGAGATTGCCAATCCAGAGGGAATGGGACAACATATTGATGCTCTGGCGTAGACCAAAGAGGCATCCCCCAATCCATTGCATCACAAGATAAAACTCCTGGAAACAGGAGGATGCCTGAAACCAATCATCTGTAGATTAAAGCCAATTTCTTTGCGGCATTAAGCCGTGGTAATACCAACATAGAACATCTATCCTCCTTAGCCCTGATTACGGAGTTATGGTGAATTCAACTTCGTTCCAAGGACCTCCACAGACGGCAATATCGGAATCGATTATGATCTTCCCATCCTTGCGCTGAATGGTTACCGTGAAATCCTTCGCCAATCCACGCACGACATCTCCATGGTCGCTGGAGGAAAAACTAGCTCTATAAACTTGCACGGAGATAGTCGGTGCAGGGAGTATCTTCACCAATCCTGACAATGATACCGATCCGGCATAAGCAGAACATCCAACTGAAAAATTCTTTTCATCAAGTCGCAGAGTTATCCCTTCTGAACTTCCCTTCTTGTAATTTGTAACAAGGGTTTTTTCTCTGATCTGATGGAAAGAGACAGACATCGCTTCGATAATCCTGCTCTGTTCATCAGTCAAGTGATCAATTTTTGCTAAAAAGCCACCAAACACCCAGCCTGTTTTTTCTTTCCAAACGACCTTATACCAGTACCCGATTCTACCTCCAATATTTACTTGCTTATCATTCTTTTCCAGAACTTGAACTGTAGAATCCTTTGGTATCAATATAACCACAGACCCTTTGAGGCTAGGTAATGCGCGCATGCGCAGACCCCCGTCAGCGACAACCAGGCGAATATCTTTGTTCGGTTGATC
>DYNZ01000429.1 GCA_020720805.1 Leptospira biflexa | reverse complement strand
GAATCCCCAACCGCCGGGACAGAAAAGCAGTTGCTGATGCTGATTAAGCATCTGGACAGGGCCAGGTTTCTTCCATATCTCTGTGTATTGCGCTCGTCGGAGTGGTTAAAAAATGACTTCCATGATTGCGAGGTGGTTGATGTTGGAGTGACATCCTTCCTTCATCCGATGAGTTATTGGCATCTTTTACAGTTTGCCAATTTTTTGCGAAAGTGGCAGATCGATATCGTTCAGGCGTATTTTGTTGATGGAAATAAGATCGGCATCATTGCGGCCAAACTGGCGAATA
Source organism: Leptospira biflexa (assembly GCA_020720805.1). Classification (GTDB taxonomy): domain Bacteria; phylum Spirochaetota; class DYNZ01; order DYNZ01; family DYNZ01; genus DYNZ01. The sequence goes on along the minus strand of DYNZ01000429.1, from coordinate 721 downwards.
CTCCGGTGGTGATAGCTGCCAGGAGGAATCAGGGCTACTGGCATACCAAATTTGAGTTGTTAATGCTGAAAATGCTGAACAGGTGGGTCACCTGTTTTCTTGCCAATGCGGAAAGCACACGGCAGTGGGCAGCAAAACAGGAAGGTATCGCTTTGAATAAGATACGGGTAATCCATAACAGCATTGAAGTGGAGCGATATTACAGGGCGAATGAAACCCAACGGCGGGAATTCAGGATAGAACAAGGGGTTCCGGAAAATGCAGTGGTCGTTGGCAGCGTTGCCAACCTGCGACCGGTTAAGGCAATTGATGTATTCCTTGAGGCGGCAAAACTTGTAATACAGGAAAAACCAGACGTATATTTTGTTGTGGTTGGAGATGGCCCAGAGCGAGCAAATTTAGAGAAATTAGTTCAGGGGGTTGGCATTGCAAACAATGTGCGTTTTTTTGGCAGCCGTACGGACATCCCTGAGCTATTGAGCTGCATGGATATTGGGGTGTTGTCGTCCAGTTCGGAAAGCTTTTCCAATGCCATTGTTGAATATATGGCAGCAGGCCTTGCGGTTGTTTGCACAGATGTGGGTGGGGCAAGAGAAGCTGTGGAGGATGGAGTTACTGGCTATTTTGTTCATCCAAGAGAACCAGCAGTTATGGCAAATAAATTACTCAATATTATCAAGCAGCAAGAGTGCCGAATTCTGGGAGAGAATGGCCGTAAAAA
>DYNZ01000428.1 GCA_020720805.1 Leptospira biflexa | reverse complement strand
TTCTCCCCTCTTCCTGAAAAAACTTATTTTTCAAGACCTGACCCTTTTCCTCTCTTACCCAGAATTAAATCAGTCCCATTTTTCTGCCTCTTAATCGGACACTACTGGTTTTTTCCCCCTTGTTTTACCTTGGCATAAATTACTCCGCATTTTGGACATTCATACTCTGGTATATTGTTATCACTTTCTGTTCTCTGGTAACCACATTTTGGACAGATTATGGATGAGTCGTGTGGCTCACAGTCGGGTTCATTTAGCGAATTATCCGTTTTGTAAGGTTTTCCACAATCATTGCAGTTACCGTCTTTACCAATAACACCTATGCAGCTGCCATCACGACATAAAACACGATTTTCAAAAGTTACTGTGTTTTCAATGTCTGTGTTTTCAGCAGGGTACGAAATTGGTGGCAGATCCTTTTGGCAGAATCGACAAATTGTTGCCTCTATTTTAACGAATTCAGCGCAGAATGGACACTTACGAGTGTCCACCTTTTGCATTGAATCTCCCAACGGTTGTGCGGGTTTCGACGGTTTTTTGATGTTGTCCACAGCAAAAAATATCGTGCCAACAACAACCAATAAAGCCGCTATCAATAGATTGTTGCGCCGATTATCCATAAGGCCCACGTTGTACATTCTCGGACCCGAAACAATACCAGTCGATACTGTCGTGTCTGTATTATAGGCAATTACAGCCCAAAGTGTGCCAATAGCCAACAATACAATTCCGAGTTTTTTCATCTTTTTTCCTCTCCATAGTTCTGCCAACTTAGTGGCATGGCCTGTATGTCCACCGCTCCGCATAACCGGCTGGCAAAGGATCGTAGGGGATTTTTCAGTTTGAGCTAATGCGGCTATTACAGGAAAAAGGGGACGCATTTATTTTTGCCCCCCAATCCCACCCTTCAATGAAGAGTTCACTGGCACATTCCGGTGCGATGAGTGATTGGCGGCCTTCTTCTTCTCTTTTTGGTGTTCTCTACTCCGAAAGCCGCACAAGTGGAAGTATGGT
>DYNZ01000427.1 GCA_020720805.1 Leptospira biflexa | reverse complement strand
CAAGAGATTTTTATCTTCATTACGGTTTTCAGGAATCTCCCCTCAATCGTATGACCCTGCTCCTGGGTCTCATGAACTACGACTTCATTGAATTCAAATGAGGTCTGGCCCGGATTGACCCCTAACAAAAGTAGCCTGGATGGAGCGGTAGCGGAATCCGGAGGCGGTGGGGGTTTGTGGTACGTCCTGACCCTACCCATACTATCCCCACACGTTTGAATCCTTTTTCCGCGCAGGCAACGTTTACATTTACAAAACAACCAGTCTGGCATATGCTTAACATATGCTAATATTTAAAACAGAGGAGGTGACAGGCATGCAACCTGAACGACATGTTCGCTTGTTCCGTAATGGAAAGAATCAGGCGTTAAGAATCCCAAAAGAATTTGAATTGGAAGGGCATGAAGCCATTATTCACAAAGATGGCGACCGGCTCATTGTAGAACCAGTTAAGAGAAAAAATCTGCTTGGGTTATTGGCCAGCTGGGAACCCGCCGAAGAGGATTTCCCAGAAATCCCCGACACCCTGATTGAGGCCGAGGATATTTTCTGATATGGTCAAGCTCAAATATCTTTTAGATACGAACATCCTATCGGATCTGATCAAGCAACCGCAAGGATACGCGGCACAGAAAATTGCATCTCTCGGGAATGCTGATTCATGTTGCACAAGTGTAATAGTTGCTTGTGAATTACGTTATGGCGCTCTCAAAAAGGGCTCGCATCCACTGACAGCAAAGGTTGACCAACTACTCGAAACAATAGAGATATTACCTTTAGGACAAAACGCAGAGTTTCATTACGCCAGGCTCAGGGTTGCTTTAGAACATGCAGGAACTCCCATCGGGAGTAATGATTTACTGATTGCCTCCCAAGCAAGCGCGTTGGGTCTTACGATCATCACCGGGAATGTTAAAGAATTTTCCCGCATTCCTGATTTGGCCGTTGAGAACTGGTTAACACCAGGATGAAATTGAGCGTAAAGCTCATTTGTCAAGCCTGACCCCACTTTTA